>CAZIJE010000001.1:0-50901 GCA_964539435.1 uncultured Desulfovibrio sp.
GTCATCGAGGACTGGCGCAGAACCTACAACGAGGTGCGACCGCATTCGAGCCTGGATTAAGATGACGCCGGGCGCATATGCCCGGATGCTCGGCAACACTTCAACTCAGGGAGCCACCCTCAAGAATTGAGTGGTCCGAAGAATGCCGGCAGGTCAATTCCTCCGTGTTCTCTCTGAAATCTTAGGCTGTTTTCTGCCTCACTTTACGGCTTTTGCCGCCAAAGGAGACACTTGTCCTCAGCAAACAGCCTTTAAAAAGGATTTTTTGATGCTGAAAGCCATGACGTTAAGGAGAAACTCCAGGGAGGCTGCCGTTAAGCCATTCCATGGAGTTCACCGTCCCTTTGGCTGGCAACAATAGTTTGCTAATAGATTTGATGAGCGCCTACGAGAAATGTACTATGATTTGAAAAAAAACATTTACGGAACAAAATCTAATCGTAAGTTTCAACGAACAATCTTAGGAAAAAGCATAGAAAGAAAGGATGTCAAATGAAATTTTTATTCACTGACAACAGAATACACACATTTTACATTGTTATAATGTTGATTATTATAGGTTCTTTTTACAATATTGTTGGTGAGCATATCGCCGGTGGCGACGGGTTGGGTTTTGACGGGTTACAATATGGATCATGGGCAATGCATTTCAATGAGATTTTTGAAGGCAAAACAAAAGTACTTTCTTTTCGGGCTCGTCGAATCCTGCCGAGCTTGATAGCCCATATTTTTTTCAAGGCTACTAATATTGTAGCTGGGCCGTCAGATGTAGTAATGTTCTTTCAGTGGTACAATTTATTTCTCCTCGCCATGGCTGCCATCGCTTGGGGAAACTTGGCTGATTCTTTTGAACTTGATAAAAAGAAAAAGTGGCTGGGGGCTTTCGGACTTTTCTGCAACCACGCCGTTCTTAAGTATAATTTATTTTATCCTGTTCTTACAGATACTACGGCTTTTTGTATTTCGATCTTTATGCTTTGGGCATTTTTCTTAAAGAGACCATTTTTTTTGACTTTTTTTATGTTACTAGGTGTTTTTTCTTGGCCGACCATCCCCTTTCTTGGCATCGCCTTACTCATCTTTCCTCGGCGTGATTCTCAACCAGAACCTTTTAATAGTCTTAGCTACTTGAGTTTCTTCGGATTGGTTATGTTATTTTCTTTCACTTTATTAACATTTTACTTAAGCGAGTCAAATGAATTACTCTTATCGCCTTACACTATTCTTTCATTTGGTATTGTCTATTGCTTTTTAGCAGTATCTTACTTTGTTCTCTTGAATAACAAAAATTTTTTTCAACCAAAATACTTCTTTTCTTCAATTAATTATAGGGGAATTATTTTATCTGGCGGTGTACTGTGCTTCTCGGCCGCGATATTTTCTTTAATTTCCTCAAACGATGAGCATGCGGTTGTTATGTCTATGGATCTTAACCGGTCAACCATCAAGATGGCTATAGATTACTTTTTCTCGATTTTTATTCATAGATCCAAAAGACCAGCCGAGTTTATTATTGCTCACATACTTTACTTTGGCCCGCTTCTTATTGTTTCATTCTGTTTTTATAAGAAAGTTTTTTTGCAATGCCAGAGATTTGGGTACGGTTTTTTGTTCGTTAGCATGATAACTATTTTTCAGTTGTTAATGCCACTTTCCAGAGAAATTCTCGCAGAGTATCCCGTTGTCGTCATTGCGACTATCCTGGCGTGCAAAGATATGGACCTTACCGATAATTTTATGGTTTTTTTTGCCTCTTTTTCTTTATTGCTGTCGAAGGTTTGGATGCTGTTCAATCTCATTCCTGACCCCTCTCCCGAGAAAGGCTGGATCAAAGGTTTTTCTTTCGAAAATTACGTTTCCAGCACTGGATGGTGGATGAGCGACTCTATGTATTTGATTCAAGGTGCCGTTGTGGCTTTTGCTTTCGTGTTTTTGGTTTTCTATTTTCATTTGATTAAACCTTTAGCTGATCAGCTTGATAAGAAGATCAATTAAAGGCAAGAAGAATATTTTGTTTCTTCGACGTTTCAAATTGAATTTACTTTTGGATGAGATCCCCGATGAGAGCGGCGATCAGGTAGATCTTGGTGATGAAGTTGGCCACGTTCCGGTAGCCTCTGGCTCTGGCCCTGGCCGCCCGAAAGAGGCCGTTTTAGGCCTTCGAGGCGAGCGTTGGTGGCCAGGAGCGCCACCTGGCCAGGACACGCTCGAGGTGCATTTTGCCGGGAGCATCCGGTCAAACCAGGTCATCGAAGTCCTGTCGCGTCTGGTGAGCGAGCGTGGTGCGCCGCGCCACCTGCGTTCGGACAACGGGCCGGAGTTCGTCTCCAAGGCGCTTTTGCGCTGGGTGGCGGATCAGAGTCTCGAAGTGGCTCTGATCGATCCCGGCAAGCCCTGGCAAAACGGCATGGTCGAAAGCTTCAACGGCAAATTCCGGGACGAATGCCTCTCCATGGAGTGGTTTCGCTCCCGGATGGAAGCCAAGGTAGTCATCGAGGACTGGCGCAGAACCTACAACGAGGTGCGACCGCATTCGAGCCTGGATTAAGATGACGCCGGGCGCATATGCCCGGATGCTCGGCAACACTTCAACTCAGGGAGCCCCCCTCAAGAAGTGACTGGTCCGAAGATTCCCGGCAGGTCACTCCCGCAGCGATTGCAAAATGCTATGTCCAGGATCATTCCTTCATCTCCATACGACAAGTTCCTGCATCCCTGGTTCCTGCTTTTGGCTCAGAAGGCTAGGTCGTGTCGACATTCATTGGTTTGAATGCTAGAAATGCGCAACAAGAAGTTGCGCATGGAACGTCGTCACAGGCTGCGAGATGATCAGTGGGAAATCATCAAGGATGCTCTTCCGGGAAAACAAAGTGATCCAGGCAGGACAGGTGAGAATAATCGACGTTTCGTCGAAGCTGTTATGTGGACGCCAGAACTGGTGCCCCTTGGCGTGACTTACCTCCTGAATACGGGAAGTGGTCAGGCGTCCACAAGCGATTTGTTCACTGGTCAAAGAGCGGACACGGAGTGGTTGATGATCGACAGCACAATCGTCCGTGCTCATCAACACGCCGCCGGCGCAAAAGGGGTCAGCAAAATCAGGCGCTAGGACGATCCAGGAGTGGATTCAGCACAAAAATCCACAGCATCGCTGACGCGCTTGGAAACTCTGTGAGCTTCATTTTGACAGGTGGTGAAGTACATGACTGCCGCCAAGCCTTAAATTTGCTGAAAGAAAAAAGGGGTTCTTCGACGCGCAGTGTGGAAGAAACAAACAATTTCATAACGAGGAACTCTATCCCTTTCGCCGCGCGCGAAACACCAACGAGCGGAAGCGCGTCGTATGCCTGCGGCCGATCAGCAACAGTATTCGGAATACAGCTGCTCCGGTCAAAACCGCCGCCCTTTCCTCCGCCCCGCATCACTCCACGCCCAGGACAGCATTCATCCCCGCTTCGGCGTGTCCCGGATCCTGCGGATGATATCCGACGTGCTGAGCTCGCCTTCCAGGTCGATGAGCACGACCTTGCCGCCGTACGATTGCACCACGTCCGCGCCGACCACGGTCGCGATGGTGTAGTCGCCGCCCTTGGCCAGCATGTCCGGGCGGATGGCGCGGATGAGCTCCATGGGCGTGTCCTCGTCGAAAAGGACCACCGCGTCCACCGAGGCAAGCGAGGCCAGCATCCGGGCCCGAGCCGTCTGGTCCTGGATCGGCCGGGTCGGGCCCTTGAGGCGTCTGACCGAGGCGTCGGTGTTGAGCCCCACGATCAGGCGGTCGCACTGGGCCCGGGCCTTGGCCAGGACCGAGGCGTGGCCCGGGTGGAGCAGGTCGAAGCAGCCGTTGGTGAACCCGACCGAGAGGCCGAGCTTGCGCCACAGGGCCACCTGTTCCAGGAGCCGTTCCCTTGTCAATTCCTTTTGCGTGGCGTCCTCGCCCTCGCGGCGCAGGATCGCCTGGCGCAGCTCGTCGGGGTGGACGACCGCCGTGCCGACCTTGCCGACCACGATGCCGGCCCCGATGTTGGCCAACACGGCGCAAAGCGGCAGCGGCGCGCCAACGGCCAGGCCGGCGGCGAGCAGGGCGGCCACGGTGTCGCCCGCGCCGGACACGTCAAAGACCTCGCGGCCGGCGGCCGGAAAGTGCCGGGCCGGGCCGTCGGCCGGATAGAGGCTCATGCCCTCCTCGCTGCGGGTGACGAGCACCGCGCCGAAGCCGTGGGCCGCAAGCAGGCCCCGGGCGGCCTGTTCGTAGGCGGCCTCGGAGGCAAGCTCCATCCGGGCCACGGCCGCCAGTTCCGCCCGGTTGGGCGTGACCACGGCCGCGCCCCGGTAGCGGGCAAAGTCCTGGCCCTTGGGATCGACCACCACTGGCACCCCGGCCTGGCCGGCCCGGTCCAGGAGCGCGGCCAGAACCCCCGGCGTCACCCCGCCCTTGCCGTAGTCCGAAACCATGACCACGGCCGCCCGCCCGATCAGCTCGGGCAAAAGCTCGATCAGCGCCTGTTCGCTGGCCTGGGCCAGGGGGGCGACGGTCTCAAGGTCCGTGCGCAACAGGTGGGTCGGCCCGGCCACGAACCGGGTCTTGACCGACGTCTGCCGGCCTTTTTCCACCACCAGCCGCGATCCCGGGCCGGGGAAGACGCCCAGGAGCTCGCGCAGGGTCGCGCCGGCCGCGTCGTCGCCGACCGCGCCGGCGTAGGCCGCGGCCGCGCCCAGGCTGACCAGGTTTCGCACCACGTTGCCCGCGCCGCCGGGCATGGACAGCTCGTCCTCCACGGCCAGGATCGGGATGGGCGCTTCGGGCGAGATCCGGGTCACCCGGCCGCGCACGAACCGGTCGAGCATGATGTCCCCGACCACCAGGACCCTGGCCCGGTCCAGACGGTCGCAGACGTCGATCAGGGCGGCCAGGGGGAGGGAATCGGAAACGTCGTGCATGGAAAAGCCTCCGGCCTTTGGCTCAGCGGTAGGGATCGGCCCGGGTCAGGTGGCGCAACACGTAGTCGGCCACGGCCTCTTCAAGGGGCATGGCCGCGTGGGGGTAGCCGGCACGTTTCAGCCCGCCGAGGCTGGCCTGGGTGAAGTACTGGTACTTGTCTCGGATGGCCTCGGGCATGTCCACGTATTCGATTTTCGGCTCCCGGCCGATGGCGGCGAAGCCGGCGGCGATAAAATCCGAAAACGTCCGGGCCGTGCCCGTGCCGACATTGAAAAGGCCGCTGACCTCGGGATGGTCCAGGAGCCAGAGCATGACCCGCTCGCAGTCGCGCACATAGATGAAGTCCCGCCTCTGTCCGCCGTCCGGGTAGGCCGGATCGTGGGACTTGAAGAGCCTGACCGGCCGGCCGGCGGCAATGTCAGGCCAAACCTTGGTCAGCACGCTCTGCATGGAGCCCTTGTGGCGCTCGTTGGGGCCGAAGACGTTGAAGAACTTGAGCCCCACGCACTGGGGTGGCAGCGGCGCGCCGGCCGTCTTGCGGCGGCAGACGATGCCGTCGAAGGCGTGCTTGCTGAAGGCGTAGAGATTCAGCGGCGTGAACCGGGCCAGGGCGTCGGGCGTGAAGTCGTCGTCGAACCCCTGGGAGCCGTCGCCGTAGGTGGCGGCGGACGAGGCGTAGAGAAAGGGGACGCGGGCGGCGGCGCACCAGTCGAGAAGGTCCAGGGAGAAGCGGAGGTTTTCGCGGACCACGGCGTCGCCGTCCGTGACCGTGGTGGAGGAGATGGCCCCCATGTGGAACACGGCCCGCAGCCCCCTGCCCTTGCCGGACAGCCACAGGGGCAGGTCCTCGGGGGTAATGAGGTCGTCGAAGCGCCGGGCGCGGATGTTTTTCCACTTCTCGCCGGACCGGAGCCGGTCGCAGAGAATAAGTCCGGTCTCGCCCCGGTCGTTCAGGCCGGCGGCCAGGTTGGAGCCGATGAACCCGGCCGCGCCGGTGATGAGGATCATGGGGTGGCCTCCGCTTGCTCGGCCGCTTCCTACAGGAAGAGGTCGGTGCTGACGTGGAACCGCCGGGCCAGTTTTTTGGCGATTTCCTTGCTGATGTCCCGCCGGCCGGCCAGGATGTCGGAGATGCGGCTTTGCGGGGCGCAGTCGGTCAAGTCGGACTGGCGCAGTCCGTGCTGGTCCATGAGGAAACGGAGCACCTCGCCAGGCGCGGCCTCGGGAATGACGACATGGGCGTCTTCGTAAGCCTGGACCTGGACGGACAGGTAATCCAGGACGTCGGCCAGCGGATGGTCTTCGTCGTCGCCCACGACGTCGAGCAGCGCATCGATCAGGGACATGGCCCGCTCGTAATCGCCTTCCCTCTGAACCGTGATCACGCCTTTTTCCCCTCCACCGCCTCGAGCCGGCGCTCCAGGTCGGCCACCCGGGCCTCCAGGCAGAGCCGGGCCGACAGGTCCCGGGTCCGGCTGGTGACGGACTCGGCCAGCAGGTCGTCGAGGATCAGGTTCTTCTCGAACCAGGCCCGCAGCATGGTGGAGAGGTAGCGCCGCCCCATTTCGCTCAGGTGCAGGTTCGAGCTGCCCCAGGTCCGGCCCTGCCAGGAGATGGGGACCTGGGCGATGGCGTAGCCCCGGATCAGCGCGTTCAGCGACAGTTCGATGGTGATGTTGAAATGGCAAGCCTTGAGCGGCCAGATGTCGCGGATGACGTAGGACCGGTAGGCCTTGAACGAGTTGGTCAGGTCGTTGTGGCGGGTCCAGAAAAGGACCTGGAGCATCCGGTTGACCAGCCGGTTGACGAAGAGCTTGAGGCGCGGATAGTTGGCGCACGTCGAACCCCGGATGAACCGGGAGCCGAAGACGCAGTCGTAGCCTTCCTCGATCTTGCGGTAGTAGACGGCCACGTCCTCGGGGTCGTCGGACTGGTCGGCCATGCACAAGACGATCACGTCCCCGGTGGCGTGGGCCAGGCCGTCGCGCACGGCCCGGCCGAAGCCGCGCGGCGGCTCCCGGCGCACCACCACCACCCCCGCGTCCTCCCCGGCCAGGCCTTCCAGGACCCCGGCCGTGGCGTCCGTGCTGTTGTCGTCCACCAACACCAGTTCGTAGGGAATCCCCTCCCGGGTCAGGACCTGGCGCAGGCCGGCCACGGTGGCCGTGATGTTGCCTTCCTCGTTGTGGGCCGGGATGACGACGGACAGGGTCAGGGCGTTTCGCATGGCGGAGCTCCGGGAGGGATATGGGCGTCAGCCGTTCCCATGCCCCGCAACTCGTGTCCGATCAAGGGAAAACATGCGGGTCCTTCCGACTTTTCCATGAGTTGGTGACTGGTTATGGTCAGCCCAGGGATGCCCATGAAGGGCACGAAGTACGGAGTGCTTCAGGTCAAAGTGCCTTGGGCCGAGGTCAAAGGGCGATTCAACTTGCTCAGGGAGCGCTTGATCATCGACGTGTTGTGCGAGTGTGCCACCGTGGTTGGTTCTTGCCGGTTGCTGCGGATCAGCAGGAATGAGGCCTGGAACGTCACGGACAGAGCCGTCCGGCGGGAACAAGCCAGGAACAAGGCCGACCTCGCTCGGTATCTTGGCATCGATGAAAAAGGCCCTCCGCAAGGGGCACGACTACAGTCGTTGGCTGAGCATGTTTAAGTTTGACTTCGAAGCTACATCAAGCCAAGGAAGTGGCCGACTGTTTGTGCTGACGACGCCTCGGACGGATCGGAGAGGTAGCAATACAGCGACCCAGGTGAAGTGTATCACCATCCGGCCAGAGCCTTCAATAGAAGCTGTCAGGGGCTAGGAGTCGCAGCGTCTTTTTGTACGGTTATACTTTTGGTTAGGGGATGTGTGCTTCCCTTGTTTTGGGAAAAAGGGAAACGAAGCAGAAAATGCTTCTATGGACATGAACAGAGTATAAATTTCAATATTATGGAGAGTTACTATGAACATAACCCTGCCAAATTCTTTGAATAAGATAATTACTAGCCACACAGGGCATGGGCGTCGCATTCTTGAGGTCGGCTCGTCAGGAGGATTGCATATAGAAGATCTTGTTGGTGAAATTCACATTATTGACCTTGATCTTGATAAGCTGAAGGAAACAGAGAGTCGTCGACCTGATGCCTACACGTATCGCCATGATCTTTCTGTGTTACCTCTGCCTGTCCAGGGAAAGTTCGACCTGATTTTGTGCCTTGAAGTCTTAGAGCATCTGGAGCGAGATGATGCCTTACACTTGCTTGCCGAGCTTGAGTCGCTATCTGTAGGTGCTATCGTTTTGTCCACGCCAAACGTTACAGAATTTACCCAACTCCTTCGATTTCTAATAACAAGAGATCTTCCTTACTACGGCTCTTACACAATAGGCGAAAAAATAATTTATTTTCTGAAGCATGGGAAACTTTTTGATCCTTCAGGGGTTAATCAAGGATCAAACTCGAGATTGGTTACCTCCGAAGAGCTCGGTCGACACAAGACCTCCTTCAGCCATCACTTTTTTACAGCGAGAGGATATCGTGTTTCAGGAGGGGCGAGCAATTATATTTTCGAAAAAATTCCCTTCTTGAAGTCAATTCGAAGGATTCTTGAAAAAATTCTTTTGTCCAAACGAATATCTGGAACTGTCTTCGCTTGGAGAGATAAGTTGTAGGATCGAGAGCCTCGAGGACTATTACCAGCAATTCACGACGCAGCAACTCCAGCGCATCCGGGATGTGGCCATGGACATGTGGAAACCATACTTCAAGGCTACGGTCATGCATGTGCCGGAGGCGGCGCACAAGATGGTCCACGACCGCTTCCCCAACATGCAGCACGTGGGGCAGGCGGTGGACAAGGTCCGCCAGCAGGAACACCACTTCCGTGGACTCTACCCAAGAAAACGAATGTCTCTCGGGGATCAAGTACATTTGGCTTTATCGGGAAGAGGACCTGCCGGGCAAGCATCGGCCGACACTGGAAGCCCTGGAGGAAGTCAGACCTTACTCCGATGCGCAAGGTCGGGGAGATGCTCTCCAGACATCTGGAAATATCCTGGCCTGTTGCCGGCATCGGCCCCCCAACGGCATGGCCGAAGGCCTCAACAGCAATATCATGGCCGTCAAGCGTAGGGCGTGCGGTTACCGCAACAGAGAGCACTTCAAGACCGCCATCTACTTCTTCCGCGGCGGCCTGGGCTCTATCCCAAGCAGGCTTGAGCGCCGTTACCTACGGAAGCCCCGGAAGGACCAACATGCGCTTCCAGGCCGTGCCACCAGCCCGGGCAGGCGGCCACCACCCCGGCGTACCGGTCCAGGCAGTCCCGGGTCATGGCCAGGGCGGCGGCGTTTTTGTCCGGCGTGTCCGGGACGGGGAGGGGCGGATCGATGCGCAGGCGAAAGGGGACGTCCCGGCCCGGGGTCAGGATGGCCGGGCACAGGGCCGCGCCCGTGGCCAGGGCCAGCCGGGCCGGGCCAAGGGGCGCGGACAGCGGGCCGCCCGGGAAGTCGAAGGCGGCGTGGCGGCCGAACGGCGGCTGGCCCGGACCGTCGTCCATGGTGGTCATGACCAGGCCGCCGGCCCGCAGATGGCGCACGGCCCGGCGCGCCCCGGGCCCGGGCGGCACGATCACGGCCGGGATCTTGGCCTCGTAGATCCGGCGCAGCCGGAAGGCCACGTGGCGGCCGACAAACGACAGGCCGGCGTCGTTTTGAAACCCGATCTGGAGCATGGGATGGCCGAGGAGACCCAGGGCGGCCAGGGGCAGCTGGGACGGGCCGAAATGCCCGACCGGCAGGACCACGCCCCGGCCGGCCCGAACGGCCTCCTCCAGCCGGTCCAGGCCCTCGATGGCCAGAATTTCGCCCAGGTTGTCCCGGGTCAGGCCGGGATAGACGAAAATGGAGAGCTGGTTGACGTAGTGGGTGCAAAAAAAGGCCCTCGCCTGGGCCTCCCGGCCGGCCGCGTCCAGATGCGGCGCGATCGCGGCCACAGCCGCCTTGACCCTGGCGGCCCGACCCCGGGACAGGGCGGCGTGGAGCCGGCCAAGCGCCGCAAGGACCGCGAACCCGGTCCTTGGCCGCAGCCGCTCCACCACCAGGCGCAGCGGATACCAGACCAAAAGGCGCAAGAGGTCCCGGGCCGGGCTTTCCGTGACCCGCACGTTACTTGCCCGCCGCCTTGAGGAGCCGGTCAAAGGCCTTCTCAATGTAGGCCGTCCGTTTCTGGCTGTACATCACGGGCGCAAGGAGATCGGCCCCGGGTTCGATGACCCCTTCCTCCTCGGCCAGCCGGGCCAGGGCGGTGTGGGGCTCGACCCGCAGGCTGTTGAACTCGAAGTGCGCCCGCCTCCCCATCTGCAGCCGGGCCCGGACCACGAAGGCTGCCATGGCCGCGAACGCGCCCAAGGTCTGGCCGGGCGGGTTCTTGAAAAAGTTGTAGCTGACCTCGAAGCAGCCCATGTCCCGCACCAGGCGGTAGGCGGCCTTGATCTCGGCCACGGAGGTCGCCTTGCCGAGCTTTTTGAGGGCCGCGTCGCCAAAGGCGTCGGGCGAGAAGATGACCGTGTCGCACCCGGCCCGGCGGGCCAGGTCCAGAAACTCCCGGTCCAGGCCCCGCTCCGTGAACCAGGCCGACCAGGACAGGGTCAGGCCCCGGGCGACCATGGCCTCCATGACCCGCATGGCGTGGTCCCGGGGAAAGTTGAAGACCGAGTCCAGGAAGGTGAAGCGGGAAAGCCCGTGGTCGCGCTCCAGCCGCGCAAGCTCGTCGGCCACCCGGGCCGGGTCCTTTTTGCGGTAGGCCTTGCCGTTTAAAAACCCGTACGGACAGTAGAGGCAGGACAGGGCGCAGCCCCGCTTGGTCTCGACCCCCACGCCCCAGGGCACGGCGGCGTAGGGGGCCAGGGGCAGGACCGAAAAGTCCGGGGACGGGAGCTGGGCCAGGTCCACGGCCGGGGTCGGGCCGGTGAACCGAATATTCCCGTTTTCCCGGATCCAGAGCGACGGCACCCTGGCCGGGTCGCCGTCCGGTCCGGCCAGGGCGTCGGCCAAGGCGGCCAGGGTCCCCTCGCCCTCCAGGGCCACGCCGAAATCGATGACCGGAAAGGCCTCCATGAGCCGCCTGTCGAACATGGAGAACCCGGACCCGCCGACGACCAGGGGACCGGAAAACCGCTGCCGGACCGTGTCCAGGACCCGGGCGAAGGGCTCCACATAGGAGACGTTGACCCGGGTGTTGGTGGAATCGATGTTGCGCAGCGACACCCCGACCAGGTCCGGCCGGAAGGCGTCCAGGGTTGCGGCCAGTCCGCCCAGGGGATCGGCGGCCACGTTGGGGTCGTGGCAGGCCACGTCGTGGCCGGACAGGCTGGCGGCCAGGCAGGCCAGGCCGATGGGATAGACCGGCGGACCGTCGCCGCCGAGCCAGGACTGGACGAGGAGGATTCTCATGCCCGGCCGAGCGCCCTTTTGGCCAGCCGCTTGGCCGGCCCGGCCACGGCAAAGGCGGCCCGCCAGACCGGTTCCAGGGGTTTCGCGCCGAGCGCCGCCGCCACCGTGTCCGAGGCGGCCAGGGACAGGAGCCGGGACGGGAACCGGCCGTCCTTGGCGCACTGGAGCAGGAAATTGATGTAGTCCCGGGTGTCCGAGGCATAGCCCCGGGCGTAGACCTGACGGCGCTCGTCGGTCAGGAAGCCGTCGCCCGCGGCCATGGCGGCAAGCCTGGTGCCGGGATAGAGGACCAGGGAAAAGAGCTGGAGCCGGAAGGGCTTGGGAATCTTGGCGATCAGGCGCACGGTTTCGAGACGGTCGGCCGTGGTCTCGTAGGGCGTGTCCAGGATGAAGTCGTAGCTTGGCGGCAAGAGTCGGTCCTTGTGGCTGTTGATCAGTTGCATGGCGGCCAGGATCTTGTCGTTGCCCATGGCCTGGCGGCCGAACAGGTTCTGGATCCGTTTGGCCCCGCTTTGCACGCCCATTTGCAGATAGACCATGCCCGCGTCAACCAGGGCGGCCAGCTTTTCCGGCTTGATGGTGGCCGGACTGCCGAGACAGGTGAAGGGCAGGCCGATGCGGGCCTTGTACTCCCGGCAGAACTCCTGAATGACCGGCAGGGGCCGGGCGAAAAAGGCGTCGTCGGAGATCCAGACGTAGCCGATAAACGGCATCCGCCTCACCGCCTCCTCGAGCTCGGCCAAAACGTGGGGGATGGACCGCCACCGGTGGTAGCCCTTGTGGCCGTACAGGGCCTTGACCGCGTCGTTGACGCAGTAGGCGCAGCGGTGCGGGCAGCCCCGGTCGGTCATGGTCTGGTAGCCGACCTTGCCGAGCAGCCGGGAGACCGTGCCCCGGGCCAGGAAGTTTTGGGTCCGGTCCGGGGTCAGGGGCAGGATGTCCGTCCCGCCCGAGGGGCCGTCCCAGACGAAGTGGCCGTGGTGGGACCAGTCCGGGGCCGGCAGGGCGTCGAGGTCGGCGATGAGCGGCCGGACCGGGTTTTCGGTCACGGTCCCGTCCGGCCGGCGGACCCGGATGTTGGGGATGCCGTCCACAGGCGCTTTGGCGGCCACGGCCCGGCAGACGTCGAGCATGGCCTCCTCGCCCTCGCCCACGCAGACCATGTCCGCCCACTCCAGGCACTCGGCCGGCCGGATGGTGGGGTGGACGCCGCCCCAGAGGATGGGGGCGCGGACCCGATCCTTCAGGGCCCGGGTGATCTGGACGGCGTTGTCCAGGTAGTTGGTCATGAGCGAGACGCCGACCAGGTCGGCGTCGGCGCACAGGCCGGCCAGGGCGTCCATGACGGCTTGCGGATAGCGCTCCGGCGCGTCCCGGATGGCGTCTCCCAGGGGATCGGGCAGGAAAACGACCGCCGTGTCCACGCCGTTTCGCCGCAGATAGGCGGAAATGGCCCGCACGCCGTAGGCCGTGATGTCGGGATAGGGGGAGACGAGGACGACGCGCATGACAGACCCTCCCTTGGGCAAGGCTTTTTCACTTTCACAGTGATGCCGGCCGGAAAGGACCTTGTCAAGGCAGGGCGGCGGATTTGCCGGCAACTCCCGGGGGCGCGCCCCCGAGGCGCGGGGGGAAGCGCTACCGGAGGGCGGCGGCGATCTTGGCGTCCAGGGCCGCAGTCAGGGCGGCAAGGCCGTCCTCGGCCAGGACCACCAGGATGTCGCCCTTGACCAGATAGCGGGCCAGGGAGAAGTGGGCCCGGACGTAGAGGGTCACGGTGCGGCAGGCGTCGGCCACGGCCACCAGCGGATCCAGGGTGTCGGCCGTGGTCAGGGGCTGGTAGTCGACGTGCAGGCCGAGCATGGTGCCCATGGCCCCGAGCACGCCGACCAGGACCACGTTGCCGACCTCGCGCAGGGTGTCGATGCGCATCGGTTCCGAGGCCTCGGCAATGCCCATGGCCCCGGTCAGGCCCGTGACCAGGGCGGCGGCGTCGCCGCGGGAAAAGGCCAGGGCGGTCATGCCGCGCAGGGCCCCGGAAAAGGGCAGGAAAACCCCCTGGCACACGGCCGGGCACCGGTCCGAGGCCGCGGCCGTCAGACTCGGCCGGTTCATGATCCGGATCTCCGGGGCCGACAGGGTGACGTGGCTGTCGCACATCCGGTTGAGCGCCTCGGCCGCGCGGCCAAGGCCGATGTTCACGCACTCGGCCAACAGGTCCAGGCGGGATTCGAGGCTGATGCCGGTCACGCGTTCCCCTCCTTTTGTCCGCGTTTCACATAGGCGTAGAGCGTGGGCTTGGAAATGCCCATGAGGCGGCACAGCTCGGCCACGGGGTAGCGCTTCTCGGCGTAGAGCCGCAGGCACAGGTCCCGCCGGGCCGGGTCCAGGGCGGGCGGCCGGCCGCCCCGGCGTCCCCTGGCCCGGGCGGCGGCCAGGCCGGCCATGGTCCGCTCGCGGACCAGCCCCCGCTCGAACTCGGCCAGGGCCCCGAAAATATGGAAGGTCAGCCGGCCGGCCGGGGTGCCGGTGTCGATGTGCTCGGTCAGGCTGGCAAACCCGATGTCCCGGGCCCCGAGGTCGCCGACCAGGGCGATCAGGTGGGCCAGGGACCGGCCGAGCCGGTCGAGCCGCCAGACCACCAGGGTGTCGCCGGGCCGCAGGATGTCCAGGGCCCGGGCCAGGCCGGGCCGGTCGGCGGCCGCGCCCGTGACCGCGTCCTCCAAAATCCGCTCGCACCCGGCGGCCGACAAGGCGTCTCGCTGCAGGGACAGGTTCTGTTCCAGGGTCGACACCCGGGCGTAGCCGATGCGCATGGCCGGACAGTAAAAAAAACCGTGGCAAAGGGGAATACCTTGCCTTTGATTTCCTGACCGGGTTTTTTGACCGAAGGGAGCCCGACGGCCGGCGACGCGACCGCGTGGCACGCTCCGGTCAGGAAAACGACCGTTTTTCTGACCCGACGGGGGCCGTCGCCCGATCTGCTTCCCCCTCCATGCCGCCGCGTCGCCCGGCCCTCTCCCCTCCCAGGCTGTTGCATCCGGCCCCGTGAAGGGGATTTTGACGCAGCGCCAAGCCTGGCGTTGACAGAACAGACGCAACCCTCTAGTGTACAATGGTCCGCAGCCCCATTGTCGGGCGGGGCGGCGTTTTTTGTTGCGACACGGCGTGCCGCCTCACGGTTCCCGAGGCGCATTCCTTGGGCGGTTCCTTCACGGAGACGGCACGGCTACGGCTTTGCGACACGGATGCTGCGTAGCCGATACAGGAGAGCCGGACGCGGTTCGCTTTCCACATCCCGCAACACCAATCCTCAGGGGGCAGTATGTTTGGCATGAAAAAGGCGGTCGGAATGCTCATGGCCGTGGCGATCACCCTGGCCCTGGCCTCGTCGGCCCTGGCCGCCCAGGGCTGGTTCACCTGCTCCATCAACATGCTCGGCACGGTGAACGCCACCTCGCGGATGGTCTACCTGACCGACACGGGCAACCCGGCCCAGTTCAAGAACCAGGTGTTCCGGCTGACCATGCCCGACATCGCCAACGAGCAGGTCGCCCAGCTGCTGACGGCCATGGCCTCGAGCAAGAACATCTACGCCTACATCAACGGCACCGCCCTGTCGGTCTTTTACATCGTCAACCAACAATAGCGCTCCGGCGGCCTCTCCCGAGGGAAGGCCGTCGCCCGCGCGGCCATTGCGAAAAACCCCAACCCTTCCCGGAGGGGCTTCGTATGCGAGAAGTTCGCCCCATGCGCCCCATGGGCCCCCTGTGCGGCGCCGCGCTCCTGGCCCTGTCCCTGGGCCTGGCCGCGCCGCAACAGGCCGTTGCCGCCGCGCCGCTGCAACAGACGCCGGTCACCATCGCCTGCCAGGACGTGACCCTGGCCCGGTGCCTGAAGGCGATCCACGACCAGTACAAGGTCGAAATCCATTACCCCAAAAGCGAAGCCGGCAAGCTGCTGGCCGTCTCCTTCGACAACCGGCCCCTGGACAGGCTGCTCAACGACCTGGCCGACCAGGTCGGCCTGGCCAACTACGTCGTCTCCTATGAAGAAGAGGCCAGGGCCGTGTACCTGCGCCAGATCGGGAGCGGCGAGGACCTGGCCAGCACCGCTGTCGACGCCCCGGCCCCGCCCGCCGCAACGGCCGAGGGCACGGACGGACGGCCCGGACAGACGGCCGCGCTCCAGCCGCCGGCCGACGCCCAGCCCTCCAGCCTGCGGGACGACGACGAAGTCCTGCCGCCGGACGCCCCGGGCAAACGCGGCATGACCCTGGGGGAGCTGCGGGCCTGGGAAGCCCGGGCCGTTGTGGCCCCCGGCGACATGGAGGTCATCCCGCCAAGCGAGCCGGGCCAGCCGGGCGTCACCCGCAGCCAGTTCCTGGCCGCCGAGGAACAGAACCGGCCGGCCGTGGATCCCCGGGACATGGAAGTCATTCCCCCGGCCGAACCGGGCGCCAAGGGCAAGACCCTGCGCCAGGTCCAGCTGGAAGAGGCCCGGTCCCAGCTCGACCGGCCGGCCGTGGAGTCCATGGAGGTCATTCCGCCGGACACCCCCGGCGGCCAGGGCCTGACCCTGGAACAGTTCCAGGCCAGGGAACGGCAGGAAGGGACGTCCGGCCCGGTCCTGCCGCCCGATTCCCCGGCCATCTAGCCTTTCGGCGCGGCCACGCCGCGTCTCCGGACAGGGCGTCCCCGTTCCATCGGCCGGCCCGTCGCGACACAACGCGCCAGCGGTCCCGGTCCTCTCGGGCCGGGACCGTTCCCGCCTTGACTGTCTGTAATTTAAAAGTTACAGACAAATCATGAAAACGTCCGTCGCTACCGCACCGCGGACGGCCGTGAAATCATCACCGAATGGCTGGACCACCTCCGGGACGTGCGGGCGAAGGCGCGAATCGCGGCCCGGGTGGACCGGCTCAAGGTCGGCAATTTCGGCGACTGCAAGCCACTGCGGGACGGCGTTTCGGAACTGCGGATCGACTACGGGCCCGGGTATCGCGTTTATTTCGGCGTGGTGGGCGTGGAGGTGGTCCTGCTGCTTTGCGGCGGCGACAAGCGGACCCAGGAAGCCGACATCGACAAGGCCGTCGCATATCTGGCCGATTTCAAGAGGAGGGTGCAGCCATGAAGAACCTCGACCGCGCCAGCGTCAGCCACGACGCAGCCCTGGTGCGCGAACTGCGCGCCGATCCGGCCTATGCGGCGGCGTACCTCCAGGCCGCCATGGAAGATGCCGAGGAACCGGCCGTGCTGCTCGTCGCCTTGCGCCACGTCTCCGAAGCCTACGGCATGGCCGATGTCGCCAAGGCCGCCGGCATCAAACGGGAAAGCCTGTACCGCGCCCTGTCCCCCAAGGGGAACCCGACGCTCAAAACCCTGACAGCGGTGTTGCAGGCGGTCGGGCTGCGCCTTTCCGTCGCGCCTGGCAATTCTGACCAGCCGTCCGCTTGCACGTGTTAAGAAAGCACGGCCATCCGTTGAGAATTGGCCCTGCCAGCACGCTTATTTGTAGACGTCCCCACGCGGTCCCATGCCGGCGATGACCACCTTGCGGGCGTCGGCATCCACGCCGAACAAGATCCGCCACCTCCCGATCCGAAGCCGGTAACCATCAAGACTCCCCTTGAGCTTCACCACGTCCCCGGCAAACGGGTCCGACGCCATCCCAAGCATGGCGTCCAGGATACGTTCCCGCTCCCGTCTTGGAAGCTTGGCCAAGTACCTTTTTTCCTTGTCCTGAATGATGACCGTCCAGGGAGCGCCGGCATCAGTCATCCCGGCCTTCCAGGAGCTGACGGCGCACGTCTTCGAGGCTTTCCCCCTGTCCGGCACGGTATTCGGCCAGGGCCGCAGCCATCCGGCGTTCTTCATCGGGCGTCAACGTGTCGTCGTCAGGCTGGATCTTGGCCCATTCCCTGTTGACCGCGTCCATGACGATTTCACGGATCTTCCGGTTCGATTCCAGCTTGAGCAGCAGCACCCGTTTGTATTCTTCGGGGGTGACGCGGACGGTAATCGTTTTTGTTTTCGGTTCCACACGGCTTTCCATTTTTCGCAGCCCTGCCTTTTGGTTTCCAAACAGGATATATCAAAAGCAGTCTTTTGTCCATGACTGCTTTTTAACACAGAGCCGTCGCTGGAAAAAGGCCGGCTGGGACAACAGATGAGGCCGTTCCGGGGCATTCCTCCAGTGGCCGCCCTCCCCGCCCGGCCCGGACCAGCCCCCGCAACGCGCGAGCTGGAAGGTGAACAAAAAGATCATTGACACCCAAGACCGATGCCGCTAGCAGGCGTATACGGTTGAACTCCCCGAACGCCCTTCCTGCACTGCCTTCCGGCTCCAGAAGCAACACCACCGCACCGATGTCGCATGACAGTTGTGGGCTGCGGCGCACTGCATGCCGCTCCGGCCGATGCCGGCCGGCGTTGGGCATGGGGGGAGGTTTTTCCGCTCCTGCCGCATCGCATGGGCCGCCCGCAAAAGACGGGCGACAGAACCCTTGCGGCAGGGGCCTGCGTCGGCGGCCGGACCGGCCGCCACGGCAACCGCAACAGGGAGAAAAATGATGGAACGATACCACTTGGACACCATGCCGCCCGAAGAGCGCGGGGCGCGGATCGGCGAAGCCTGCGGCATCACCTTTGACGACGGCCTGGTCGACGACCTGTGGCAGAAGATCATGGACCACAAATGGATCCTGTCGGAGAAACTGGCCCGGGAAGTCGGGTTCAAGGCCGCCTGCGTGGACTACCTCGACCACCACGGCGTGGGCCGGGAGGCCGGCGGCAGCGATCAGGCCGACCTGCTCGGCGAGATGGGGGCCCAGTACGTCAGCCGGGAGGCCTGGGACACCATTGCCGATTCCCAGCCGCCCAAGCAGCTCGTGCAGAAGCGGATCATCCTGCCCCTGGCCGAGGCCGGGCTGTCGCGAAAGCACGGCGTGATCCCGCCCAAGGCCATCATCTTCTTCGGCCCGCCCGGCACGGGCAAGACCCACTTCGTCAAGGCCATGGCCGGAGTTCTGGGCTGGTGGTTCATCGAGATCTCGCCGAGCATGCTCATGGCCGACGGCGTGGACCGGATCGGGGTGAACCTCCGCGCGGTCATGGAAAAGGCCCGCCGCCTGGAGGAGGCGGTGGTCTTCATCGACGAGTTCGAGGAGATCGCCGGCAGCCGCGACGCGGCCAACCGCATCGACCGGTCCATCACCAACGAGTTCCTCAAGCAGGTGCCCTTGCTGCGCCAGACCGAAAAGGTCCTGCTCGTGTGCGCCACCAACTACGTCCGCCAGCTCGACGCGGCCCTGTTGCGGCCAGGCCGGTTCGACTGCGTCATCCCGGTCGGCAGCCTGGACGACGCGGGCCGCAAAACCGTGCTGCGCCACTATACCGGCCGGATCAACTGCCGGGACATCAACCTGGACCTGCTCGTCAAGCTGACCCAGAACTTCACCCCGGCCGACATCGGGCTTTTGTGCCAGAACATCGGCCAGCGGGCCTTTGAGCGGGAATACGAAACCGGCGAGGACTGCCTGGTGACCATGGAGATGATCATCGACGCCATTGCCAATTTCCGCCCCTCCCTGTCCGACGAGGTGATCAAGGAGTTCAAGGAGGACACCCTCCAGTACTCACGGCTCTAGTGTGACGTCCCTGAAAAAATACGCTCGTATTTTTTCAAAAAAACATAGATTCTAAAGCATGTTGTCCATGGGACACGCCTGTGCGTGTTTCGCGGACGCGGCACTCGCAGGCGGGCAGGCCGCGCCGTCCGACCCGGGCCCGGCGGCGGAAAGCCGCCGGGCCGTCAGTCCACGGCGATGACCAGGGGGTGGGCCGCGTCCAGCCAGAGCTGGGCCGGACCGGTCAGGGTGAAGGTGACGCTGAAGCGGTCGGTCTCGGGCCGGAAGTGAAGGCGCGGCCGGTTGGCGAAGCCCTCGCCGGACTCGGGAAAGTCCCCGAACCCGTAGGTGGCGGTGGCCAGGGACCGGCCGTCCATGGCCGCGGCCTCGACCCGCACGGTCTGGCCCGGCCCGGTCAGGCGCGGGCTGCAGACCACGTAGGCCGAGGCGGCCGGCGTGGCGACGGCCGCCTCGTAGGTCAGGACCAGGGGCGCGGCCGGGTCTTCGGCCTGGATATAGGCCCCCCACTGCCGCACGTTCCGGGCGTCCGTCACCCGGACGCGCAGGCCCGCCTCGCCGCGCTCCACCCGGTCGGCCACGGGCATGGCCGCGATGGCCCGCTCGGGCCGGGGCTTGAAAAACGCGTACCGGCCGATCCGCTCGGCCGGCTCGTAATAGACGTCGCGCAGGGCCAGGAGCCTGGTGGAAATAAAGACCTGGCTGTCCACGAACCGGGCGACACGACGGTGGCGCAGGTCGTCGGCCATGACCGAGTCCAGGATCGGGGCCAGGCCCAGGCGGTCGTACATGTCGGTTTCGAAGGCGTCGTAGAGCCGCAGCCGGTCGAAACCGGACCGGTCGGCGAACAGATACGCCCCTTCGGCGTCCATGAGGACCGGACCGGGCACGGCGGCCAGGGCGGCCCGGACCCGGTCCGCCTCGGCCACGGCCTCGGCCGGGGGCGCGAAATCGGCCGCTCGCGGCGCCTGCAAGGTCACCCGGGCCGGAACCAGGACGGCCAGGGCCAGGACCCCGGCGGCCATGGCCCCGGCCGTGGACGCCCGGAGCAGCCGGCCGGCCAGGGAGGCCACGCCCAGGGCGGCCACGGCCGAGACGAACAGGAAGTGGTTGGCGTCCGAGCCGCTCCACATGAGGGTGCGGACCAGAAACGGCAGGGAGGCGACCAGGAGGACGTCGGGCAGGGGGAACCGTCGCGCGGCCAGGCAGGACAGGAGCCAGACGCCGTAGCCGACCAAAAGCGGCCAGCGGGCGGCCGCGTACTGACCCAGCCGGTCCAGGGCGACGGTCAGGCTGTTGTCCGCCGCCAGTCCGGACATGTGCCGGGGAAAGGCCACGGTCTGCTCCAGGAGCCCGGGGCCGAACAGGACGTAAAAAAACAGAAATAACCCCAGAAACGCGACGCCGAGCCCGGCCAGGGGCCAGACGGCCTCGCGCCGGCGCGGCAGGGCGAACACGGCGTAGACGGCAAAGGCCAGGGCCAGGGGCCAGACCTGCTGCTTGGCCAGGGCGCCTCCGGCCACGAGGCTGCCGGCCAGGACCAGACGCAGCCGTCGCCGCCGGATTCCATGGCCTCCGGGAGCCCCAGCGGCCTCGGAGCCGGCCGGAAAGGCCCAGGCCCCGGCCAGGAGCAGGCCGAAGGCCCAGGTGTCGGGCTTGCAGAGAAAGCCGTTGCCGGCCTCGGGCAGGGCGAAAAACCCGAGCGCCGCCAGCAGCCCGACCCAGGCCGCGCCGCCCTGGCGGCGGCCCAGGCCGCACAGGGCGGCCAGGAGCAGGGCCAGGCCGGCGGCGGCGGCCAGCTTGCCGCACAACAGCCCCGGTCCGGTCACGGCCGACAGGACGGCCGTCGCCACGTAGAAGACCGGCGGATAGAGGGTCAGCAGGCGGGGATAGCCGCCGGGCGGGGGGTAGATGTTTTGCCCCTGGGCCAGGAGCCAGCCCTTGAGGGCCTCGCGGCCCTCGATGGGGTTGGCCACCACGGGCGAGACCAGCTGGGGCAGCCGGACCTGGCGCAGCTGGTCCAGGCCGAAGGCAAAAAGCACGGCCAGGGCGTAGAGCGCCAAGGCCCGGCGGCACAGGCGCACGGCCGCCCCGCCCCGGCCGTGGCGCTGGGCCAGATACACGAGCAGGCCCAGGGCCGACGCGCCGCAAAGAAGGATCTCCCGCCAGGCGCCCGTCCGGGCCGCCAGGAGAAAGGCCAGGCCGGCCAGGACCGGCGCGGCCCATGGTTGGTCGTTCACACCATGCTCTCGTGAAGGGGCCGGAACAGCCGCGCCCGCTCGGTTGTCGTTGCGTGCGTCCGGTCCGCCGTCGCGGCGTCCCGGTGGTCCCGGAAGCTACCACCCTTTCCTTCCTGCGCAAAGGCCGCGCCGCCAAAGGCCTGTTGCAACGGAAATCAGGCGCTTGGCGCGGCAACGCCGCCGCTGCCGCATCACTGTCCCCGCGCCCTGAACGGCCCGCGCCTGCATTTCCTACCGCGACGCCCGAAAATACCGCTTGACCAATCCGCAGAGCCAGGGAAGAAGATGGCCCGACCCCGATGTTGTGTGGAGACGTCCACGCCGGACCGGCGCACGGCCACGACGTTGCGGCCCTGTTGCGGCCGCGACGCGACGCTTTGCGGCGGCCTTCCGGCGGGATGCGGTCCGGCCGCGGCCGGGGAACGCGCCGTCGCACGGGGAGGCGGCGAAACACAGGGAGACGGCAATGGTCCGATGCGCCAAGACCGACGAGATACTGAGCCTGGACAGTGTTCCGTTTCAGATACGCTACGAAGCGATGCGCATGGTGTTCGAGGCAAGCGAGCCGCGCAAGCCCGAGCCGTTCGCGTGCCTGCCGGCCGGCTGGGTCGAGGACGACAGCGCGGACGCGCCCCTGCGCCGGTACGTCAACGCGGCCGCCGGCCTGCACGTGGAGGTCTCCTCGAGCCAGCACCTGGGGCAGGAGGACTACCTGACCTTCGAGGTTTCGCGGACCGACGGCGAGGAGCCCTCCTACGCCACCATGCGCCAGGTCCGGCAGGCCTTCCTCGGCCGGGGCCGGGTGGCCCTGCTCCTGGAGCCGTTCGCCGAAGACGGCCCCAGGCGGGTGATGTATTCCAGCCTGACCGGCGAACGCCTGCCCCGGTTCACGGTCACCCTGGAAGGCGCGCCGGCCTGAGCCGGAGAGAGAAGTGGGGAGGGAGGAAGACGGATGCCTCCGGCGGCCGGGGGGGATCATCCCCCCCGGACCCCCCGGGCGGGGAAAAAGGGGGGGACGTGGAGCCAGGGCGAGCGCTTGCGCCACGGTCCGCCCAGGGACGAGGGCTTTGCCGCCCAGATGCGGGCGGCCGAAGAAGTCATGCGCGAGGACCGGGACGTGTTGCGCGAGCTGGCGCGCCGGTGAACTGGACCTAGGCAAGAGCGGCATCGACCAGGACGCCCCTCTCCACGCCCTGACCGCCCTCTATTCCTCGGCCGGCGTTTCCCGGACCCGGGAAAGGCGCGTGGCTTTTCGATGCTCGGCCAAGTCCATTGCCTCACGCAGCTCCCGGGCCTTCCGTTCGGAGCGTTCCCGGGATTCAGGGGACATGGCTTCACAAAGCCTGGCAAAAGAATTCTTTCCAGCCATGACGTTATCCTCTCGCCGCGACTCGGTGAAGGGTTCCCAGTCCCATCACGCTATACGTCAAATATACTCCTCCAAGAGCATGCTCTCAACCTCCCCCTTCCAGGGGTCCGGTGGGATGATCCCCCCGGCCGCCGGAGGCGTCTCCTGACCCGTTGGCGCAGCCCCGCACACAATCTTGACTTCCGCCTTCCTGTGTGTACCATACACACATGGACAGCAAGGAACTGATCCGCCGGCTCAAGAAAGACGGCTTCACGCTCCTGCGCGTCAACGGCAGCCACCACGTCTTCGGGCAGGCCGACGGCCGACGGGTGGTCGTCAAAGACCCTTGCAGGGACATTCCGACCGGCACCTTGCGCAACATTTTCCGCCAGGCGGCCTGGCCGTGGCCGCCACGGGAGGGAGGAAAGCCGTGAAGCGACGCTATGCGGCGATTTTGCACACCG
This sequence comes from uncultured Desulfovibrio sp., assembly GCA_964539435.1. Lineage (GTDB taxonomy): Bacteria > Desulfobacterota > Desulfovibrionia > Desulfovibrionales > Desulfovibrionaceae > Solidesulfovibrio. Next base: position 23,078 of record CAZIJE010000001.1, read on the forward strand.
ATGACGGCATCGGGTATGGCGTGACCATACCGGACCTGCCCGGCTGCTTCACCACGGGCGACACCCTGGACGAAGCCCTGGCCGGGGTTCAGGAAGCGGCGGAAGCCTGCCTGTTCGACGCGGATGAAGCGCCCCAGGCCAGGCCGGCGACGGAGGTCCTGGGAACGGCCGCGGCCGAAGGCGGCGTGCTGGCCTTTGTGGAAGTGGACTTGTCGTTTCTCGACCGCGACCCCGTCCGGGTGAACATCAGCGTGCCGCGCAACCGGCTGGAGCGGATCGACGCCGCGGCCAAGGAAAGGGGGATGACCCGCTCCGGGTTTCTGGTCCAGGCGGCGGAACACCTCATCGACCGGCGCTAACCCTCCTCTCCTCCTGACCCCTCCCCCCTTCCAGGAGGCCCGGGGGGGATGATCCCCCCCGGCCGCCGGAGGCCTCTTCTCCCATTCTTTACGGTTCCAGCCAGACCGGCCGGACGGCGCTGCCGCGCCAGAGGAAGGAGTGGGGCGCGGACAGGCGGACGTCGCCGACCAGGGACGGCCGCAGGCAGGCCAGGCAATTGCCCTGGGTCCGGGCGCTCGGGTAGACGATGCCGCGCGCGCCGATCTTCATGAGCTCCATGGCCAGGGCCTGGGAGGCCAGGTAGCTGGCCGGGTCCAGGCAGTCGGCAAAGGCGGCTTCGCCCCGGATGTCGTGGAATTCGCCCTCGAAACTGGCCAGGTAGTCGTCGAACCCGGTCAGGTCCTCCTTTTCCCAGCCGATCTCCAGATAGTGCAGGCTCTTGTGGTGGGTGATCTCGGCCTGGCTGGTCTCCAGTTCGAAGCCGGCGTACCAGGCCCCCTGCTCCGGGCCGTTGAATCGGCCGCCCTCGGGCGAGGCGTAGCAGAACGAGGCGTTGATGATGGCGGCCAGGGGCACGCCGGCCACGAGTTCGTCGCGGCTGATGCCGGGCAGCAGGTCGCACTCGCCGCGCGGCCGGTCGTTGGTGGCCCGCTCCAGCTCGACCAGGGCGTCCAAATGGGCCGGGTCGTCGGCGATGCGGTCGAGGCCGGTTCCGGCCAGCTGGTTGGCCGGGATCAGCCGGTGGGTGTCCGGGATGCGCAGGTGGACGCAGGGCGGCAGGATCATGCGCCCCCCCGCCTGGCGTCCAGGAGCCGGCGCACGGTCTGGAAGGCCGGCAGGCCGCCCCGGATCATGTATTCGAGCGGGGTGAGGCCGCCGAAGATCCGGTTCTGGTTGGGGAGCCGCACCCAGGCGTCGGCCAGGACCTGGCCGAAGAGGATGTTCAGGGCCTTGAAGATGCCGACCAGAAACGAGACCCGCTGCAGGGCGTCCTGGTCGAAGACCGTCTCGGCCGGGTGGGCGAGCAGGGCGCGGTACTCGTCGGCCGAGACTCCGCCGAGCAGGGCCCGGCCGTCGGCATCCGGGATGCCCCAGCAGGCCATGATGTTGCGAAACCCCTTGACGGCCGCCGGGCTCAGGCGTTCCCGGTGCTCCCTGGCGGAGAGGTCGGCGATGGAGGGCGCGGCGTACCGGGAAACCGGCCCCTGGTCCGGACAGTCTTCGGGCATGGCTTTTCTCCCGATAGCGAATCTATGCGGCATCGTCTGGCCCCGCAACCCCCTTTGCCGGGAAAAGCGGAACCCGGGCCCGCATTGACGCGGACCCGGGAAAGGGGGACAAGCGATGCTGGCGGAACCCGGTTTCGGACCGCGCAACAGCCGCAACAAGGACCCCGGACCAGCCATGCAGGAATACGCCAGACGGCAGGCCGCCGGCCGGCTCACGAACGGACAGGGGAAACGGGCCGGGCTTGCGGCGGCCGCGACAACGGAGCGGTTCTGGACCTGGCTCCTGGCGTTCCTGGCGGCCTGCCTCTTCGCCTATCTGCTCCGCGAGGGCTGGGGCCGGCGCGGGGACGTCCTGGTGGACTACGGCCGGGAGGTCTTCCTGCCGTGGCAGGTGGCCGGGGGCAAGGTCCTGTACCGGGATCTGACGCACCTGTTCGGCCCGGTGGCCGTGTACGCCAACGCGGCGCTGTTTCGCCTTTTCGGCCCGTCCCTGGCCGTCCTGACCCTGGCCAACGCAACGCTCCTCCTCGGGTTCTCGGCCTTCCTGTTCGCGGCCCTCCGCCGCCTGGCCGGAAGCCTCCTGGCGGCGTTGTTCCTGGTCTTTTTCTACCTGCTCCTGGCCTTTTCCCACGTGGACCGGCTCGGCAACTTCAACTACCTGACGCCGTACTCCCACGAGCTCCTGTACGGGGTCTACCTGTCGTGCCTGGCCCTGGGGCTTGGGGCCTGGCCCCGGGCGCGGGAGCGGCTCGCCTGGACAGGAGTCCAGGGGCTTTTGGCCGGCACGGTCCTGCTCCTCAAAAGCGAGGTCTTCCTGGCCCTTTTCGCGGCCCAGCTCGTGTTCCTGATCCTGTCCGCCCTGGCCGACGCCCGCCCGGCCCGGCACCTGATCCGGCGCGGGGGCGCGTTTTTCCTGGGCCTGGCCCTGCCCCCGGCCCTGGCCTGCCTGTATTTCGCCGGGCAAATGCCGCTGGCGGATTTCCTGTCCGGCGCGACCTTCATGTACGTGGCGCCGCTAAAGCCCACGCCCGAGCTGCGGGCCTTCTACGGCCAGATGTCCGGGCTCCTCCAGCTCAGGGACAGCCTCCGGTCCTGGACCGTGTCGGCCCTGGCCAACGGCTTCGTCCTGGCCATGCCCTGGGTCTTCGCCAGATTGTACGCCCCGCCGGGCCGGACGGTCCGGTTCGGCCTGTTCCTGGCCGCCGTGGCCGGCGCGGGCCTGGTCCTTGGCCTGGCGGCGGCCGGCTACGCCAAGACGCTTTTCTACGACCTGCCCCGGGTCTGGCCGCTGCTCCTGGCCGGCGGCCTTGGCCTCCTGCTCTTGCGGTACCGCCGGGCCGGTCCGGACCGGCGGCGCGTCCTGGCCTCGGGCGCGGCCTGCGCCGTCTTCGCCCTGGCCCTTTCCGGCAAGAATCTCCTGTCCGTGGTCTTCACCTATTACGGCGGGTTTCTGGCCCTGCCGGCCCTGGTCCTGTTCTACCTGGCCACGGTCCGGTGGCTGCCGGACCTGGCGTCGGACCGGCCGGCGGTGCGCGGCCTGTCCCGGCTCCCGGCCCTGGCCGTCCTGGCCATCGTCGCGCTCTACGCCGGCCAGCAGACCCTGGCCGGCTACGCCGCCCGGTCCCAGCGCCTGGACGGCCCCCACGGCACGCTCTTCGCCCGGCCGTCCCCGGAGCTTGCGGCCATGCTGGAGGCCATCCGGGCCCAGGCCGGGCCGGGCGAGACCCTGGCCGTGCTGCCCGAAGGGGCCATGCTCAATTTTTTGTCGGATAAGGCGAGTCCGCTGCGGTACTACAACATCATCCCGGCGGAATGGAGCCTCTTCGGCGGGGACAACATCGTGGCCGACTTCACAGCCCACGAGCCGACCTGGGTCCTGATGCTGATGCGCACGGTCCGGGAGTACGGCCACACCTTCCTGTGCGACAGCTACGGCCGGGAACTGTGCGCCGTGCTTGCACGCGACTACCGGGTGGCCCGGACCTTCGGCACCGTGCCCCTGCGGTTCGGCGCGCCGGGCGCGGTCCTGTACCGGCGCATCGACGACGCGCCGGCAGGGCGGACGGCCGGGCCGTAAGCGGACAGCCGCAAGGCCGCCAGGCTGCGGCATTCGGGATTGTCCCGTTTGGATAACGTCCGGTAACGCTGCGTGACGTTCGGTTCAGAAGCCTTGCCACGGCAGGACCCCCTTTACAGCCTTCCTCGATGGCCTCTTGGCCTATGAGGCGGAACAAACGGCAGAGGATATCCCAGCCCGCGCACGTACCGAAACCGGCTGAAAGGCTGGGAAGAAGCCGGAATCTGGCTCAAAATCTGCCAGACATATCTGGCCGAACTTGATGTCAGGGCCAAACGCGACTGGCTTGCCTTTTTAGACGGAAACTTAACTTCGGCAAAAAGGGGAGAACCTGCATCGAGAAAACCAAACGCGGGAAAAGCACGAACAGGATGGCTGTGGTCAACGGCCAAAGCCTTCGTTTAGGAGGCTGTCGCTTCGCTCCCACAACCCAACAACCGAAAGCCAAGCCTCTAAGTGCACGTTTCGCTCGAAATCGGCCGGTGAAAGCGAAGCAAATCGGCTACTTTTTCGTACCAACCCGCAAGGTGTGGCCTGTTTCCTAGTCCGGCCGAGGACTACCTGGATAAGGCGCTCGACCTCAACGAGCTGTGCATCCAGCACCCCGCCGCCACCTTCTACGTCCGGGCCAGCGGCGACTCTATGACCGACGCGAGCATCCACTCAGGCGATATCCTGGTGGTGGACCGGGCCATTGAGGCTCGGCCCGGCCGCATCGTCATCGCGGCCGTAGACGGTGAACTGACGGTCAAACGGCTGCGCTGCCTGGAAGGCCGGCTCTTTCTCGCACCCGAGAACTCGGCCTACCGGCCGCTTGAGATCTTTCCGGCGACCGCTTTCGAAATCTGGGGGGTGATCACCTTTGTCATCCACCGGACCTGACCGCCATGCCGCCTCGTCGCGTCCTGGCACTTGTGGACTGTAATACCTTCTATGCCTCGTGCGAAAAGGTCTTTGTCCCGTCTCTGGCTGACAAACCCGTGGTGGTGCTGTCCAACAAGGACGGCTGCGTCATCGCCCTGTCAGCCGAGGCCAAGGCGGTCGGCATCCCCATGGGCAGGCCGGCCTTTGAGTGTCGGGAGTTGTTCGCCCGCCACAACGTGGCCGTCTTTTCCTCCAACTACACCCTCTACGGCAACATGTCGGCCCGGGTCATGGCCACGCTGGGCCGGTTCGCACCGGAAATGGAGGTCTACTCCATTGATGAGGCCTTCCTGGACCTGACCGGCCTGCTCGGGGACGCCGCCCGCTACAGTCGGCGCATCCGGCAGACCGTGCGGCAGTGGACCGGCATTCCGGTCTCCATCGGCCTCGGCCCGACCAAGACCTTGGCCAAGGCGGCTAACAAGCTGGCGAAAATACGGCCGGAACTGGCCGGTGTCCTCGATATCGGAAGCCACTCCGAGCCGGGCGCTCTCCTCGAAGCCCTGCCCGTGGACGACGTCTGGGGCATCGGCCGGCGCTACGCCAGGATGCTTCAGGGATATGGCGTGTGCAATGCCCGCCAGTTCCGGGACCTGGATCGGCACTGGGTGCAAAAGCGGATGACCGTGGGCGGCCTGTGGTATCAAGCAAGATTGGAAGATGCGGCAGGACAGGCGGTCGCCACGTTATACAACGTGTTGGCAAGAATTACCTATGGCTAAAACTTAGCCTGTGTATCAAAAAGGGTCTTCCAAATATTGTAACTGGCATAGAGTTTTGATATTTTTTTGACGCGGTCACAGCCAGCGCCCGAAACGGCACGTGGCGAATGCCTCAAAAACGGTCGTTTTTGATAATTGTAAGAAAGGAAGAACTATGGAATTTACCCGAATCATAGGTCGTAAAAAAGCTCACGGCGTTGCACCTGGAACTATTTCATATGAAGCGATGGAATGGATGGACTCCATGAATAAGTATAAGACTTGTATTCCAAAAGGGATTTTTCGGTATAAATCTCACGAGGAAGCGAACGCGGACATGGAGCTTTGGCTGGCAAAAACAATTGCAAAATCTCAAAGATAGCTAATTGCCGACACTTCATGAAATGATTTTAAACGCCAGTCCATATGGAATAATGCGACCGTAGGTGTTATAAGCTTTGACCGAGATATTAAAATAAATTTAACTCAACATGTTGATTTTTAAAGGAAGAATTGAGTCATGCTTACAAGTCACGAGAAAGTTCAAAAGGCTCTGTTTATTGCTAAAAAAAACTTAGCCGGCCTAGTCTATGACTTCCAAACCCTTGAAGGCATGCCCTTTACCCTGCCAGAGGTTCAAACATACCTTCAAGGAATTACCGTTGGCGGCCACAAGGTTGAGGATCAAGATAAACTTAAACAACAATCTTTGGCCTGGAAGGCCTTAATAAATCTTGTCGAGCAGAATAAATTTACTTTTTCTAAAGATATTGCTTGTGCGCTTCAAAAAATTGTTGCCAAAGATGAAGCTCTTGAAGTTGGTGAATTTCGGGGTGGCCAAGTATGGATAAGAGGAGCCGACTACATTCCTCCTGACCACAATATTCTTGATGAAAAGTTTAAATATTTATGCGCAAGATTAAAAAACATCTCAAGTCATTTTGAAAGAGGTGTAATTGCTTCACTTGACTTCGCAAGAAATCAATACTTCTACGATGGAAACAAAAGAACTGGATTGCTTATGATGAACGGAATATTTATTTCCAATGGCCTTATGCCGTTCAGCATTCCTGCTAAAAGTGTCTTAGAATATAACGCCATGATGTTAGAATTTTATGTCACGGGCAATGAAAAAAAGATGTTGAACTTTTTTGAAACTCAATATTCTAAGGGATACCCCGGTTTTGAAATAGAGGAATTAGGTCTTTGATTGACTTTGGTCATCTTAAAAGTTCGATAAAGGTCTTTGATGCTCCTAGGTTACGCACGCGTTTCCACTATAAAACATGAGATTGAAACCCAGATTCAACGCTTAAAAGATGTTGGTGTTGATAAAATCTTTTCGGATGTCATAAGCGGAAAACGATTTGACCGACCAGGTTTATCCGAAATGTTGGCTTTCGCTCGTGAAGGCGATGTTGTTTGCGTAGTACGTCTTGACCGTCTAGGCCGATCTATGAAAGATCTTCTTGGTATTATCGATAAATTTCAACAACATAAAATAGCTTTTAATTCTCTTGAGGAGAAGCTGGATACAACTTCAGCGGCGGGCTCCCTTATTTTCCATGTCTTCGCAGCGTTGGCAGACTTTGAGCGCCGGTTGATCGCTGAACGCACGCGTGATGGCCTGGCTGCGGCTATGGCCAGGGGCAATATGCCTGGAAGACCTCGGATTGATCCTTCGAGGATTGAACATGCTAAAGGGCTTATTGCCCTTGGGCACACCAAGGCGTCCGCTGCCCGAGCAGTAGGAATCAGCCGAGTGACCCTCCTCCGCCGGCTTAAACAAGGTTAAGAGTGATGAGATGGCCTCGCCCCACATATAGGGGTAGTTCAAGGAAGCATGACCAATCCTTGGGGGAGGCTGGAGTTGCCCCGTTAAACCGGACACCCGGCAGTTGCTGAGAAGCGAATGAACTCCCTGGGTGAGAACATCCGCGGCCCTTTGTAGAGGTGCGCCTCGTTATAGCCCTCGAACCAGGCCGCCAATTGGCTGAGGACGGTCTGCGCGTCCGGGCGATCATGGACATACACGTAATCGCGTTTGAAGGACTTCACGAACGCCTCGGCCATGCCATTGCTCTCTGGGCTTCTGACCGGGGTGAACCGGCTGATCAGACCCACCCAGGACGCGAACTCCACTGTTTCCTTGGCCGCGAAGCAGGAACCGTTGTCGGTCAGCCACTCCACCCGATGCGGCGCAAGCCCTGGCAAAATGGCATGGTCGAAAGCTTCAACGGCAAATTCCGGGACGAATGCCTCTCCACGGAGTGGTTTCGCTCCCGGATGGAAGCCAAGGTAGTCATCGAGGACTGGCGCAGAACCTACAACGAGGTGCGACCGCATTCGAGCCTGGATTAAGATGACGCCGGGCGCATATGCCCGGATGCTCGGCAACACTTCAACTCAGGGAGCCACCCTCAAGAATTGAGTGGTCCGAAGAATGCCGGCAGGTCAGATAGCTCAATAGGTGCTTTTTGAAACCACTTGTAATTTGATTATTTCTGATACTTTCGAGGAAAAGGAAGTTTAGGATCAATTCCAAACTTATCGTTCCATTTATTCCACTGTTCTTCGTAAATAAATACTCCAGGCTTCGCTTTTTGAAAGGCTTTTATGAAATCATTTATTGAAAACTTAAACGCTTCCAAAGCATGTTGAAAAGCTTCTTCTCCTCCGCGCGCCATAACAAAGACTAGGAAAGCATCTATATCTTTTAATGATCGCTCTCTACTTTCGAACCAAACTATTTGTTTGGCAAACTTATGAATGTCGGTTGAGAAGCGAAAATTTTTCATATCACTCAGCAGTGCTCCGCAGGCCACTCTGCCGCCTCTGGCTGTGATCCGCATTTCAAACGCCAATCTACGTTCTGCACTATCGGCCATCATGTGAGTGTGTCTGGTTCCCAAGGATACTACTCCATTTTAGTTTTGGATCTAATTGTTGCATTACGTCATATCGGCTCTCCGCGTTTAACCCACACATTCTTGAGCCACGCTTCCTCCGGTCCCTGTCTTCCCGCCAACACCGTTTCCCGCTCCTCCGACGTCAGTCCCCTTCTCCACGCCTGAAACCGCGCCTCCCGGGTCTCCTCGCGCGCTTTGGCCAGGGCCTTGGCCTCCTCGGCCGCGTCGCGTTCGGCCTGTTCTTGGGCGCTCACAAAGCCGGCCGGCCTGCGGTAGTAGCCCTGGCCGGCCAGACACCGGAACACCCAGGCGCAGGGATCGGCAACCGCCCTCCCCTCCTTGTCCAGCATCTTGCCAGCTGCCAGCTCCCACTCGGCATGGTCCAGGCCCTGGACGATCCGATCGGCCGGTTTGCCGAGTTGCGCCAGGGTGGCCACGATCTGTTCCACCTGCTCGGGGCCGAACCCGGCCCGAGCCAGGTGTGGCCAAGCGGTCCGGATCGCCTCTAGAGAGATAGATAGATTTTCTATCTTTCTATCTAAAGAGGGGACAGAACCGGCCTCGCCAGGTCTGACCTGGTCTGACCTGGTTTGACTCTGTGTGTTGCTCAAGGGGGGCTGTTTGGTCTGACCTGGTCTGACCACATTCCACCCAATAAATTTGAGGTAGGTTCCGTCATTGCCTTCCTTGGCGGCCAGGATATGGCCTCGGTCGCGCAGTCGCCGAATGATCTTGTAGAGCGTGGGGACAGGCATGGCGAGGCTTCGGGCCATGGCCTTGGCCGGTACGACCCGCTCCCGGATCTCCTCGATATAGCCGAGAGCCGCCCGCTCTTGCCGGGTAAGTCTGGTCTGACCTGGTCTGACCTGGTTTGACCGTGTGTGTTGTTCAAGGGGGGCTGTTTGGTCTGACCTGGTCTGACAAGGAGTGACCTGGCCAGACCAGATCACTCCAGGTTTGACCAGATGGTCTATCCTGGTCTGATCTGGTGTGACCTGGTCTGTCGTGGTCTGACCAGGATTGACCAGGTCAGACCCTGTGTGACCAGGTGTGACCTTCTTTTTGTTGGGTCGGGGAGCTTTGTGCGATTCAGTGATTTCCGGCGCGGGCGCTCCGTAGGGTGTCGCGTCCTCCTGGCGGATCTGCACGACAGGTGCTTTGCCATTGGCAGGGGGAGCCGTCTCCATCTCCTGGAGCTTCTCCACGGTGGCGGTGGCTTTGGCGGCCATGTTGGCCTTGGCTGCCTGGGCGAGCTTGTCGCGCAACGAGAGCGCCATGGCTGTCTCCCTATTCGAGCGTCTTGAGGAGTTCCGTGGCCAGGGCCCGGAAGGCCGCCGCGCCAGGGCTCTTCGAGGCGTGACGGATCACGGTCTTGTGGAGCAGTTCGGCCTGCTGGATGTCCGTGTTTACCGGGATGATGGTTTCGAACATCCGCGCCCCGTAGGACTGCTGGATCTGCTCGATGGTTACTTTGGAAACGGCCGTGCGGCGGTCGGCCTTGTTGATGAGCAGCCTCAGGAATCGGCCGGACTGGCCCGAGGGATCGGCTTGGGCGATCTCCTCGATGGTCTCCACGGTCCGGTCCAGGCCGTCCACGGCGTAGCGGCTGCCAGCTTCCACCGGGACCAAAATGAAGTCAGCGGCGATCATGGCCTGAATGGAAAAAAGCCCGAGGTTCGGTGGACAGTCGATCAGGGTCAGGTCGAAATTCTTGGCCGCGTAGTCGCGCAGTCGATCCCGGAGCAAATACCAGCCGTAATCCTCGCGGCGGGCGAGGTCGGGTTCAAGGGCGGCGCTCCCCGGCTTGTTGGGCAGTACCGAAAGCCGTTCATAGTCGGGAGCCGGGAAAACGCAGGATTCGACCGGAACCCCGTTGCCGTCCAGGAGTTCCAGCAGGCTGTTTCCGAGCCAGGGAATGTCCAAAAAGGAGCCGGTCAGGTTGCACTGGCTGTCGGCGTCCAAGATCAGGACGCGCTTTTTTTTGTTGGTCAGGGCGTGGGCCAGGTTGGCCGTGGTCGTAGACTTCCCGACGCCCCCCTTGTTGTTGGAAATGGCGAGAATGTGCCCCATGTTTCCCCTCTGATAGCCGTATTTAGGCAAAATAGTAGCACAAAAACTTGAGTGTTTGCAAGGAAGTTTTTGGGGTATTTAGGAAATAAAGCCGGCCTTATTGGTCTCCATGAAAGAGAACCAACCGGTGCCTTTACCATGCTTGGTTCGCCAGCACGTATTTGATGAGCTGGTCCTGGTATTTGATGGCGATGATTTTTTGGGAGGCATAGGCCCTGACCTGCCTGGTTTCGGACACGAAATTGATGCCGTTTCGCGCGCAGATGGTGCCGTAGAACCCCAGAACGCCAATTACGACCACGGGGCCTTGCCCGTGCCCACCGACTACACCGGCAAGATCCTCGCCACCGCGTTGCGGGTACTGGTCTTTATGGAGCAACTGGGGGTCAGGACACGAAAACGGAATTTTTCGCACCCTAAACCATCGAACGTAATTATTGTGTCCCTTGACAATGCCACCAAAAATGACACCATTATTTCCATGAACAGCAAGCAGCTCCGAACGCTCAAGCGGATCTTCGACAGCCCTACCCGGTCGGATGTGACCTGGGTGGAAGTCGAGAGCCTTTTGCGGGCGCAGGGGGCGACGTTCAGGGAGGGGCCGGGATCTCAAGTCTGGACTTCCCTCGGGCAAGCCCTCTTGAGTATCCACAAGCCGCATCCGCAGAAAGAGCTTAAGAAGTATGCGCTTGAGCGCGTGCGTGACTTCCTGCGGGAGGTCGGCTTGGCGCCGGAGAGTTCGGGAGGAAATCAGCAATGATGGACAATGTTTTCAAGCACAAGGGCTATCTCGGCTCCATTGAGTACGATGACCGCGACAAGGTGTTGCACGGCCGCGTACTCGGGATTTCGGACGTGATCTCTTACGAGGGCGAGTCCGTGGCCGAACTGGAACAGGGCTTCCGGGATGCCCTGGAAAGCTACTTCCTGGGCTGCAAGGAAGTCGGCAAGGAGCCCGAGAAGCCGTTTTCCGGCAAGTTCACCGTGCGGGTTCCCGGCGGGCTTCACGCGGAAATAGCGCTTAAGGCCAGGAATTCCGGCAAGAGCCTGAATGCGTGGGTGGTGGACGTTCTTGCCCAGGCCGCCCGCGAGGCGCGGTAAGTTGCATTTCAGACCGCTACAGCCGCTGAATTGGGCTTAGCGTGCTTTATTTCCCGTTTTCTGAGACGCCCCCGAGCTGAAGGGCTTCTTGCCCTTAGAGTGCGTAAAATTCCGTTTCGTGTTTTCTCCCCAAGAGGGGGGACGTACCCGGTTACGACGGTGGCAAATCGTAAATCCCAGACCCTTTCATGTAACTTCCTGAAATTGCGTAATGATTCTCACCTAAGGTTTTAGCGGGGCTTCCGCCAGATGTCGCTCCCTACTGTTGACAAAGGCAGGGTTTGCGGAATAACGCGGCCTTCGAAATAGTTAGTCGCCTGTGCATTGAAGAGGCAAACATGAAATAACGAATAGCCGTAGTGATATTATCGCTGCTGTTTCTTGCGTAACAACCTTTCTTCCCTCGGTTGAGCGGTATGTTTTGATTATGTTAGTTGCGTTTGATAATTTTTAACCTAAAAATTAACGTCAACCCGGTAGGTTAAGGGGGCACTGTAAATATGCTGTATGCACCAAATAAGAAAATTCTATATATCGTTGCTGCAGGTACAATTGTTCTGGTTTTACATAATGTTAGAAGACAGCAAGAACCGTGTTTATAAAAACTAATCCATTGTACCTTACCGTTCCAAGCCTTGATCCTTCTTCCGCTCCTTTGACTGGAACCGAAGAAGGTTGCCATCCATCGTGATAGCCTTACCCCACTTCGCCTGGGCGAAAAGCAAGGCCGCTTCCTGGGTAAGCTGATCGCGTGCCGTGAACACAATCTCTCTGCCTGTGTCGCGAATCATTCCTCCGTTGGCCAGTTTGATTAACACCGTTCCTTTGGCGTCAATCGAACTTCTAAATCCCGACAAAAGCCGTTTTCCATTTGGGGCTGCAGCCTCCATCTCGGCAAGCTCGCTGGCTTTCGCCACGGCCAGGAGGCCTCGGCGCGCCCGAGAGCTCACGTCGGTGGAGGTCATGATCTCCACCTGCTTTTTGAGCCACTTTTCCTGAATGACTTCACGCTGTCCCCTGCGGAAGGCTTGATTCTCCGGTTCGACCAGTTGATCCTTCGACCGGAGGATCGCCAAGGCCGTTTCATTGCCCTGTCCAGCTTTCCATCTCAAATAATCCGTCCAGCTCGTATAGGGCGTTTCCTGCCTGACCTTCTCTCGCTCGGCATGGATCTGTTTGCGGACCTGGAGTCGGTGTTCCGCCTCATGCAGACGCGCGAGTTTGAGGAGTTCAAAGCGGTGACGCCCGAAAAATTCACGGGAAATCTTTTGGCGCTCCTTATCCCATGTGGTCCGGACGTATTCAAATTTTGCCTGAACACGGTTGTTGAGGTCCTCCAGGGCCGCCTTCCTGGTAGTGATTCCGGCTTTATACTCCTCATAAAGAGCGCCGCGATTGGGCTCGCGCTGCACAGGCTTGGCCGTGTACCGCTCATCCTCTGGATAGTGTTCGTTCGTCCGGTTGGGAGGGGCGTAGGCTCCAAACCGCCGGACCAGGTGCATCATGGACAAGGACCGATCCAGGCTGCTGGCCTTGATGGCGTGCTTACCGTTGCGGTCCTTAATGACCAAGCCATTGCCGTGTGGCCTGAGCTCCAAGCCATATCGAGCCAGGGCAGCATGAAACTGCTGCCAACCGGTGGCCTGCCCCCGGTCCTCCAGGATTAATCCCCGCCGCTCCTTGACGTAGCCGTCGAAAGACTGCTGCCCCGTCTGCGCCTCAACCGTAGCCGCCACCGGCGTTAGTTTCGGTTCCGTGTTCTCCACGGAACCGCCGTTATCGATGGCCAGGCCAAAACGTCGTTCCATTTCGCGGCAGACGCGATCTCGGACGTGGTAATCACGGAAAGGCTCATGCCGGGCCAGCTTCTCCGGATGAATCATGTTGTAGGCCACGTGCATGTGCAGGTTGTTGGTATTTTTGTGGACCCCGCAATGCCGCTGGTGGTCTTGGAATCCCAAGGCCTTGGCGAACTCCAATTCGATCTCCTTGAGAACTTCTGGCGTGAGCTTGGTTTCGTCCTCGGGCCGGAAGCTCACGATGAGGTGATAGGTTTTCTCCCGGGTCGTCCTGGTGTTGAGCGCCTGCGTGTCGGCGACTTCGCGGATGGCCAGTTCATAATCATCGCCAGCCCAACACCCCGCACACCATGCCTGCAGACATTTTTCTCCGGCGTGAGAAGCGTCGGCAATGTAGTTGGCCAAACGACCATAATGATCGTTCCCGGGTTTTCTGGCGATATGTCGGCTGATCATTGTTCGCGCGTCAGCAGTGGTCAGATTTTGGCCACTGCAGCCTTCAACTCCCGCTGCCGAGCTTCAATTTCCCTGAGAACCTGCCGCACCTGCGGGTGTAATGACGCAAGAGGCGTTTCCTTCTCAGAAAGGCACAACTTAAAAAGGCCTCCCAGTCTGCCGAGGTCGGCATTGATCTTCAGCAACTCACGGCGGTGCTGCTGCTTTTCAAGGCTGGGGGTCGGCAGTCCCAGACAGACTCGTTTGGCATAGGTTGAGGAAGTCAACCCCGACCTCTTCGCATTAGCCGTGATCTCGGCATGTTCTTCTGCCGTTAGGTACATTTTGATCGTGGGCAGTCGTGACGGCATGGATTTCCTTCTCGGTGCATTTCGCGTTGAGCCGCAGGCGAATAAGCCAGCCCCGCAGGGCAGGACGTACGGTAGGCCTACCGTACCTGTCCTGCCTCCGTCCGTTCTGTCAGCGTATGGGCATTTTTTGTCAAGGTAGCAGCATTGTCGTTACGTTGACAAAAAGTGCTGCTACGTTGACATTCAGACCCAAAAATCCAGGGGGAAAATTTCTCATAACGACCTACATTTAAATCATATTATAGATCCCTTATACTGACAAACAGTGACATAATGTTTTCAACTTCTTCCCTAGATAATGTTCCAATTGTTGTCACAAAACCAAGAGACAGGCTGATATCCCCGGATGATCGGCAATACTTCAACCCAGAGAGCCACCCTCGAGAATTGATTGGTCCGAAGAATGCCAGCAGGTCAGTGGGCCACCCTGACCCAAGCAGCCTGTATTGCGACAGGCCGCCAAGCGCCATGAACAAACTCCCGACGCACCGCGGGCGGACGCGGCAGCAGCAAATGCGGGAGGACGCGGGAGACCCCGGCGCAGCCTTCGGAAAGGGTTGGGTGAGGAGGGCGCGCTTGACGGCCCGACGGATCCGTCAGGCCGGGCGCTTCTTGTAGGCCTTGTAGAAGTCCAGGATGTGGGGCGGGCAGCCGGGCACGAACCGGGCCGGGTCGGCCTTTTTGTGGGTGTCGTAGGCCAGGGGCGCGGCGCAGGCCCCGAAGCACCACAGCTCGCCCTTGACGTTTCTGAGGTTTCGCCGCTCGGGCATGGGCACGCCCACGTAAAGGGTGACGGGATCGCGGCCGGCGAAGGCGTTCTCCGTGGCCAGCTTGTCCAGGGCGTGGCGCAGGGCCGACAGGCAGCCCTGGCAGGCCCCGCCCTCGATGACCCGCACCGCGTCGTAGGCCCCCATGGACCCGAGCACCGGTCGGGCAAAGGGACGGCGCAGGGCGGCCGGGTCCGCGCCCACCACCTCGATGTTTTCCAGCCGCGTCTCGCCGAGCCCTTCCTGGCGCACCAGGCGGAGCATGGCCACCTCGTCGGCCGCGATACCCATGAGGTCCGCCGCCACCGTGTCCACGGCGGCTACGTCCGTGCCGGCCAAAAGCACGTTCATGTCCGGCACGGCCGCGCCGGAAAGCGGGGCCTGGCCCTGCACGGCCCACAGCCCGTCGACCAGCGTCAGGTCCGGCCGGACCAGGCGCAGGATGTCCACGATTTTCACGTTGATGTCGTTGCGGTGGCAAAACATCCGTTCGTCGTCCAGGACCAGCCCATACTGGTTCTTGACGCCCAGCGTCACGAGCGTGTGCACGTGGGTCTTCATCTTGGGCAGGTTGACGTACCGGTCGGCCTCCAGGACCGCCCGGGGCAGGGTCACGGGGTCGAACAGCAGCGCCTCGGGGTTGTCCACGGCCACGGCGTCGCCCTGGTCGAAAAAGACGATCTCCCCGCCGCAGGCCTCAAGGCGCTTCACGAACCCGTCCATGCCGGCCAGGGCCTCGAACAAGGACAGGCCGTAGCCCGGGTTGTCGCCGACCAGGACCTTGGCCGCGCCCGCGTCGCGCAAAAGGCGCACCATGGCCAGGACCACCCTGGCGTCCGTGACCACGGCGCAGGGATTGCGGGGATCGGGCCGGACCAGGTTGGGCTTGACCAGGACCTTGCCGCCCCGGACCAGCCCGGCCAGGTCGCAGCAGCCGTCCACCACCTCCCCGGCCAGCCGGGTGACGGCGGCAAGACTTTTTTCGGTCCAGGCGTCGGGCGCTTCGCCGACAACGGCGTGGCCTAGGGCGACACGAGGGCGCGCCATGCGATTTTGCCTCCAGGGGTTCGGGGCAGCGCGTCCCGGATCTCGATCACGCGCGGCATTTTCATGCGGTGGAGCCGGCCGGACAGGAAGCGGCGCAGGTCGCCGGGCGTCAGGGCGACCCCGGGCCGGAGCACGGCCACGGCCTTGGCCGCCTCGCCCCGCAGGTCGTCGGCAATGGGAATGACAATGGCCTCGATCACGTCCGGATGGGCCCGCAGGGCCTCCTCGATCTCCACCGGAAAGACCTTCATGCCCCCGACCTTGAGCAGCATGCTCTGGCGGCCGGCGAAATAATACCGTCCGTCGGCCTCGCGCCGGACCACGTCGCCGGTGCAGAACCGGCCGCCGTACAGCCGGTTTTCCGGCCCGGCCTCCAGGCCGTAATAGCCCCGGCACACGCCCGGCCCGGACACCACCAGCTCGCCGGGCTCGCCGTCGTCGGTCTCGGACCCGTCCTCGCGCACCACCCGCACGCCGTAGCCCGGCACGGGCCTGCCCAGGCAGCAGGCGGCGTGGACGTCGCCCGGCCGGTTGGCCAGGGCGATGCCCGTGGTCTCGGTGCTGCCCCAGACCGGGGAAAGCGGCACGCCGAACCGGACGGCAAAGCCGGCGGCCAGGGGCGAGGGCACGTGCATGCCGCCGGACTCGGCCACCCGCAGCCGGGGCAGGGGGTTTTCCGCCCCGGCCGGCAGGCGGAACAGGGTTTCGTAGATGGCGGCCACGGCCATCAGCGCCGTGACCTCCTGGCGCTGGCAGGTCTCGGCCACGGTCCGGGCGGCCACCCGGTCGCACAGGACCATGGTGCCGCCGAGGAAAAGCGGCCGCATGAAGGTTTCGTGGGGGTGGACGAAGACCGGCATCATGCACAGGTGCACGTCCTCCGGGACCAGGCCGAAGGCGGACACCGCGGCCTCGGTGTTGGCGAGCAGGTTGCCAAGCGTAGTCACCGCCCCCTTGGGCGCGCCGGTCGTGCCGGAAGTGAAGTTGAGGTAGACCGGATCGTCCGTGCCGACCTCGGGCAGGGCGGCCGGGTACGGACCAACGGCCAGGGCGTCCAGATGCGGCGCGCCGGGCCGGGCCTCGCCGTCCATGACCACCAGGGCGAAGGGCGGCCCGTCCGGGTAGAGGCCGTCGAGGACGGGCAGGAACTCGGCCGCCGCGCACAGCACGGCCGGCTCCAGCCGGTCCAGGATGGTCCGGGTGATCTCCGGCGGCTGGTTGGGGTCCAGGGGAAAAAAAACGCCGCCAGCGGCGGCGGCGGCCAGAAAGGCCAGGATGGCGGACGGGGTCTTGCGGCCAAAGACCGCCAGCCGCCCGCCCTTGCCAAGGCCGAGGCCGGCCAGCCCGCCGGCCGCCCGGGCCACGGCCTCGGCCAGGTCGGCGTGGGTCACGGCCGCGTTGCCGCAGCGGATGGCGTGGCCGGCCGGACGGGTGTCCGCGTTTCGGGCCAGCAAGGCAAAAAGCCCGCCCTGCGCCGGCCGGACCAGGGACCGGGTCGTGGAACCGCTCATGGAGCTGCCTGTCTGGAGCATGGGGGTTTCTACGACGGCGCGGACAATCTGGCAAGCCGCGCGGGCGGTTGCCGGACACGCGCCCGCCGATTGCCGACCGGCCCGTTCCGGTATACAGCCATTCCGGTCCGGGCCGCGCCTGGCCGGGACCGACACCAGAGACTCCGCGCGGAGGCGGCATGAAGACGATGCGTACGGCTTTTTTGGCCTTGGGCCCGATTCTGGCCGCGTGGCTCCTGCTGACCGGCCTCGCCCGGGCCGCCACGCCCGACGAGGACATCAAACCCATCAAGACCGGGGTCAGCATCACGGGCGTCGTGGAAGAGGACTACGCCGACGGCCTGCTCCTGACCACGGACGAGGGCGCGACCTACCTGATCCTGACGCCCGAGGCCGTCACCCTGGAGACCGAAGAGGCCTTTCACAAGAAATTCAAAGGGAAACAGGTGACCCTGACCGGCAACGTCTACCGCGACGAGGACGGGTCCCTGAGCCTTTTCGTCAACGCCCTGCCCCAGCAGTGACCGGGCAAGGGCCCGGCATCCTTTTCCGGCGACGGCGGGGGCGACCCTGGCGTCGCTTTTTTTCGCGCCGGTACGCGCCACGTGGAATCGACCGGCCCCTGGCTTGGGACCGGCGCCACCCTGGCAGAGCGTCGGCCGGCGACGCGACACCGGGAAGGTGCCGCACGAACTCCACGTGACGCTCGACCCCGCCCGGGGCGGCATGGTCCGGACCGGAACGTACGTTTCCAATGCAGCCCTGCTGCTGCGACCATCAAACTCACGCTTGAAACAAATTTGCTGTCGCGGAGAGCCCACTCGGGGATGCCACAGGAACGGCCATGTCGGTAAAAACCAGAAGACTTATATTTTGCAATGTCTTGGTTTGCTCATTCCCGACCACTGTGATTTCGTTCCGGCCGATTGTCACTGTGTTTGAATAATAGTCACTGCCAAACAGCGCCACGTTCAAGCCAGGACCACCGTCAAGGGTATCGTTGCCCGTGCCGCCATCGATCACGTCGTTGCCGCGTCCGCCATACAGGAGGTTATCCCGGCCATTGCCGACGAGGAGATCATTGCCGTCACCGGCATAGGCATTCGCAAGACTGGTCTGGGAAGTCGTATACAGAGGCGTATTGTCGATCGAACTGAAGGTTCCGGGCTGCAGATTGACGGCCATGCCGGCCGTGACCGGGGACGCATTGAGACTGCCGTTGCCAGAGGGGTCATTGAGCAGCATTCGGGAGGGATCGGCAGCGGCGTACTCGTGGTACTCATTGGTGTAGATCCATTGGGTGCCCACCGCCCCATCGGATCCGTACAGGTTCAACTTCCAACCGTCGAAGGTAGCCGCGTCGCCGTCGGCCGCGACATCCGCCACGGTCACCGTCCACGCCCCAAGGGAGGACTCGCCGAGGAAATGCGTCGAGGTGAGCGAAAAGCCGCTGGGAAAGGCTTCCGTGGTGCCGGGCGCGTCCAGCAGCGTGCTCTTGGTTCCGGAAGGGGACGTCAACGTTACGACCAGTCCCGAAGCGTCGCCGGCCTCCGCATCGAGGACAACCTCGGCCCGCTCCACGGAAACACCCGCCGGCATGAGAATGGAAGAAGACATCCCGCCCGATCCGTCTGGCACGACCTCGTCCACAACCCGCTGTCCGGAAAATATCTCGAGATTGGCCGTCGTACTCTGCCTGTCCCAAGTTTCGGCCAACCGCACCGCGGCGGTGGCGTCCACCAATCCGTACCCGACGTCACGGTTGACGTGCATGCCCCCGCCGTTCCAGTTGGCGGCGCCATTGATGGTCCAGTCCGCCGCGGGGTCGACGTTGCGGGCGGTCAGGGCCAGGATATCCTGCACATCCCGGTAGCCCAGGTCGGGGTTGGCTTCCAGCATGAGGGCCACGACGCCGGAGACTTCGGGCGCGGCGGCTGAGGTTCCGCCGAAATCATAGGCGTAATCCCCCTGGGGGGAAGGAGCCGCGTTATAGCCGTTTTCGCCCATCCGGTCCGTGGTGACGATAGGGCCGTACTCGTGCCGGACGACTTGCTGCACGACCGTGTCCTCGTCGTCTTCGTTCTCGGCCGGGATGACCACGGTTTCCGTGGTGTAATACCAGGAAAGCGAGGGCGCGCCCACGAGGATGGAGTCCCCGGGGGTGCTGTAGACACTCACTTTGCCCGTGTTGTCGATGGCCGCCACGCTGATGGTATAGGGAGAGTTGGTCAGATTGTCGGTATTGGCGTCAAAGCCTTCCTCGCGGTCGTTGCCGGCGGCGAAAACGATGATGGAGCCCTTGCCGCCGCGGCCATTGGTCACGGCATCGGCGAGGGCCTGGGCCGCGCTCTGGTTTTCCGGGTCGTTGAAATCGTAAAAAACACCGGAATGGCCCCAGCTGTTGTTGACCACATCGTACGAGGAAGCCGCCATGCGAAAGGCATCGACAAAATCTTCCTTGTCGACCACGGTTTCCGGATCCAGGTCCGAGCCAAGAGGGATGTAGACCGAGGCCAGGGTCGCGCCGGGAGCCACGCCGACGCCGCCGATGCCGTTGTCGGCTTGGGCTGCGATTATTCCGGCCACGGCCACGCCATGGTTATCCGTGGACATGACGGGCTGGCCGTCCGCCGCGGAGGAAACTCCCGAAAAACTGAGGGCAGTGTTGCTATTGGCCGCCAGATCGGGATGGGCGTATTCCATCCCCTGGTCCACGACTGCCACCACAACGCCCTTGCCCGTATAGTCCTGCCAGACCGGGGCGACATTGAGATCGACGCCCGGCGTTCCGCCACCTTGTCCTTTGTTTTGCAAATACCACTGTTGGCCGACAAGCGGATCGTTGAACGAGATATCAGGCATGCACGTCTCCAGGAGAGAAAAAAGAGATACGGTTGGAGCGGGACATATTTCAATACACAAAGAGCATCTTCGTGCATTCCCCTGACTTACGCCGAATTACGCCGGTGATTGTTACAGAGATCGTGCTCCGGGAAACATCTCCACCTCTCATCCCAACGCCCAGATGACGCACGATCCTGTCCGGCCACTCTTGCCGGTTCTTGCATGAACAACGCCGCCAAATTCCCGCCGCAACAGCCCAGAACCGTCGCACCGGCGATTAAGAGTCAAAGGAAAGATATTTGCCAATAAATGCCTTTTCCAGTCTTCTTGCGGGAAGACAGAAAAGCCCTTGTCTACATATTTTGAAGCTTTTTGTTGCATAAGGAAAAAACAAGGAGGGTGTCAACTTTCGACGAACAGGCCCTCCCCACGGACCTCAAACAGAGAAGAGAGACATATTTGCAGAGGGCGAGGCAGGCGTCGGCGCAACGCTCGCAGCGGACACGCAGCTTTCGGAAACGGTCGCGCCAGGAGAGCGTACGCTCCACGACCCGAGGGTGACAGCCAAGAAGTGTTGATGCGTCCACATACGCCGGGCAATTCGGCGAACAATGCCGCGCCTCCCCTGCCCCCTGCCTTGCATTCGCGTTGACTCGATGACATATTGTGCATACATTGTCGCATGGAATTCGAATGGGACGAAGCGAAACGACAGGCGAATATCGCCAAGCACGGCATTGACTTTTATGATGCCGCGGTTGCGCTTGAAGATGCCCAGGTGGTGATCGCTGACGAACGCAAAAGTTACGGAGAGCGGCGTTGTATCGCGGCAGGAGAGGCCAACGGGCACATGCTGATCGTCGTTTTCACGATCCGCAATGGCGTTTTCCGTATCATCTCAGCAAGAAAGGCCAATTCCCGCGAACGGAGGAAGTATGCCGACCAAGTATGAAGAGCATGGCAAGACCATTGTGCGCTATACGGAAGAAGAACTTCGCACGATGCAGTCACAGACCGATTGGCAACGCGTCGCGGCCATGACCGATGAGGAATTGACCGCTCATGCGCTTTCGGATCCAGACAACCCGCCGCTGCCGGACGATTTTTTCGAGAAGGCCAAGCGCGTGCGTCTGGAAGACCTTTTGCCCGAGACGAAGGAACGGGTTTGCATTCGCCTGGACCGGGATGTCCTGGCGTGGTTTCGCGTCCAAAAGAAGAAGGGCTACCAAACGGCGATAAACGCGGTTCTCCGGGCCTTCGTGGAGAGCCAGGAGCGTGGCAAGAGGACATAGCAGCCCTGACGCACAAGGCATGCGGCAAGGGCGCCTGGACAAGGCGTCGGCCGTGCGGCGCGAGGCGGTCGGCCGGCGCGACGACGCGACCTTGCCCGGGATCAACCGGTCCCCGGCCCTGTGGCCGGGGTTGTAACGCCCCCCGCCTTTCCCCGAAAAAATCCCCTTTGCGGTTGCCCCGATCCCCTGGCCGGTGTATGTCCGGCAGGGTGAAAATCCCGCACGCCAAGGAGGACCCGCCATGGAACACCGCATTTCCCTGCGGCATATCGGTCTGGCCCTGGCCGCCGGAGCCGTCTGTTTCGGGCTGGCCATGAGCACGGCCTGGTCCCAGAGCCAGGCCACGACCCAAGAAGGCATCCCCTACGTCAGCGGCGGCGTGGGCGACGAGGAGCGGGCGGCCATGGAAGGCCTGGCCGGCCAGTACAACCTGAAGCTCGAATTCGCCCGCCAGGATCGGGCCATGCTCGGCGACGTCCAGGTGTCGCTGACGGGACCGGTGGCGGCCAGCCTGCTGTCCCCGGGGCCGGTGCTCCTGCTCAAGCTCCCGCCCGGAGCCTACACGGTCACGGCCACGGTGGCCGGCGTGGCCAAGACCGCCAAGGTCACGGTCGGCAAGACCGGCCTCCAGTCCGCCGCCCTCTTCTGGTAGACCCGCCCGCAACGCCACGCGTCCGGCCCGGCCTCCCGCGCGGGAGGCCGGGCCGGACGCGCGCTTCCAGTTTTCCCTACATGTAGCCGAGCGACCGGAGCTGCTCCATGGCCTCTTCCTTGTCCTGGTCGCGGCCGGCCCGCTCGCCCGAGCGGTCCTCCAGGTCCTGCTCCCAGGCCGGCAGGTCGCTGTGGCGCACGGTGCCGGTTTTCGTGCCCAGGCTCCGGTAGCCCTTGGCGTAGAGCTCGCAAAACGGGATGCCCCGGGACCGGGTGATGTCCCAGACGTCGCGCTCGCGCATGTGCAGGATCGGATGGACGCGCAGGTGGGGCGGGTCCTGGCGCGGGCTTTCGTAGTCCTCATGGGCCCGGGCCGGGTGCTCGTCCCAGCGGATGGCCGTGCCCAGGGCGGCCACGCCGTTATCCCGCAAAAAGGCGTTCATGGGCGCGACCTTCATGAGCTGGTTGCCGACCGGCGATTCCGGGTCAAAGGGGAACCCGTCGCCCGTGAACCCGGCCCGGGCCGCCTCGGCCCGGTTCGCGGCCGACAGGTCGGCCAGGCGGATGTAGTCGCCCATGGCCGGCCTGCGGTCCAGGATGTCGGCATTGGCGGCCACGGTCAGGGAAAGGCCCCAGGCCTCGGTCATCCGCCGCTGAAAGGCCTCGATCTCGGGAAAGGGATCGCCCTCGTCGATGGTCAGGACCCGGGGCATGGGCAGGGATGCTTCCCGGCAGGCCTCCCGGGCCAGCCACAGGACAAGGGTGCTGTCCTTGGCCCCGGTCCAGGCCAGCCAGAAGTCCGGGCCGAACCGTTTGATCGCCTCCAGGATCACACCCTTGGAGGCCTCGATCTTCTCGTCCAGGGACAGGCCCCAGCGGGCCTGCTGCTCGGCGTCGTTCATGGCCGCTCCTTCGACGCGCTCCGGCGGGCCGCCTGCGGCCGGTCCGGGCGCGGACGTGGTCCGGCCCCACGCGGCCGTGGCCGCGCGTTTCCGGTATTGGCCTTGTAGCGGCCCGGGGCGTGGCCGGGCAAGCCTTTTCGCGCCCGTTTCCCCCTGGCGGCCCCCCGGCCGGCCCGCCCCGGCCTTGCCAGAGGGGCCTCAAAAGTGCCATGGATCGTGCACAGATGCATGGAGCCGTGCCGGCTTTGCCCATCCCGCGACGCATCCTCCCATCCTTACTTCAGGCGGCATGCGACATGAGCAAGACACGACTGGCCGCCCCCCCGGGCCCGACAGCGGCGGAGGCCGACAGCGCGGCCCTGCGCCGGCTGGCCCTGCTCGAGGCGCGGGTGGCGGAACTGCTCAAGCGCCAGGAGCGCAACGAGCTTTTTTTCGAGCACGCGGTCATGGGCATCCTGCTCTGCGACGCCGACGGCCGCCTCCTGGACGCCAATCCCCGGGCCCTGGCCCTGCTCGGCCGCGAGGCCGGCGAGGTTCGCGGCCACGACCTCCGGGAGGTCCTCCTGCCCGAGGACCCGCACGCCGCGCCCATGGGCGCGGGGCTTTCCGCCGTCAGCCGCGGCCTCCCCTTTTCCATGGAACGCCTCCTGCGCCGCGCCGACGGCTCCCACCTGCCCGTGCAGGTCGACGTCAGCCCGTTCGACCCGGAGCGCCGGCTCTTCCAGGTCATGGTCCAGGACATCTCGGCCCGGAAGGCGGCCGAGGAGGCCAGAAACCAGGCCCTGGCCCTGGCCGAGGCCGCCAGCCGCGCCAAGTCGGCCTTCCTGGCCAACATGAGCCACGAGATCCGCACGCCCCTAAACGGCGTCATGGGCATGCTCCAGCTCCTGGCCGACACCGACCCGACCGCCGAGCAGGCCGACTACCTGGCCACGGCCATGGACTCGGCCGGGGCGCTCCTGCGCATCCTTTCGGACATCCTGGACATCTCCCGGCTGGACAGCGGCAGCATGGTCCTGGCCGAGGAGGACTTCGACCTGGCGGAGGTCCTCGATCCCGTGGCCGCCTCCTTTGCCCACGAGGCGGCCCTCAAGGGCTTGCGCTTTTCCCGGACCGTGGCCCCGGACACCCCGTCCCGGCTGCGGGGCGACGCCGGCCGGCTGCGCCAGATCCTCTACAACCTGACGGCCAACGCCATCAAATACACGCCGAGCGGCCAGGTCCGGCTGGAGGCGGCCGGCCTGCCCGAAGCAGGCGACGCCGACGGCCTGGTCCTGGAGTTCGTCGTTTCCGACACCGGCATCGGCATCCCGGCGGACAAGCAGGAGCAGGCCTTCGAGATCTTCTCCCAGGCCGACCCCTCCCTGACCCGGGCCTACGGCGGCACGGGCCTGGGCCTGGCCATCGTCAAGGGCCTGGCCAGGCTCATGGGCGGCCGGATCCGGCTTTCCAGCCAGGAAGGGGCCGGCACCGAGGTCCGGGTGCGGCTGCGGTTCGCCAGGCCAAGGCAGGCCCGCCGGGCCTGTCCGGACAACCCCCTGCCCTGCCTGACCGGCATGCGGGTGCTGGTGGTGGAGGACGAGGCCATCAACCGGCTGACCATCCGGGCCATGCTGCGCAAGTTCGGCTGCGATCCGGTCCTGGCCGTCAACGGCCGCCAGGCCCTGGACCTGCTGGCGGAAGCGGATTTCGACTGCGTGCTCATGGACGTGCGGATGCCGGTCATGGACGGCCTGACCGCCGCCCGGGCCATCCGCGACGGCGCGGCCGGCCCCCGCGCCGCCGCAATCCCGATCATCGCCCTGACGGCCCACGCCATGGACGAGGACCGGCAGGCGGCGTTTTCCGCCGGCGTGGACGCCTACCTAGTCAAGCCCGTGGACATGCAGGCCCTGGTCCGGGCCATGGGGGGGCTGGCCTGCGTCTGCGGCCGGACGGCCTGAGGGGGCAACCCCGCTTCCCGGTTCACGCCACCTTGGACGCCAGGCGCTCCACGGCGATCTCGCAATCGCGCTTGCGGACCTGGGCCAGGTCGTAGCGCATCTGCATCCCGAGCCAGGTATCGGCGTTGCCGCCAAAGGCCTTTTCGAACCGCACGGCCATTTCCGGGGTGACGGCGCTGCGCCCGGCAATGACGTTGTGCAGCTGCTGCCGCGTGACGCCGATCCCCTTGGCGGCTTCCGCAACGCCAAGGCCCAGCCCGTCAAGGCATTCCTTGACGAGAAGGCCCGGATGGACGGGATTTTTCATCGGTGGGCTTCCAGGTTCGGGGCCACGGCGTCGAATCGCGGGATGGCGTTTATTTCCGTTTCCTTGTCATGTTCCTGGCGGTCTTGGTCGATCTCGTAGAGCATTTGCAGGTGCATCCAGTACTGGGGCGTGGTCCCGAAAAACCGGGCCAGCCGCCGGGCCGTGTCGGCCGTGACGGACCGCTGTCCCTTGAGGATCTGGCTGATCCGGTTGGCCGGCACTTTGAGGTAGGCCGCCAACTGGTTGGCGCTCATCCCGAGCGCCTCAAGCTCCTCGGCCAGGATTTCACCGGGATGGATCGGGGTGCGCATCGTTTTTTCCTCTTCGCCTCCGGCCGCTTTGCCGTTTGAAGTATCCGCCCGGCCCGCCGCGCCAGCTTCCCTTTCCCTATGCCGCCGCCCGGCGGTAGGCGTCCAGGCACAGGGCGACCGCCGGCTCCCAGGTCAGCTCCCGGGCCCGAGCCAGGCCCCTGGCCGCGAGATCGGCCGCCAGGACGGGGTCGGTCAGGACCCGGACCAGGGCGTCGGCCAGGCCGGAGGTGTCCTCCGGAGCCACGAGCAGGGCCGCCTCCCCGGCCACCTCGGGCACGGCCGGGGCGGAACTCGCCACCACGGGCGCGCCGCAGGCCATGGCCTCGGCCACGGGCAGGCCGAACCCCTCGCCAAAGCTCGGGTAGGCGAAGACCGCCGCGCCGGAGAAAAGCGTGGGCAGGTCCTCCTGGGGCACCGATCCGGCAAACACGATCCCCTCCCCCGCGCCGTCGGCCGTGATCCTGGCATGGAAATCCGCGAACAGACGGTCCCGGCCGCCGGCCAGGACCAGGGACGGCGCGGCCCTGCCCAGCCGTTGCCGCACCAGTCCGTAGGCCGCGACCAGCCCAGGGATGTTTTTTCGCGGCTCGATGCGGCCAAGGGACAGGATGTACGGCCCGTCCGGGATGCCGAGCCGCTCCCGCAGGGCGAGGACGGCCCCGGCGTCGGCCACGGGCGCGAACGCCGGGTCCACGCCCAGGTGGGCGTAGGCGATCCGGTCGCGCGGCACCCGGTAGCGGGCCACGATCTCCTCCAGGCTGAACCGGGAGATGGTCAGGACCCGGGCGGCCTTGCGGGCGCTGCCCGGATAGCACAGCCGCATGAGCGACCCCAGGCCCCGGGGAAAAAAGGCCGGCATGGTCTCGTGCAGGATGTCGTGGATGGAAAGCACGCAGGCCGGGCCGCCGACAAGCGGCCCCACGTACTGGCAGTGCAGCACGTCCACCTCCCGGGCGGCCCGGGCCGGAAACGGAAACACCAGCCGGCCGAACCGGCCGTAGGGAATGGGCCGGAAGGCGACGTTTTTCGCGCCCGGAGCCAGGGCCCGGATGTGCGGCGCGTCCGGGTCCGTGGCGTAAAAGACGAAGTCCATGTCCGGCGCGGCAAAGGGCAGGCGCGCGGCCAGGTTGGCCATGTAGGTCCGCGAACCCTGCATGAGCCCGGACAGGGCGTGGAGGTCGAGCCCGACCCTCACGGCCGGCCCCGCCGCCGGGCGCAGGCCCGGCCCCCCCGGCCCGCCCGATCTCTGAGGCGTTCCAGCACGGCCAGAGCCGCGCCGCCGGCAAAGGCCAGGGACCGGGCGAAAACCAGGACCGGCGCGGCCAGGGCCACGCCCCGGTCGCGCCTGGCGGCAAAGGCGGCAAAGGGCAGGGACGAGACAAGCACGGCCAGGGCCGCGCCAAGGGCCGGCCCCGCTCCGGCCACGGGCCAGGCGGCCAGGCCCAGCCCGAAAAGCCCGGCCAGGAAGGTCTGGAGCCGGACCACGCCCGGGGTATAGCCGTCGGCCAGGACCTTTTCCGGGTGGTCCCGGCAGGCGGCCAGCCGCCAGTAGGCCCGCCAGAACTTGATGCGCAGGTACTTGCGTAAAGTGGCCGGGTGGCGGTGGAAGACCAGGGCCCGGGGCGCGAAGACCAGCCGGTGGCCGAGCCGGCACAGGCGATAGGAAAACTCCGTGTCCTCGTTGTTGGCCACGGGATAGGCCGCGTCAAATCCGCCCTGAGCCAGGAAAACCTCCCGCCGGAAGGCGGCGGCATAGGTGGCCACCAGGTCCAGGCACGGGAACCGGGCCGTGAAGGCGTACCGGTCCTCGAACTCCACCTGGGCGAACCGGGCCACCACCGACGTCTGCCGCGTCCGGTAGGCCCCCTGCGCGCCCGAAACCCCGGGATCGGCAAAGGGGCGCAGGATCTCGGCCAGAAAATCCGGATGCGGCTCGCAGTCCGCGTCCGTAAAGACCAGAATCGCGCCCGAGGCCGCGGCCGCGCCCGCGTTGCGGGCCGCAGCCGGCCCCTGGTTGGGCTGGCGGAGCACCAACGCCCCGGCCCCTTCCGCCACCCGGGCCGTGGCGTCCGTGGAGCCGTCGTCCACCACGATCACTTCCCACGCGCCGGCAAGCGTCTGGTCCGCCAGGGCGGCCAGGGTCGCCGGCAGGGTCGCGGCGGCGTTGTAGGCGGGGACGACGACAGAGACGGTGAGGGGGGAGGACGAAGATGCCTCCGGCGGGGGGGGGGGGGGGGGGGGGGGGGGGCCCCCGCCGCGCGCCCCCCCGGGGCCGGGGGGGGGGCGCCCCGCCC
>CAZIJE010000001.1:50911-110281 GCA_964539435.1 uncultured Desulfovibrio sp.
GATGCCTCCGGCGGCCGGGGGGGATCATCCCCCCGGACCCCCTGGTCGGCGGCATGGGGCTGGCGGCCTGCACCCTACACCCGGGAGCCGAAAAGGAGGTGTTTCAGGAAGACCCGGCCGGCCCGGAAGGTGCGGGCCATCTCGCCGGGGGAGACCAGCACGGCGGCCAGACGTTTGGCCAGAAAGGACGGTCGCAGGTAGAAGCGTTTGCGGGCCAGGTCGCACAGCCGGACCAGTTCCGACGCGGTCAGGTTCTCGTTTTTGATCACGCAGTTGTGCAGGCCCGACGGGGTCAGCCAGTCGCGGTAGGTCCGGGCCGTCACGTGGCCAGCCGCGGCGTACTCGGCATAGGCCTCGGTGCCGGGGTAGACCATGACCGGGTAGAACTGGGCCGTGTCCGGGTTGAGCTTGAGGGCGAAATCGATGGTGGCCAGGATCGACTCCCGGGTGTCGCCCGGAAAGCCGAAGATGAAGCAGCCGTGGACCTTGATGCCGGCCGCCCGGGCGTCGGCCCGGAACTTCTCCATCCGGCCGGCCGACAGGCCCTTTTTCATGGACGAAAGCGCCTTGGGGTCGGCGGACTCGAAGCCCACGCAGACCTGCCGGCAGCCGGCCCGGCGCATGACCGAAAGCAGGTCCGCGTCCAGGTCGGCCCGGCTGTTGGCCGACCACTCGAAGGTCAGGCCCCGGCGCAGGATGGCGTCGCAAAATTCCCGGCACCGGACCCGGTCCGCGGTCAGGGTGTCGTCCTCGAAAAAGATCGTCCGTAGGCCCGGAAAGTTCTCCAGGCACCAGGCCACCTCGTCCAGGACCGTGTCGATGGACCGGTACCGGGCGGCCCGGCCGGTCAGGGTCTGGGGGTGGAGGCAAAACGAACACTTGAACGGACAACCCCGCGAGGTGGCCAGCGTGACCATGGGCGGCT
The DNA here is from genome assembly GCA_964539435.1 of uncultured Desulfovibrio sp. Lineage (GTDB taxonomy): Bacteria > Desulfobacterota > Desulfovibrionia > Desulfovibrionales > Desulfovibrionaceae > Solidesulfovibrio. The sequence goes on from CAZIJE010000001.1 coordinate 51,837, forward strand.
TGGCGTTGGGGTTGAAATACTTGGCGATGTCCAGATGGCGCTTGTAGACCGGCGCGACCGGCGGCAGCCGGTCCAGGTCGTCGAGATACGGCCGGTCCGGATTGTGGACCGCCCCGCCCGTGGCGTCCCGAAACGACAGCCCGTCGATCTTGGCCAGCCGTGCGTCCGTGGCCGGACCGGATTCCAAGACCCGGGCCAGCTCCAGCACGGTCAGGTCGTATTCGCGCCGGGCCACGGCGCAGACGGCCCCGGCCCCGGTTTGCAAAACCTCCTCGGCCAGGGCCGTGGCGTGGGGCCCGACCAGGACCGTGAAGCAGTCCGGCACGGCCTGCCGCAGGGCCCTGGCCGCCTCCAGGTCCGCGTCGATGCTCGGGGTGGAGGTGTCGAGGATGGCCAGGCGCGGCCGGATCTCCCTGGCCCTTGCCAGGACGTCGTCCAGGGTCAGGTCGTCGGCCGGGGCGTCGAGCAGGCTGACGCCATACCCGTCCTCCTCGAGCACGGCCACGGCCTGGGCCAGAAAGAGCGGAAAATAGAGGGTGCCGCTCTTGGTCACGGCCGGCGACCGCTGCGGCCGGGAAAATTTGGGCAAAAACGGCGGATTGAGCGCCAAAACTCGCATCATGCGGAACGTTCCTTTGGGGCGAAAGGGTCGAACATTCGGAGTGTCATAGGCAAAGGCCGGGAAAGCGGCAACATCGTCGTGCGCCGTGGCGGGTTTTTCGTGATTTTGCGGAAACGCGGCCCACGTTGCCGTCAACACCGCCCATGCCGCAAATTGTTCCCTGAAAATAGCCCATTGCTTTCACGAAACGTCGTTTCCGGCGGCATTTTCAAGCCACACTGCAGGCCACACAGTCAGCCGGTCAGGCTCCGGGGGCAGCCGGATCTCCAGGCCCGCCATGGCGCGCAGCCGCCTTGTTCCGTCCGGGACGGCAGCCATATCAGGCCAAGGCCCGCCTGCCGCGAGCGGCACAATCCCAGGCAAGGGCTTTCCAGGTGCGCAGCCTTCGCAGGCATCAGACACCCTCTGCAAAAGGATTTCTTTGCAAAGTATCGGCATACAGAGCGCGTGGTCCTTGCCCAGCGATGCTTCGAAAACGACCCTGTCCCAATCCTGTTGCGCAGCCGGTCAAAGGAAAACTCCATGTGACTGCGTCAATGTTTCATGGCGACCTTGGCAATTATTTTCAAGATTGCTCCCTCATTTATTATTGAGGTACGTTCATTCGTTACCGTGTCTCGTCTGAAGCGAAGGCAGTGTTGGTTCCAGAAACAGACAAGAGCAAAGATTGTTGTCAAAATGGACGACATGGCTTACACGGCCATGAGCTATGCGACACCATCGGATGCCTGATCGCTCTTGGACGCGACAATGATTCCCCTTGCAGGCCCAAGATCGGCTACAAGCAAGACGCCGCCAACACGTCTCGCGCGTCGCATCCTGAAGATTCTGCCCGCCGTCGCCCTGGCGGTGTTGTGGCTCACCAATGCCGGCGCCGCCGACCCGGCTGACGCCATCGCCTACCGCGCCCCGATCCGCAGCCTCTGGCGCGATCCGGGATCGGCCTTTATCATCCAGACCGATTACGGCGAATTTCGGTATCTCGGCGACGAAACCGCGGTCTGCGACGGCGGCGCAACATTCACCCAGCCCGATCCGGGCCAGGCACTGCTCAAGGCCGTTTTCTTCCATGCCGACGGCATGGCCGTGGACTTCGCGGTCAGCGCCCGCTGCCACGGCGTCCTGGTCGGGCTCAAAGACGTCGCCGCCCCGCTTGTTCCCGTCCCGGCGCCGGCAGCCGAAAGCGGGGGATCATGACCAGCGACGCGCCGGCCTCCGCCGACAGCGGTCTCGATACGGGCCCGGTCCTGCGGGATCGGCTCTTTTGGCTGGTGCTCCTCGTGGCCGCCGCGTTACGGTTGCTTTTTCTGGACCAGATGGAGCTGTGGTGGGACGAGTTCGTCACCCTGGGACGTTCTTCTCCGGATCTGCCGCGCCTGCTCTCCGGACTCATGTACCAAAGCCCCTCGCCGGTCAGCACGGATTGCAGTCCGCCGCTGCACCATCTCCTGGTCCACCTGGCGCTGGGCTTTGGACACGCGGGTTCGATCATCCGCTTGCCGAGCGTCCTTTTCGGCTGCCTGTCCGTGGCCTGCGTCATGGCCCTGGCCAAACGCCTGGCCGGGCGGCGTTGCGCCGTGCTGGCCGGACTGTTTTGCGCCCTGTCGCTTTTCCACCTCTACTACTCCAGGGACATCCGCTGGTATGCCGTTTATTACGGCTGTTCCCTCGCCGGACTCTTCCTGCTCTACCTGGCCGTCACGGAAAACCACCGGCGCTATTGGCTGGGCTTCGCCCTGGCCGGCGCACTGAGCCTGTACGCCTCCTATGTGGCCGCTCCCGCCCTGGCCGGCGAGGCCCTCTTCCTGGCCGGCCTGGCCGCCAAGCGCCACCGCGAGGGGAACCGCCGGGCCGCCCGGGCGATTCTTGTGAACGGCGCTTGGGCCTTCGCCCTCATGGCGATTTTGTACGCACCCTGGCTGCCTGCCCAGTATTACGCCTTTCATTCCTTTTACGGCAAAGGCACGCGCAACCCCTTCGACCTGGCGCAGTTCCTGGCCAACATGCGATTTTTCCTCGAATACTTTTACCCAGCTAAGTTCAATCATCTGTGGCTGGCCGTCCCCCTTGCCGTCTGGGGATTCGCCAGCGCCCTGGCCGGCAGGGCCCGGACCGGGGCCGCCCTGATCCTGTGTTGGGGCGTGCCGTCCATGGCGGCGGCATACCTGGTCAAGACGGAATTTTCCGTCTCGCCCAAGTACGTGATGAGCGGATTTTATCTCTTGGCCTTTGGCCTGGGATTCGGGGCCGAAGCGGCGGCGCGGCGCGTGCAGGGCCTTGCGCCGCGCGTCAAGGGCCTTGGCTGGGCCACGGGCTGCGCCTGTCTTCTGCTCGCGGGAAGCTCCAATCTCCACCTGGCCGCGTTTTATCAAGGCAAGACCTTTTCGGACAAGGAGGCCCTGCGCCGGGCGGCGCTCCTCAAAAACAACCTCGACATCGTGCTGTACGACGACGAACGCAACTACAGCGTCGTGGGAGACTGGTACCTGGGCGGGCTCTACAACAGGGCCAGCGGCGCTTTCGGCCGGGAATACAAGCGGTTTCTGCATATTTCCCCCGGCAAAACGGTCCTGCCCGGGACCCGAAAGGTCATTGCCTCCCGCCCCTTCGACGCCAGCGTCGGCGGCTTGATCAACCGGGCGCCCCTGCCGGTGCTCCCGGATGCGTCCGGGCGCTCCACGTACGCCGACGGGTACCGCGATTTCCGGTTGTTCACCGATGCCTTCGCCACGGACAACGTCACCGTGAACCTCTCGGAAGGCGGCCTCGCGCCTTCGGACATGTCCCGGCCCGGGACAGCCCTCTACGCCTTCGACCTGGACGCGGGGCCACGCGTGGCAACGGCCCGGGTCCGCCTGACGGCGCACTGTCTCAAGCGCAACGTCTTTCTTCCCGACGCCGCCGTCACGGTGCGCGCCGGTCCCGCCCCGGACCGGCTGGTGGTCCTTGGCGTCCTCGAAGCTCCCCGAGACCCCAACGACCCGTTTGCCGCCCCCGCCTCCCGCGGGGCGCGCACCATCACCGGCGAATGGTCCATCCCCCCCGAAGCCCTGGCCGGGCGGCTGCTGTACCTCGCCATCACCGTTTCCAACGGCACGCGCGAGGGAGCGGTCAAGGCGGCCGCCGTGGCCGTGGATTTCACCTGCCAGGGGCCGCCGCCGTCGGTGGCCGCCGTCCTGCGCCAGGAGTGGGACCGGGTCCTGGCGAACCTGGAGGCGCGCCAAAGGCCGTCCGGCGATCCGACCGTCACGCCCGGCCGCCTGGTCGCCTTCAGCGGCGACGCGGCTGTCTTTCCTCCGGACCCCGGCACGGGCGTCAACGGCCCGGAGGCGCGGCAGACCTACCGTGCCGCCCATCCCGGACAAGATCCGGTCTACGTCGTGCGCGGGCCGGACGGAAAAGCCGCCCTGGAGCTCTACGACCCGTGGCTCGCGGCCCCCTTCGTGAGCGTCGGCGGCCGGGACCCCGTCAATGTCGACCTCGGCGCGGTTCCCCTGGGCTACAAGGCGCCGGGGAGCATGCGCAACACCCTGGCCCTGTTCGACGGCCGCCCCCTGCCCCTGTCCCTCGGCCTGCCGCAGCGGGCCGAGACCGTTTTGTCGCAACAGGGAGAAAGCTTCATCCTGGCGCAAGAGCTTTTCGACGCGGAACACTTCACGCCCGGAGACTTTTATGCGTTGCGCGACGCCCGGGTGCGACGCGACGAAGCGGTGTTGACCTGCACCGGCCAGACCCCGTGCGAGGCCACCTATCGCTTTGCCTCGCTCTACCCCATGGACACGCTGACCCTGACCACGTTTCCGCGCCTCTTCAACGACCCCGGCCGCCACAATGCCATGCGCCTGTCGGTGGCCGCGGATGCGGGACCGTTCGAAACCGTCTATGCCCTGAAAAGCGACGGCTCCGGCCTTTGGAGCGACACGGACAGCCATCCGCGCCTGGACGCCGTCCCCTTGCCCAAGGGAACCCATGCCGTGCGGGTCCGCCTGGAGGCCGACACGGATGGCGGCATCTGGCATTCCAGTACCGAGCAGCCCATGACCTTTGAAATGCGCCTGGACGCCGCCGCCATGCCCCCCTTCACCGCCGGTGCCGGGTCCCTGGCCAATGGAACGCCGGAATCGGGGCCCGTGGCCCTGCTTTTCACGCACAGCCCGGCCGCGGCCTTCGAGGAGCTCCGCCCCGGCCTCGTGGTGACGCCGTGGATGCGTCCGTTCTTCCGGTAACCGTCTGCCGTTGGCTCTCCGTCAGGCAGGCCAAAACGGGAATGCGGCGCGGCCTTTCCCGTCCCTGGCATCCCGGCCGCAACAGGCCCGGGAACGGGAGCCCTGGCCGTGGCCCCGCTTCCACGGCTGCTTGTTCGAGCCAGACCGGTTGGGAACAGACCTGAAGCCCATGCGACGAAACACTCTCTGACAGGCAGGCCCCATGCGCACCGAGACGGACCACCCGGAAAAACTTCCCCCCCTCCTCGTCTTTTTGCTGTTGGCCGCCATCCTGTGTCTCGGCGCCTGGCTGCGCCTGCACGATCTCGGCGGACCGGAGCTGCAGTGGGACGAGCGCCTGGCCCTGCACCGGGCCGCCATGCCCCTTGCCCAACTGCTGGACAGCCTGGGCGGCCAGTCGGCCTCGGACGTCGCCCTGGACACCTCGCCGCCCCTGCACCACCTGTGCATCCATTTCGCCAGGCTCCTGGGCGAGGGCGACTTTTGGGTCCGGCTGCCGAGCGTCCTTTTCGGCCTGGCCTCCTTGTGCATGCTGTTTGTCGTCGGCCGGCAGTTTTTTAACGAACGGGCCGGGCTGTGCAGCGCCCTGTACGGGGCCCTGCTCCAGTTCCACATCGCCTATTCCCGGTACATGCGGTGGTACGTCTTTTTCTACACCTTCGCCCTCCTGTCCCTGTATTGCTACCGCAGGCTCCTGGACGACAAAAATTTTCGCACCGTCTTTTGGTACGGCCTGTCCACGGCGCTCATGCTCTACAGCTCCTACATCGCCGCGCCCTTTGTCCTGGCCCAGATGCTTTTTACCGCCGGCCTCTGCCTGGCCGGCGTTCGCGATCCGGCCTCCCGGCGGGAGGCCGGACGTCTCCTCCTTGCCCACGGCCTGGGCCTGCTGCTGGCCGGGCTGCTCTATCTGCCGCAAGTCAAAGGGCATCTTGTCGCCTATTACACGTTTTACCGCAGCGGCGGCAACGCCTTCGACATGTACCGTGTGGCCAAGGCCTTTCGGGAAATGACCCTCTATTTCCGGGACACCGACTTCGCCGGCACAGGCCTGGTCCTGCTCTTCATGGCCCTCGGTCTGGTCCGGCCCTGGACCGGCAAGGCCCGACAAGGCCTGATCCTGCTCCTGTTGTGGTGCGCCGTGCCGACCCTGGTGGCCTTCACCATCAACGTGCAGACCCAGATTACGGCCAAGTATTTGATCGGCCTCTATTTCGCCATCCTGCTCTTGGCCGGGGCCGGCGCGGACACCCTGGCCGGTCTGGCGGCCGGCCGGCTGTTGCCGGCCGCCTCGCGCCGCATGCGGGGCATGACCGTGGGGCTGGGACTGGCCCTGGTGGTCTTCCTGAGCTGGCCGAACTTGGAGTACGCCGCGCTCTACCGGGGCTGGCAACACAACAGTGCCGCCTGGGCTCGGTACCTCCTGCAACACAAGCAGGACGCGGACTTTGTCATGTTCGAGCGCAACCGCCACAAAAAGGTGATTCTCGACCGGGAACTGGGGGATGCCTACCGCTTTTTCGACACCGTGGCCGACCACGGCTACAAGAAGTTCTACTTCGTCACCCAGAAGGGCGGCCGCGACGTGCCGGGCCTGGTGCTGGCCAGGGAAATGCCCCAGAGCGACGAAACCCTGCTTTTTTTCCGGGGCGGCGTGGCGAGCCGGGCGCCCGTCATCGTCCACCCCGACCGGCAGGGGCGTTTTTCCTTGAACCACGATTTCGCGACCCTGCAATTTTACGAGACCGTGTGGGACGCGACCAATGTCGCCCCGGACTACAGCCTGCGCGCCTTGTCCCAGTTCAGCCTGGACCATCCCGGCCAGGCCACCTGGAAGCTCTCGCCGGCGTCGGGCGTCCGCTGCCGGGAGATCACCCTCCGGGCCGACGCGACGCTGCGCGACAAGATCCGGCGGCTGCGGCCCGATGCCCGGGTGCAACTTTTCGCGGGCCACGATCCCGACCACCTCGAACGGGTGGAGGAGATCGACTTCGAGCGTTTCGGCGCGGCCCATCCGGGCATTCTGCAACCCGAGGCTACGGGCGCGGCCTCGCTTTCCCTTCAAAAAACCCTGCCCTGGCCCGAGCCGCAGTCCCCCCTCTATGTCCGCGTCGCCTTTGTTCCGGGACGGTACGGGGCCTTTATCGACCTGGAGCGGCTGGAGTTTGAGGTGGCCTGCGACCAGGCCGGCCCGGCCGTGGACCCGGCCCTGGCGGTTTTGGACAACATCGCGGCCAACACAACGCTCGCCCCCTGGACGCCCGGCCAAGAGACCCTCGGCCGCGAGGGGCTGCATGTCTTTTCCGCCGACGATGCCCGCCACCCGGCCGGAACCGGAAACGTTGCCTGGCAGTCGGCCACCGCCCTGGCCGATTTCCGCGCCGCCCACCCGGGCCTCCCTCCGGTGACCGTGGTCGCCGACCAGGACGGGACCCCGGCGTTTTACGTCTATGACGCCAGACTGGCCCAATCGGCCCTGACCCTGCCTTTTGGCCGGAAAATCGAGGCGGTCCTGGACGCGCCCCCGCCCTGGACGGTCCGGGGCCTCTCCTACACCGGCCCGACGGCCCGGCCCGTGGTCCGGCTGGGCGAAACGCCCTTGTCCATCCCGCTGGCCGTGCCGGCCGGCTCCCTGGTCCAGATCACGCCCGGCGGCGAGGGTCTGGTCAGCCTCAGCCCGCTTTTCACCCCGGACGGCTTCAACCTGTACAACATGATCCGCCGGGACAACCTGAACGTCATGCGCAACACCCTCAGTTGCCTGGAAGACCGCCCCTGCACCGCCCAATGGGTCTTTGCCTCGGAACTGCCCATCAAGGGGGTCCGGGCCATGATCTTCCCGGCGCTCAAGACCGACAAGCCCCACTCCGCCCGGGTCTTTTACGGCCTAAACGACATGGAAGCCCGCAATACGCTGGTGGAATTCGCCGAGCGCGGTCCCCTCGACATCTCCTCCACCTATGAGGGCGTGGTCGGTCAGGTGGATTTCGACAAGAAGCCCAACATCCTTTTCGTGGGCTGCGAACTCTCGGGCCAGGGAGCGACCCTGCATTCCGACGAAAAATACACCATGCGCATCGAGGTCCTGCTCGATGCCGCGTCCCTGCCGGCCGTCACGGTCGACCAGGCAACCACCACCATCGGCCAGACGTCGGAAACCGGGGAGCCCATGACCCTCTGGCTGACGGACACCCCGCTGCCGATCCGGCAGATCTGGAACACCAGGTAACAGGGGCGGGGACGCGGCTCCCTCCGCAATACCCTCGGAGGCCCGGGCGGCCCGGCCAGGAAAGGGGAATACACGGCATTCCCGCAAGGGCCTGCGACGGCTCCGGCCAAGGAAGACACCCCTCCAAGAAATGCGTTTCACCGGCCGGGGCAGGTCGGGCGCGGCCCATCCGGCACAGCCGGAACAACGCCGCCAATGCCCGAGCACGGCAGACCCTTGGCCGCAATGCGCGGAACCTCGGACACCCCCTGCAGCCTGGAGACGCATTGGGCCGTGGATCGCGCGCTGCGGCCTCCTCGCAGGCCGCGCCTGCGCCTGCCGCCGCATCCGTACGCGGCCCGGATGGCGCTTTCCCAAACATCTCAAGACCACACTCAAGGCCACACAGCCAGCCACAAGACCACACAGAAAGCCACACACAAAACCAGACAAAAGACCACGCACAAAGCCTGACTCGTATCGATTTCCTCAACAACCATTCGTAATTAAAAGTTATTTTTTCTTCCTCGTACACTCCCACTCACAAGGACCACCGTCGCCATCCCAGGCCGGCCGCACGCCCCCGGCCCCGCCAGTCCCCCGCTGCTCCCGCGACAGAACGCGCCCCCTGCGGGACGCCTCCCCCGGACGCCAAAAAAGACGCCTCCAATCAGCCGCCGGAGGCAGGCCGACACCCTGAAATTCGTTGTCATCACAACAAGTTTTTCGGGCCGGACACGCGTGTTGCCGGCATCCCAACGTCCCGGCGCGCCTTGCGCCATCCCCTGGCCAGGACGAAAAATTCGCAACCATCGAAAAAAACCGGCCATCCGGACACAAACTCGCCAGACACTGTCCGGGATTTGTTCTAACCGGAAAACCAAGGAAAACGCGGCCAAACGGCCTGGATGTTATTGACAAGTATGGCGGACGGTGAAAACAACAGTCAGAGGGAAATTTGGGAGGAGGGAAAATGCCGAAACCTGTCATCATCACCATTGGCAACAACAAGGGCGGCGTGGGCAAATCGACCACAAGCGTCAATCTTTCCGCAGCCTTGGCGCGAGAAGGCAATACCGTGCTGGTGGTGGACGGCGATCCGCAGTCCAATACCACCTCCACCCTGCTCCCGGATTTGGGCCTGCGGGAAAATTCCAGTCTGGTCAAGGCGCTGGAGGACCCGGAAGGGGCCTTTTCGCCGAACGCCTGCGCCACCAAGACCGAACACCTGGAAATCGTTCCCAATTCCATCCGGTGCATGGAGTGGGAGGTCCGGTCCTATTCGAGCATCGACTCGGTGCTCGGCTTTTCCCGGCTCCTGCAAAACGACAAGGACATCGGCCGCTACGACTACGTCCTCATCGACACCCCGCCCAACATCGGGCCCATGCTGCGCAACTCCCTGCTTATTTCCGACTACGTCCTGGTCCCCTGCCCCGTGGGCGACCAGTACGCCCTGGACGGGTTCTCCACCTTCATCCAGGTCCTGTCCCAGGCCAAGCAGCAAAACAAGAAGCTCCTTTTGCTCGGCGTGGTCCTGACCAAGTACGACGGCCGGGCCGTGACCCACAAAAAGAACAAGGACCGGATCCGGGCCTTTTTCGACGCCAAGGGGATCCCGGTCTTTGACACCGAGATCCGGGTCAACATCGACATCGACCGGGCCCACTCCCACCGCAAGTCCATCTTCGAGTTCGACGCCACCAAGTCCGGGGCAATAGACTACCAGAACATGGCCCGCGAGGTCATCGACCGTGTCCAAAAAGAAGCCTAGCGGTCCCGAGGACCCCTTCGCCAGCATCCCGCCCCGGGAGACCTTTGACGCCTTTCCGGACGTGTCCGCGTTCCCGGAAAACGCCATCGCCTTTCTGACCGGCAAGGCTCCCCTGGCCGAGCCGGTCCGGCCTCTTTCCAAGCCGGACACAAAGCCACACTCCGAGCCAACCACACAACCAGTCTCTCAGCCAGCCAGTCAGCCGACCACACAGCCGGTCAGCCAGCCCGAAAGCCAGCCGGACAGCCCGACTGTCGGCCTAAAAGCCAGTCAGTCAGCCACACGCTCAGCCAGCCACAAGACCAGTCTCTCAAAAGACCACACATCAAGCCAAACAGAAGACCTGACAAAAAGCCGCAAACAAGACCTGTCTCAAGGCCACTCCAAAAGCCCGTCTCAAGGCCAGGCAAAAGACCGGACACCGAGCCTGTCTTCCGGCCGGCTGAACTCCGCCGACCGCCTGAACGCCAACCAGCGCCAGGTCCTGGACCTGCTCCTGGAGGCCAAGCCCTACATCATCAAGTTCCGGGACATTGGCGCGCGCCTTTCCATGCGCGAGGCCTCGGTCCGGACCATCCTGCGCCGCCTCCAGGCCCTGTCCTTCCTGACCTTCCACAAGGCCCGGGACGGCAACATCCAGGGCGTGCGCGTGGCCTTCAACCAGCTGGTGATCGAGCAGTACCGGCAAGACCAGGCACGAGGCCAGACGCAAGACCACACACCAAGCCTCACTCAAGGCCAGTCCATACCGGTCCAGGAAAGCCAGGCACAAGGCCCATCTCAAAGCCAGGCTCCAGACCAGCCGCACTCAAGGCCGGTCAGCCAGTCAGCCAGCCAGACACCTCCTCAAGAGATAGATAGAAAAGAAAATCTATCTATCCAGGAAAACCTCGGCTGGGACGACGCCTTTCTGGAGCTCATGTGGCCCCGCGTCTTCGCGGCCGGGTTCCGGGCCGAGCAGATCGGCCAGGCCGTGGCCGCCAGGGACCGGCTCGGCAAGCCCCTGGAGCGGGAGATGGTGGCCCTCAGCCTCGACAGGGCCGAGTGGGAGCTGGAGGAGAAGGGGGGGCTGGTCGAGAAAAACGGCGACCGGGTCCGAAGCCCGGCCGCCTATATTTTCACGGCCCTGGCCCGGTGGGGGATCCTGCGGGCCCATGCCGACTACGTCTCCCGGGAGGAGCGCGAGGCCGCCGCCGCGGCCGAGGAGCTGCGCCGCCGCAGGCAGGCCTCCGAGGCCCTGGAAGCGGCCCGTTTCGAGTCCTGGCTGGCCGGCCTGTCCCCGGAGGACCGCGAGGCGGCCATGCAGGGCTTTCCCGGCGGCTCCAAGGAGGCCTGGCTCAAGAAACACTGGCGCGCCCGCGTCCGGGACACCGCCTGAGGCGCGGAAAAAGGCAACCAAGAAATAGACCAACCGAATTTTATTTGCTACTTATTATAGATTTTTAAATATACATCCTCATGGAAAATTCCGGGCCTAAGCGGCTGCTTCCGGACCGGGTGCGGACAAAAGGGACCGAATCCGGTTTTGCGGGAAACCGGATTTTCGCGTAAAATCAGGAAAAGGCGCGGCCCAAAGCCGCCAAACCGGACAAACCGGCAAGGAGAAAGACATGGTGCGACAGACAATGGCTTTCGCGGCGGCACTGGCCCTTGTGTCCCTGATCGGCGGCTGCGCCGGCAAAAAGACCTACGCCACCACCGACGCCGTCTTCGTCACATACGACGCCGACAAAAACGGCATCATCACCAAAGACGAGTTCACCACCCGCTGGAAAGACAAGCAAAAAGCCGAAACCGCCTGGAAAAAAGTCGACACCAAAAACAACGGCTTCGTCGAACGCACCCTCAACAACGACATCCCCCTAAGCGTCTGGAACGACGTCGAGAGCCAGAACACGCCGTATTAGAGCGTGCTGATGGATCGCTGGTGCCATTGCTTCATAGAGCAGAAGGTCAAACGATCCACTGCGTTGGCCGATTGTTTATTTCTAGATTTCTCCCTTCCGGGCATAGCAGGTCATCCAAGGTCGGCCTTGGGCTGGCCGTGAGCAGCAACTGGTAGGCGAAGATTTTTCGGCTCAACCTGATAAGCCAGCCGTTGGCCTTCAAAAGCGCCTGGCCGGTGACACCGGGACCGAGGGCTTTGGGGAAGGGGGCGGGGATGCCGACGACCTCGTTGACCCTGTAGCCGCTTTGCTCAAGCAGGGCCTTGATGGAGGATTCGGTAAAAAGCCGCGTGTGGGTCAGATCCAGGATGCCGAGCTTTCCGTAGTGGAAGCTGCCCAGGAAAAGCCGTAGACGCACGATGAAAAAAGCGACGTTGGGCACGGAAATGATGAGCTTGGGCTTGGCCAGGCCGGGCGAGGCCAGGCGCAGGTATTCGAGCAGGGCGTCCGGCCGGCGCAGATGTTCCAGCACGTCGAGGAGCAAAACGACGTCATGGCCCACGGCGTCGAAGGCATGGTGCGAAACGTCCAAATCGATCCGGGCGTAGCCGTCCAGATCGGGAACGTCGCGCGGCGCATGGCGGTCCAGGCCGCTCACGGTGCAGCCGCGCGCTTTGAGGATCCTGGCCAGGGCGCCGTTGCCGCAGCCGATGTCCAGGACGCGGCTGCCGGAGGGGACCCGCGCCAGGGCCTCGGTGTGGGAGGACGGATATCCCAGCTTGAGGCCGTAGGCGGCCACGTCGTCCACCAGATCGAATTGGCGCTGATAAAACAGGTTCATGCGGTGCAGAATGCTCAGGGCGCTGGCCCGAAGCATGTTCAGGCCGAAGCGCGCCTTGGCTCCGAACCCAAGAGACCTGTGCCGGTATCCCGGGGCGGCGACTTCGGCCACGCCAAGGCCGAGCAGCAGAAACTGGATGATGATTTCGGTGTTGAAGCGCCGGCCTTGGGCATTGTAGCGGAAGGGCAGCCGTTTCAGGGCCTGGGTGCGGTAGGCGCGGAAGCCACAGTGCCAGCCGGAAAGCCGGCTATGGCTGATGCTGTTGAGCAGGCGCGAGACAAAACGCGCGCCGGGCTGCACCTGGAAATGAGGAGAACAGGCGCGCCCGGTTGTTTCCTTGGTCGGAACGGCCAGCACCATGTCGGCCGTTCCTTCGCGGATGGGGCGCAACAACTTCTGGACGACCTGCAGGGGATAGCGCAGAGCCTCGTCGAGCACGACCACGGCATCGAGACCGTTTCGCAAGGCGTATTCAAAGCTGAGTTTGACGCGCTCGCCGTAGCCCAGGGGCTCGGGACATTCCAGGGACACCAGATGCCGTGCATTGGCCGCGGCGTCGTGGGAGAAGGCGTTCCCGGCGGGATCGCGAACCAGGAAGCGCAGCAACACCGCTTCCATTTTTTCCTGTGCACACCACGCTTGGATGTGCGCGACCGCCGCATCCGTTTCGGGAAACACCGAGTCGGAGAGCACCGCCAAGAGAACGCGCATGATCGATTCCCCTTGTCCTTCGCCACATGCGGCAATGGCCTCGCATCACAAGGACGATTACTGGAAGACGTGGAGGATAAGCCCAGCCGGACAACGCTAGTTGACCTCGCCTGCCAGAGAAGGCAATAGGGCCGGCTCAACGAGGCTCCCAGATGTTGATAGTGTCAGGAAAGGAAAGCCTACATCGTGTAAACGTGGTTCGGTAGAATTCGGTGGTGGTTTCCGTAAAAATGGCGAAGGCAGCCTAAGCCACTCGGTTTGGGATCGCAAGTGCTAGCGGGATAAGAACGTATGAGTGGGGAAAAACTTTTTTATATAAGTTAGCTGGCTTTTGAGAGGTAAATCTGGTCCAATTGCAGTAATATATATGTATTACTAAATAGTATGTGCGCCTTGCCGTTAAGCGGAACAACCAATACTTAGGCGACAGAGAACAATCGCAAATCAGAGGCGCGTGGTGGGTCGGTGATCATCACCGTTATCTTATAAACAGAGGCCGTCATGGCCATTTTTATTCTATCGTGGTAAGTATCGTGGAAAAGTTCTTTGTGACTTTTCAGCTAAATTCTTTTTGTTGACAGCAGATATCAAGCCTACACATGCCTACGGCATCGGTATCAATTTTACCTGTTATGCGTGAAATACGGATTGTATTATGAAGTATTTCTGGTGATACTCGTATAACGATAACTGGCTAAACGATTCAACTTTGGTACAAGAGCGGATAAATTTTTTGAAATTCATTAAATAATGTAAGGTTAATTTCTTATGAATTTCCGCGTTCCCGCCTCTGTCTGGGTCGCTACGGCGCTTTTCGCTGTCTTGCTGTCCATTGCCGCCTATAACGTGCGTGGTGTGGTTGACCCCGAAGGTTATCCCCTAAATACAAATCAATTCATGACGACGAATATCTATGACGATGATGGTGCCATCATCGTCTTTTTATCTCTGGACTATGCTCCGAATTTCGCCACTTGGAGCAAGTGGGCTCTTAATGTTGGGACGCCTTATATCTTAAGCGCCCGTCCTCTGCTACGCTTGGCGGATTGGTTAGGCATCGTGACGCGCTTCGACGATCCGAGTCTGTACCTGCTCTACCCGGAGAAACTGCGGGGTGTTTGGAAATTCCTTAACCTATATAAGGTGCTGTTGGTGTGCTGGGCACCAGTGGTTCTGTACTGGCTCGGGCGCAATTTCTTTTCCGAACGCACGGGCCAGATTGCGGCCTGGCTCATGGCTGTCATGCCCTTTCCAATCGGTTTCGAACCGCGGGGTAAACTGGATCTGCTGACCATTTTACTCGGGCTGCTGTCGATACTTTGCCAAATGGCCTACATGCGTGACAGGCAGACGCGCCAGTTACTGGCGGCAGCTGTTTTTCTTGGCCTGTCCCTGGCATTTAAGGTCATTATGATTCCGGCCTTTGCGACACTCGTTGTCGCCTATTACTGGGGCCGTAAAAATGACCGCCATCCGGGTCTTCTCGGCCACGCCCCACTAGGATTGGCTTGCTTAGTTTGCGCAGTGGTTTATCTTTCGGCTAACCCAAGTTTCCTTCCGGCGTTGTCTTCCACACTACGCCTGTATAGTGCCAACTTAATTGACGTGCAGGCCGGGCAGACTAAAGCGGATTTCGCCGCCATCGTCGACGCTCAACTGTACCGGTTCAGCCATTTCGATTCATTGTTAGGGTCATGGCTGCCCTGGCTGTTGCCGTTTGGCCTGCTGTTGACCCTGTGCACGGTGGCCGTTCGAAGAGAAAAAGGACGACCAGTGGGACTTTTTCTCGCTTTCTTCGTTGCCGATGTCGTATTTCTTGCGCTGATCATGCGGGAACGCATGGAATTTTTGACCTATTACTATTACGCCCTGGCTGTGTGCGCCCTGGTATTTGTGGCTTATTTCCTCGATGCCTGCATCGATCTGGCTCGGCGCAGCGGCCTTGGCCCGGTTTCGTTGGTCTTGATCGTTTTGGTGATCGCTGCGACCTTTCGCCAGCAGTTGGCGGTTTTCGAATACATGACCCGACCCACCGACCGGCAGCAGGCTCAAGCTTGGATCACGCGGCATATCCCGGCCGGGGCGTCTGTCGGCATCCCCTTGGTTGCGGGCGCGGAATACTTTAATCAACGTATCCGTCTGGACCCTTTTCGCTACAATTTGGCCTTCATCGGACCCAAAGCGGAAAACTTGACTGAGACAGGACCAGACTACGTCCTCTTAGAACAAGGTCAGCCAGGTGCGGCCCTGCCGACAACGCCAGGCTACGCCCCGACGGCTGCCTTCGCTAGTGGCCTTGATTTGCCCCACGAACGCTGTGACCTCTATCAGGAGGAAGCTTTCCATCTGCTGCGCGCTGATCGGCCACATGCCAACAATAAGTCCCGAACCTTCGAGGCAACTCTTGGCAACTACTTTCGCACTAACCAGTCTCCGGACTGCAACATCCTCCAATATCAGGCCCTGTATTATTATCCCTTATCCCTCAACCTGTTGCGGAAGACGGGCGACACACTACTGCCGTTTGCCAGCGAAGCCTTTTTCACAACGATTCGCCAAGCTGACACTCCACCGGCCTACGTGCATGGAATCGATCCAACCCTGCTGTGCTTGTGGGGTGTAGGCTATGTTCTGGCCCGCACCGACGCGGCCGGGGGATTTGCGGAAAATACCCTGGACTCGGGCAGCTACGCCTTTATGGAACTATGGCGGCGAAACCGGACTATGCAGGACGGCTCAATCCGGCCGGTGGGCCTTTTCGCCAACAAGGCCTATCTCGGCCAAGGAGTTTTCGCCCCGGATGCGGCCACGGTCTATGCCGCCAAGGCTGCGCCTGGCCTCTTGGGTTTTGGCGCGCGTCCGCTCCAAGCGTATGGTACTTTTTTCAGCCAGGAACGTTACGCCGCACTGGGCTGCGACACCATCGAAGTAACCATGGACCTGACCACCGACGGACAGGCGGATATCATCCTTAAAGGCGGCAAACGTCGCCAATCCCTGCTCGTTGGCCCCGGCCGCCACCGCATCCGCACGGCCTACACCGTGGGCGAGGCGGTGGACAACGTAGGCTACGAAATCAATCCCGCCGGCGGCCAAAAAACAGCCACTCGTGTCCATGCACTGCGGGCCGCACCATTGGCCCTGGCCGGCGAACCAGTCGTTGTCTGTCAATCTCTGGATCCCCATGAAGGCTTTTTCCGGGTTCAGGCACAAACCCCCGGGAGGCTCGTCATACCGATGCCCTATCATCATCGTTGGAAGGCCACGGTCGATGGGCGGCCCGTTCCCGTGGTCCCGGGCATTTCCGGAACCACGGCGGTCGCGCTGCCGGCGGGGGAGCATTTCGTCGCCGTTTTCACCCGTTAGTCTGGCGCGCCTTGACGCGGGCACTGAAAACGGCTGATCGCCCGGACCGCAGCCGCGACCGGGTTGACGGCTTCATGAGGTTGCGGCTAGAAACCGGGCCCAACCGTTAGCGACAGTTATCGCCAATACACCCGCAATTTTCGTCCGCACCCCAGGACGAAGCGCTTACGCCTTTGGCGGGGTGCCGCGAGCGATGCGATGTGCACGCCACGCGATGGCTCCTTTTGGAGCGCCGTACAGACGGAGCGCGCCGTCGGGACGGTGTGCGCGAAAACCCTCAGTTGCGCCAAAACGAGTGCCCATGTCCACGCTCGACATCTCCATCGTCGTCCCAGTCTATAAGGAAGAGGCCAATATCGAGCCGTTTCTGGCGCGCATGGAACCCGTGCTGCGCCGTTTAAACCTCGGATATGAAATTATTTTCTGCCTAGACCCGTCCCCGGATCGCACCGAGGACATTTTACGGGAGCAGGCCGCCCGCAATCCGCGGGTCAAGATGTTGCGTTTTTCGCGCAAGTTTGGCCAGCCCGCCGCCACCATGGCCGGCATTCGCCACTGCTCCGGGCAGTGCTGTGTGGTCATCGACGTAGACCTCCAAGATCCCCCGGAGCTCATTGAAGCCATGCATGCCAAGCTCGCCGAGGGCTATGACGTGGTCTACGCCAAACGGCGTCGCCGCGACGGGGAAAGCTGGATAAAGCTTTTCGTTTCCCACGTGGGCTACCGCATCATCGATAAAATCTCCGACCTGGAAATTCCCCGCGACACCGGCGATTTCCGCATCATGTCCCGCCGCGTCCTGGACCACTTGGCCAGTCTTCCTGAATATAACTGTTTTTTGCGCGGCCTTGTCGCCTATGTCGGCTTTCGCCAGACAGCTGTGGAATACGACCGCGACGAGCGCCTCCACGGCCTTGGCAATTACAACCGGCACATCGGTTCACTTAAAATCGGTCTCAACGGCATGGTGAGCTTTTCCAACGTGTTGTTGTCGCTTTCAACCCTGGCCGGCATGATCACTGTGCTTATAAGCTTGATGATTATTTGCTATATGGTCTTTACGAAGCTTGTTTTGGGTTATCCTTATCCCGTGGGTACGCCGACCATCATCGTCCTTATTTTATTTATAGGTGGCGTCCAACTCGTCACCATCGGTATCATGGGCGAATACATCGGTCGCATCTACGATGAGGTCAAACGTCGGCCACGATTTATCGTTGAAAAAACCGTCAACATCGATGCGGACGCAATATGAAACCGTCCGGCGGTATTGGCCGCGCCATCGAAGAGGTGCTGTCGCATCCGGCGCTTTTCGACCTCCAACAGCGTTTTTGCAATAACTACGACACGTTACGGAAACTTTTTTCCGAGGAACTCGCCGGCCGTGGCCGCCGTATCCTGGATGTGGGCTGCTCTACGGGCGCCTGCGCCGATGCTTTGCTGTCCATACATGACAACGACTACTTGGGCGTGGATCTCAACGAACGCTACCTCGCCTATGCGAAAAAGCGCCGGCCTCATGGTAAATTTATAAAAGCGAACGGCGCACAATTGGACTTTTCCGATGCCTCGTTTGACCTGATCATGTTGTTCGGCATGCTCCACCACAATCCCGATGATCAGGCCGCCGCCTGTCTGGCCGAAGCGGCCCGGTTGTTACGCCAGGGCGGCGCAATCCTGATAGCCGAGCCGGTCTTCGATCAGGATAGCCTACGCAGTACGCTTTTATTGTGCCTCGACCGCGGGCGCTTTATTCGCTGTCCGGCCGGGTATGAGCGGTTGTTCGGTGATTTAGCTATTAAACGCCACGGTATCTGTCGCACCGTCCACAACATGGCCTACTATGTCCTTGAAAACACCACGTCCAGCCAACCCCCACGGATACCGGCATGACCCGAAGCTTTATTACAGGCGTTGCCGGCTTTATAGGCAGCAATCTGGCGGACAGGCTGTTGGCCGAAGGCCGTAGCGTCACTGGCTACGATAATTTTTCCACCGGCAGCATCCGTTTTCTCGAAAAGGCTTTGGATCATCCACGCTTCACGCTCGTGCGCGGCGATGTTCTGGACCGCGAAAACCTGACCAAGGCCATGGCCGGGTGTGGCGAAGTGTTTCACCTGGCCGCCAACGCCGACGTCCGCTTCGGGCTCAATCATCCGGAAAAGGACCTTCAGCAAAATACCATCGCCACCTTCAGCGTTCTTGAGGCCATGCGTAAAAACGGTGTCAAGCGCATCGCCTTTGCTTCAACCGGTTCGGTCTACGGCGAACCGCAGGTCTTTCCCACGCCCGAGGACGCCCCTTTTCCTGTCCAGACCTCGCTGTACGCCGCCTCCAAATTGGCTGGGGAGGGGCTTATTGAGGCCTACTGCGAAGGATTTGGCTTCACGGGCTTAATCTTCCGATTCGTCTCCATCCTGGGCGAGCGCTATTCCCACGGCCACGTCTTCGATTTCTCGCGCCAATTGCGCGACGACCCGTCCAGACTGCGCGTGCTCGGCGACGGTAGACAGCGCAAATCCTACCTCTACGTTCAGGACTGTCTGGACGCCATACTCCTGGCCATGTCGTGCCCATTGACCAAAGCCAATATCTTCAACCTCGGCACGGATGCCTATTGCCAAGTCACGGATTCCATTGGTTGGATATGCGAGGTCCGACATGCCAACCCTATCCTGACCTTCACCGGCGGCCAACGCGGCTGGGTGGGCGACAGCCCGTTTATCTTTCTGGACTGCGCCCGCATCCGGTCCCTAGGCTGGACACCGAAGTTTTCCATTGAGGAGGCCGTCAAACGCACGGCTGCGTATCTCAACGAAAATGAATGGCTTTTCGAGGAACGCGCATGAACATCGCCGTGGCCGGATTGTGGCACTTGGGCTGCGTCACCGCCGCCTGTCTGGCCGAGGCCGGCTTTGACGTGACAGGCATCGACCGCGACGCCGGCGTGGTGGACGCCTTGTACAAGGGCCGGCCGCCCATTGCCGAACCGGGCCTGCCGGAACTGATTGCTCAGGGAATCGCCGGCGGCCGGCTGCGTTTTGCCACGGACCCGGCCGCGGCTGCCGCAGCCGAACTGGTCTTTGTGTGCTACGACACACCCGTGGATGCCGACGATCGAGCCGACACGGCGTTTGTCCTGGCCGAAACCGAAAGGTTTTTTCCATACTTGGCCGACGGGATGGTGCTCGTCGTGTCATCCCAGCTGCCTATCGGTTCGGTGGCAGAATTGGAACGGCGATTTGCCGACCGCTTCCCGGGCAAGCATCTGGAGATGGCCAGCGTTCCCGAGAACCTGCGCCTGGGCAAGGCCCTGGACGTTTTCCGCCGGCCCGATCGCATCGTCGCTGGCGTGCGAAGCGTTGCCGCCCAAGAGGTCCTGGCCGCGGCGCTTGGCCGCTTTACGGACAACATCCTGTGGATGTCCGTAGAATCGGCCGAGATGGTCAAACATTCCATTAACGCCTTTTTGGCCCTGAGCGTCACCTACATCAACGAATTGGCTGGATTGTGCGAACTCTACGGTGCCGACGCCTTTGACGTGGAACGGGGGTTGAAAAGCGATGCGCGCATCGGACCTCGCGCTTACCTCCGCCCTGGCCCGGCTTTCGCCGGTGGCACCTTGGCAAGAGATGTAGCCTATTTGTCGACCATGGGCCGGGACAAGGGCCTACCCATGCCGCTGATCAATGCCATCGGCCCGAGCAACGCCGCCCATGCCGGCTGGGCCAAGCGGCGGCTAACCCAGCTTTTCGACGGCCTGGCCGGTCTTCGCGTAGCCGTGCTCGGATTGACCTATAAACCTGGCACCGATACCTTGCGGCGCTCGGAGTCTGTGACCACCTGTCACTGGCTAGCTGAACAAGGCGCGACGGTGGCGGCCTTTGATCCGGCTGTGACCGGTCCGCGCCCCGAACTGCCGGCGGGGCTCCTCCTCACTGACAGCCCGGAGACGGCCCTGCGCAGAGCCCAGGCCGCCGTCATCTTGACCGGCTGGGAAGCCATCACAACGCTGGCCCCCAAAACGTTCACGTCCGCCATGGATGATCCCTGCATCCTCGACCCGGGTCGGTTGGCCCCACAATTAGCCGGCGTTCCCGGCATCCGTTATTTCACCGTGGGAAAAAGTGCATGAAGCTGCAAGGCAAACGCTTTATCGTTACCGGCGCCAGCCAGGGCTTCGGTCTGGCCGCGGCCAAGGCTTTTTTGGTTGAAGGAGCCTGTGTGGCCGTTTGTTCCAGGACGGTTGCCGACATCGAAATGGCTAAGGCCGAATTGACGGATTTGGCGGGCGAGGTCGGCCGAGTGCTGGCCATGCCGTGCGACGTGACCGACTCGGGGCAGCTGGCCGCCCTGGTGGAGGCGACCCTGTCCGCCTTCGGCGGGCTAGACGGTATCCTGTGCAACGCTGGCGTCTACGGCCCCATGGGGCCCCTTGAGGACCTTGACTGGTCCGCCTGGAGCCAAGCCATCGATATCAACCTCAAAGGCGTGGTGCTGTCTTGCCGGGCCGTGCTGCCGACGCTCAAGGCCGCCGGCCAGGGCAAAATCCTCATCATGTCCGGCGGCGGTGCAACGAGCCCCATGCCTTACCTTACAGCCTACGCCGCCTCCAAGGCCGGCGTGGTCCGCTTCGCCGAAAGTCTGTCCAAAGAAACTGCCCAATTTGGTGTGCAAATTAACTGTATAGCCCCCGGAGCCCTTGATACACGCATGCTCGATCAGGTCATTAATGCCGGTCCGGAGCTTGTGGGCGAGGATTTTTACGAAAAAATGCTAGCCATCAAGGCCAAGGGCGCCACTCCCCTGGAAACCGGAGCAATGCTCTGCGTCTACCTGGCCTCGGACGATTCCGGACCGCTGACCGGAAAGATCATAAGCGCCGTCTGGGATCCCTGGCGGGAATTTTCCGACCACGAGACCGACTTGACCGGCACCGACATTTTTACTCTGCGACGCATCATCCCTCGCGACCGCGGGAGGAACTGGGGATGAAAAGACGTGTGGCCATCATCGGCTGTGGCGGCATCGGCCGTAAGCGAGCCGCCAACCTCCAGGGCTGCGAGCTTGTCGCCTGTGCCGATGTAAACCTGGAAAGCGCTAAGGCCCTGGCTGCTGGGGGCGCCCTGGTCACGGACGACTGGAAGCGAGCGGCCACGCTGCCTGAGGCTGACATCGTCGTCGTGGCCACCAGCCATGACGCCCTGGCCAAGGTGAGCTTGGCCGCCATCGAAGCGGGCAAGCACGTGCTGGTGGAAAAACCAGCTGCCCGCAACGTTGCGGAATTGGCCCCGGTTATCGAGGCCGCAGCCAAGCACAATGTGCTTGTGCGCGTGGGCTTCAACCACCGCTACCACCCAGCCTTGCTCAAGGCCCGTGAACTGTTCGAAGCTGGTGCCCTTGGCCCGATGATGTTTGTGCGTGGTCGCTACGGCCACGGCGGTCGCATCGGCTACGACCGTGAATGGCGGGCCGACAAGGCCATTGCCGGTGGCGGCGAACTGGTGGACCAAGGCATGCACCTCATCGATCTGTCACGGCTTTTCCTGGGCGAATTTTCCGACGTCAAGGGCAGCGCCCGGACCTACTACTGGGACATGCCAGTGGAAGACAATGGCTTCATGTTGCTCACCACCCTGACCGGGGCTACGGCCTTTTTGCACGTGACTTGGACGGAGTGGAAAAACTGCTTCAGCCTGGAAATCTACGGCCGACAGGCCAAGCTCGAAGTCACGGGCCTTGGCGGAAGCTATGGCGTGGAGCGACTGGCCTATTACCGGATGTTGCCCGAAATGGGACCGCCGGAAACCACCATCTGGGAATACCCTGGTCCGGACAGGTCCTGGGCCATGGAATTTTTTGCTTTTCTCGAAGACATTCGCCTCGGCCGACAGCCCGACGCAGGGCTAACCGACGCCCTGCGCGCCCATGAGGTCATTGCGGCCATTTATAAGGAATCCGGCTTATGATTATTACCCGAAGCCCCTTGCGGATCACCCTCGGCGGCGGCGGTACCGACCTGCCCTCCTACTATACCCAGCACGGCGGCTTCCTCATTTCCGCAGCCATCGACAAGTACGTCTACATCACGCTGCACAAGACCTTTGTGGACTACCTGATTATCAAGTATTCCAAGATGGAGAAAGTCACCGAGCTGGCCGACATCGAACATCCCATCATCCGCGAAGCCTGCAAGCTCCAGTCCGTGGCTCCTGGCTACCTGGAGATGACCAGCATGGCCGACATCCCGGCCGGCACCGGGCTCGGCTCGTCGGGCAGTTTCACTACCGCCCTGCTCAAGGCGCTTTGCACCCACAATAAGGACATCCTCCATCCCCGGGAGTTGGCCGAACTGGCCTGCCACATCGAGATCGACTTGCTTGGCGAGCCTATTGGCAAGCAGGACCAGTACATCGCCGCTTTTGGCGGCATCACCTGCTTCAATTTTCAGCCCGACCATACGGTGGAGGCCTGGCCGTTGCAGATTAGCCCGGAAACCCGGTTTAACTTGGAAGACAACCTGCTACTTTTTTTCACGGGCTATTCCCGTTCCGCCGGTGAGATTCTCAAGGAACAGGACGTCAAGAGCAAGAAAAGCGACAAAGACATGGTGGCCAACCTCCACTTCGTCAAGGAACTGGGACAAGAGAGCAAGGCCGCCCTAGAAGCGGCCGACCTGCACCGCTTTGCCGAGCTTATGAACGTGCACTGGGACTACAAAAAGAAGCGTTCGACCAACATGTCCAACAGCCCCATCAACGGTTGGTACGAACTCGGCCGCCAAAACGGGGCAATGGGCGGCAAACTGGTCGGTGCAGGCGGCGGCGGCTTCCTGATGTTTTACAGCGAGGACCATGTCCGGCTACGTCAAGCCATGCGCCAGGCCGGCCTCGTGGAGGTGCGCTTCCGTTTCGATTTCGAAGGGACAAAGGTGGTCGCCCAGTCATGACGTTGGAGGGGCTTCCCACACTGGCCATCCTGGCGGGCGGTTTGGCCACGCGGCTGCGGCCGCTGACCGAAACCATCCCCAAATCCCTGGTGGACGTGGCCGGAGAACCCTTTATCGCCCGTCAGTTGCGCCTCTTGAAAAACGCCGGAGCCCATCAGGTAGTGATCTTGGCCGGCTACCTGGGAGAAATGATCGAGGCGGTGGTGGGGGACGGATCGGCTTTCGGCTTATCCGTGGAATTCATCTATGACGGGCCGCGTCTGCTTGGCACGGCAGGAGCGTTGCGTCGGGCCTTACCATACCTTGGCGAAGAGTTTCTGGTGGTTTACGGGGACTCATATCTCCCCTGCGATTACGCCCAAGCCCTGGCTGCCTTCCGGGCTGTCAACAAACCGGCGCTGATGACCGTTTTCCAAAACCAAGGCCTTTACGATACGAGCAACGTGGAATACACCGCCGGCCGTATTAAGTCTTATGACAAGAAGAACCGGACTGAACGGATGCGCCATATCGACTATGGTCTGGGCATATTTCGGCCGGCAGCTTTTGCTGGACTGGAAGAGGGCCAGACGGCCGACTTGGCCGATGTCTACCGCGATCTGCTTGCTCGGAATGCCCTGGCCGGTCACGAGGTATTTGAGCGTTTTTACGAAGTGGGGTCGTTTACCGGCCTGGAGGAGCTACAACGGTATTTCAAGAGGGGACGCCATGGACACTGATTTCACTCGCCAGTACTTGACCCAGACCAAGCAGATTATCGACGCGCTGGACGTCGCCGCCATAGAGGCTATGGTCCGGATATTGGCTGATGTGCGCGAGCGCGGAGGACGCCTTTTTATCCTGGGCGTCGGTGGCGGCAGCGCCAACGCCGCCCATGCAGTCAACGATTTCCGCAAAATCGTTGGAATTGAAGCCTATGCGCCAACGGACAATGTTTCTGAGTTGACGGCCCGAACCAATGACGACGGCTGGGCCAGCGTCTTCGAGGCCTGGCTTCGCACCAGCCGCATAAACGCCAAGGATGCCGTGTTTGTTTTTTCCGTGGGCGGGGGGGATCTGGAAAACAACGTCAGCCCCAATTTGGTCGCCGCCCTGACTCTGGCCAAATCCGTGGGCGCGGCCATCTGCGGCGTGGTCGGCCGTGACGGCGGGTTCACGGCTAAAAGCGCCGACGCCTGCGTGGTCATCCCCACGGTCAATCCGGTGCATGTCACCCCCCATACCGAGGCCTTTCAGGCTGTGGTCTGGCACTTGCTTGTCAGTCATCCCCTGCTCAAGCAGGGACAAACCAAGTGGGAATCCATTAAGTGACGCGGCTTGGCAAAGCGGTCTTTTTGGATCGCGACGGGGTCCTTAACGCAACCGTGGTCCGTGGAGGCAAGCCCTATCCGCCGGCCGGGCCGGAGGAATTGGCCATTTTGCCGGGTGTGCCCGAAGCCTTGGTCCGTCTGCACCGGGCGGGGTATCTGTGCATTGTGGTTACCAACCAGCCAGACGTGGCCCGAGGGACACTTGCCCCCGAAACCTTGGCCGCCATTCATGATACCCTGACCGCCGCCCTGCCCCTGGATGCCGTAGAAGTCTGCGCCCACGACGACCCTGACTGCTGCGATTGTCGCAAGCCCCTGCCAGGCATGTTGGTTCGGGCGGCCCAGCGTCTTGAGCTG
Source organism: uncultured Desulfovibrio sp. (assembly GCA_964539435.1). Taxonomy (GTDB): domain Bacteria; phylum Desulfobacterota; class Desulfovibrionia; order Desulfovibrionales; family Desulfovibrionaceae; genus Solidesulfovibrio. The sequence continues at coordinate 77,087 of CAZIJE010000001.1, forward strand.
CACTTGCCGGATTGCGTTATGGTGGGAGACCGTTGGCGCGATATCGAGGCCGGACGCCTGGCCGGTTGCCGTACGGTTTTCATCGATTACAACTACACAGAAAAACGCCCCGATCCGCCGGCCGACTGCGATGTTCCGAGCCTGGCCGCGGCTGTGGACTGGATCGTGGCCGCAGGCCAAGGCAAGGAGGCATCATGAAGCGCGTATCCAATCTGAAAATCAAGATTTTTGCCGACGGGGCCGACAAGGCCGGAATCCTGGAGATGTATCGCAAGGACTATATTAAGGGATTTACCACCAATCCAACGCTTATGCGAAAAGCTGGCATTGACGATTATGCCGCCTTTGCTAAGGACATTCTTGATTGTATTAAGGACCGGCCTTTTTCCCTGGAGGTCTTTTCCGACGACTTCACGGAGATGCTGCGCCAGGCGAGGCTGATCGCCTCCTTGGGGGAAAACGTCTACGTGAAGATTCCAGTCATGAACACCAAGGGCGAGTCGTCGTCGGAAGTGGTGCATACGCTTTCGCATGAGGGGATTAAAGTCAACGTCACGGCCTTGATGACCCTTAGCCAGGTGCGGGAGGTCTGCCGCGCCCTGGAAGGCGGCGCACCGGCCTACGTTTCGGTCTTTGCCGGCCGCGTGGCCGATTCCGGCCGCGACCCCATGCCGCTTATGGCAGCCGCCGCAGAGATGGTCGGTTCCCTGCCCGGTGCGGAACTCATCTGGGCTAGCCCCCGCGAACTTCTCAATGTCTTTCACGCCGACGCCGTTGGCTGCCACATCATCACCGTAACCAACGACCTGTTGCGCAAGCTCGACCTTGTCGGGAAGGATCTGCTGGAGTTTTCCCTCGAAACGGTCAAGATGTTTCGTAATGACGCCCTGGCAGCTGGCTATACGTTGTGAATCGTGCCGCCAGGGCCGGCCGCGGCATTCTCGACCGCTGGCCTAAGAAGCTCCCGGAGCTCAGCGAGGAGCAAAAGCGCATCCGTGAAGCGTTCATGACGCTGTGGCACGAGATACTGCCTTCCCGCTACGGTGTCATTGAACGGTTCAACCACGGCTATCCGACTTCGCGGCGCAGCAATGCGCCGCGTGGCCGGCCGCAGGTTTTGGAAATCGGTGCCGGGCTCGGCGAGCACATGGCCTGGGAGGATCTGAGCGGCCAGGACTATACCGCTTTTGAACTGCGTCCGGACATGGCCAAAACCATCAGGACACGATTTGCGGACAGCCGTGTGGTTGTCGGCGACTGCCAAGCCGGGTTGCCTTTTCCCAACGGGGCATTTGACAAGGTCATGGCTATTCATGTCCTGGAGCATTTGCCGGATCTCCCTGCCGCACTGGCGGAAATCCAACGGGTGCTGGCCCCGAGCGGCAGGTTCGTTGCCGTGATTCCCTGCGAAGGGGGGACCCTCTACGGCCTTTGCCGACGCATCTCCGCCCAACGTGTTTTCGAGCGGCGCTACAAGCAGCCCTACGACTGGTTCATCAAGTCCGAGCACGTCAACGAGGCCGGGGAGCTTTTGGCCGCCCTTGACGTCTTTTTTCGCGTCGAACACAGCCGTTGGTTTCCGCTTTTTCTGCCGCTTCTCGACGGCAACGTGGCCGTCGGCCTGACGCTGTCCGCGCGAACAACACTTGTCTAACGCCTCACATCCAGCGAAAATCCCTCATGCCCCTGGTTTCGCCAGAGGCGATTGGCTGATCGTCAAGGTCAGAGGCGTAGCGTCGTTGCTCCAGACCTGACCTGTGCCGCGCAACGTGAAGCGGATGTAGAACTTGGCGGCTTCCGGGGAAAATGACGCAAAAAGGGCCGGCGAAAACAAGTCGGTCTTCGTATCGTCGCCCATGCCCGCGTAGTGCGCCAGGGGTTTATACGTCGTCCCGTCACACGACCATTCTATGGTTACGGCGTTCTCCGCGACCACGGGATGGACCTTGGGATAATAGCCCAACGTCACGTTCTCCATGGGCTGATCGCTGTCCACCAGCAGCGTAATGCGACCTGGCATCGTTTTGGACTGGCTGCCGGCAAACCTGGCCCCGAAGCCTTGGCCGAACTCCATGTTCTCGGTTTCCGTCACCGAAACCCGCACGGAGCCACCTACCGAAGCCTGTTGCAAGTCGGGAATGGCGATGCGCCGTCCCGGCCTTGGGGCGTATACGGTATAGGCGCCAATGGTGCGCACCGGTTCGTAGGCGGAAAGGATGTGGCGCAGGTAGCGCGGTACCACGAACGTTTTGCTGAGAATGATGTGATCGAAGCATTTCTCTTCAATATCCAGGCCGAGGCGCGAGGCAGGGAAATTGAAGAGCTTGACGTCCTCAAAAAAGGCCATGTCCGCGATATCGAAATAATCGACCGCAACAGGCGGCGTTGCCGTTACGAACGGGTTGCTGCCCTCGCTGTTGACGAGCGTCCTCCCGCTGGCGGCGATGTTGCGAAGCGCCACGGTTTTGGCCGTAACGGTGGCGGCATCGGGACGGTTGGCGAAAAGGGCCTGCCGCGCGGGAAGGGCCGGAAGCACCAGGAGCAGTCCGGCCAGGATAACCGCGTTCGTATACCGCCCGGCCTTGGCCGCAGCCAGGAAAATGCCGGCCCGAATCCCTACGGTCATGATGAAGCCAAGGAGATAGTTCCCATCGGCTCCCCATGTGGAAAGCAGCGTCATGAGAAACGGCACCTGCGCCAACATGGCCCAGTCGAGGATATGGAGGCGTTTGCGGCGCAGATCGCCGACAAGGGCCAGGGCATACAGCAGGAACAGGCCCCAGTAGGTGCGGCCCAGGTCCAGCAGTCGCGGCCAGGCGTTGGCCAGGTTGGTGATGGCGGGATCGCCGGCCAGGCGCGAAGGATAGACCACGGTGTGCAGCACGACGTTTCCGTCCGTGGACACGTAAAAATAGCCGTAGATGGCGACGCAAAAGGCCAGGGCCCAGAGCGCCAGCCGCAGGCAGACGGCGAACGTCCCGCGCTTGACGACAAAGACCGTGGCCATGGCCAGCAGGATGGGCAGCGTTTGCTGCTTGGTCATAAGCGCCAAGGAAAGCAGCAGGGCGGCCCAGGGAATGGAAGACTTCCGCTCCAAGGTGTCGAGGTTTTGCGAAAAGACAAACGCCCCCAGAAACGCCAAAAACCAGGCCAGCAGGTCAGGCCGGGTCTTGAGGACGTAGTTGCCGTAGTACGGGCTTAGCACCAGGGCCAAAGCCAGGGCCAGACCGGCCCAAAGGCGTCCGGATTCGGCGCGTATCCACACGGTCATCACAACGATCAACGCCGCGTGGGCGGCATAGGTCAGACAATGGGCGGCCAGGGAGACGTCGGGGAGAAACAGGGAAACGAACGCGCCGAGATAGTGGTAAACTGGGGTGTAAAGCGTGATAAAAAAAGGGTAGTCCGTCATGGGCGGATACATGGAGCCGCCCCTGGCGATGGCGGCCATTTTCGCCAGCTCCCGTCCGTCTATCGCGACCTCGCCGAGGCGCAGGACGGCATAGTCCCAGCACTGGACGGCCACGTCGGCGAAGTTGAGGACAAGGGTCAGACCGGCCAGCCCCATGAGGCCGCCGGTCAGAAAATCGCAGACAACACGGCGCGCCGCAGGCAAGGAGGGACCCGCCGCGCGCAGGCACAGGGCGAGCAGGACAAGCCCTCCGGCGAAGGAGGCGTAAAACATGCGAGAGGCCAAGGCGGGCACGACAACCCAGGCGATCAGGGCGACCAGGAGTCCCATGGCCTGGGCGGCGCGTTGCCGTTTTATGTCGGTCGGTTGAGCAGGCGGCGCACTGCCTATCATGGTCTCTTACCTTCTTCTTTACGAATGCATCCCGTTGGCGAATAGATTCTAGTAGATCGACTCCGTGCCAGAAGGAACCGTAAATCTGAAATTTTTCTTTGAACCAACATCGGCAGGCGTTTCCTGAGGCTGATGCTGATCGTTCCCGTCCAAGAGCTTACGAAGGTGGCCGTTAAACGTTGAATAGGCCAAGGTGATTTTTCCTTCCTCTGCCAATTTCATATAGATATGCTTGTTGGCGTAGCCCCGCCTGTGCATATCGAGGATTTCCGCCTCACAAGCCCTGAACTCCACACGTCCCATGCACCGGGCGATGCGACCTGGCCTGCTCATGTCTGTCTCCTCGGAAATTTCGCACGCTCATACGAGCGGTTAATAGCGGATGTCAACCGATATCGGTTCATAAGGGCTTATTTCATTTGAAAGAATCCGATGCGGTCAAGCATCAGCCGATACCAGCCGATGCCATCGCCGAGGGCAAAGCGCCAAACAGTGACAGTGGCGGCGAAAGCAGGACAGGTACGGTAGGCCTACCTTCCGTCCGGCCCTGCGGGCCCGGCATATTCGCCTGCGGCTCAACGTGAAAACCAGGGCCGCCAGCGCCAGACACGGGCCTGGGCCGGAATTGGAACGGAGAGCTCGATGCGCGGAACGGGGAGGGTAGCCTTGTCGCCGCCGCCTCAGTCGCCGGGCCAGACCCGTTCGCGGCCGACGCGAGCCGGGTCAAGGGTCAGGCGGAAGGCGTTGCCGGACCGGCCCGGTACCAGGGAGACGGGGAGCTTGCCGGCCGGCAGGCGCAGGGGCGGCAGGGATCTTGCGTCCAGGTCGGCCTCGATGGCCATCCGGTCCACGGGCCGGGTCGGAGACCAGAATTCGGCCAGGGCGTTGGCCACCAGGGAAAAGCGCACGGTCACGAAGGTGGCCGGCTTGTCGAAGCGCACCCGGACGAACCGGCGGTCGAACATCTCGGTCCAGGTCCCGGGGCCGGCCTCGCGGAAGTCGAGCACGGTTTCGAAGGTTTTGCCGTCCGTGGACACGGCCACCCGGCAGCTCTGCTGGTCCGAGCCGTCGCCGTAGAGCCGGGGGTAGGCCATGAGCCGCAGCTCGATCATGGGCAGGCCCGAGACGAAGACGTAGTCGAAGGAGCAGGCCGTGTCCGGCAGGCAGGTCACGCCGCCGGCGTAGTCCGGATAGGATGCGGACGCGGCCATGTTGCGGAAGTGGGCGGTGGGGCGGTCCGTGAAGTCCGGGGGATCGAAGTCCGGGGTGAAGGCCAGGGTCCCCCGGCCGCCCGGCGTCAGGCGCAGGACCGTGCCCGGCGGGGCGGTCACGGGCACGGGCAGGCGCGTTTCCCCGATGGCGATGGTCGGCGCGTCGATGTCCCCCCGCAGCCAGACCGTGCCCGCGTCCAGGCCGCCGACCGCGTCCAGTGTCGTGGGGGGCGCGCCGTCGGCCAGAAACACTCCGCCGTCCTCGCCGGCCAGGGCCGGGTCGTGGACCACCACGGCCGGCGCGCCGCCCGCGTCGCGCAGGACGTAGGCCGGGGGGAGATCCGGGTGGGCGGCCTCGAACGCGGCCAGGTCGGCGGGCGTGCCGACGGTCCCGCCCGGGACAGCCCCGGCCAGCTCCGGGTGGCCGGCGGCGGCAAAGACATAGGCCGCGCCGCCGGCCAGGGCCTGGCCCGGCCCGTAGGCCGGCGCGGCGCAGTTTTTGGCCAGGTTGGCGGCGTAAAAGGCCAGGGGATCGACCGGCGCGGCCGCGTCCGGCGTCTCCGCCGTCACGGCCAGGCCGGCCACGGCCAGAAACCCCTCCCGCACCCCGGGTTCGTACTCCACCCGCAGCCAGACCGAACCGCCTGCGGCGAACCGCGACAGGTCCAGCCGGACCACGGCTTCGCGGCAGTCCTCGTAAAAGGCCATCTCTTCGAAGAACCGGCGCGGCGCGGTCCGGGGCGTGCCGTCCGGGAGCAGGAAGTCGTCGTGCCCGATCCGGGCCACGGGGGTGAAGTCTTCGCCGTCGGCGCTGGCCGAGACCGTGAGCGCGGCGTCGGCCGCCTTGTCCGGATGGCGTTTGTAGAGGGCGGCCAGGACGCTGGCCCGGACGGTGGCGCCCACGCTCCCGGGCGGCAGGTCGAAGCGCCAGACGGCCTGGGCCGGCATCTCGTAACGGGTCGGCCGCAGGAGCCGGACCTCGGTGTCCACGGTGAAGTTGCGCATGGCCCAGGCGTCGGCGTAGGCCCGCCAGTCCCGGAAATCGTCGCCGTAAGCGGCAGATCCGTCAGCGTCAGGGTTCAGGAGGAGGGGGGCCCGCCGGGGCAGGCCGGCCAGGGCCACCCGGGTGCTGAACATGCCGAGACGCCAGGAGGCCAGGAGCCGGCCGCGCGGCAGGGCCCGCAGGCGTTGGGACGGGGCGGCGAAGGAGTCCACGACCAGGGTCCGGGCGTAGCCCGGACCGTCGAAGTCGCCGGGTCCGGCGAACCGGCCGGGCAGGTGCCAGCGGGCGGCAAAGGCCCGGGCGTTTCGCTGGTAGCCGGTGAAGGCCAGGTTCGCGGCGGACACGGGCAGGCGGCTCAGGTAGCGGAACAGGTCCCGGTCGTTGGACAGGGTGCGGCGGGCGGCCGCGTCGTAGCCGGACAGGCTCGGGGCCATGACCAGGCCGCAAAGCGCCGTTCCCAGGAGCAGGGCGGCCGTGATCCGGCCCCTTTGGGGCAGGCGGCCGGCGATCAGGCCGGCCAGAAACGACGCGCCGCAGCCGGCGAATACGGCCAGGGCCGGGAACAGGCTGGCCAAATGTCGCCAGGAGACGATGGGCCGCAGGTCGGACCGGCTGGACAGGACGACCAGGGCCGGCAGGCCGGCGGCCAGGAGCAGGAGCAGCGCGGTGGCCCGGCGGCCGGCGGCCGCGCCGAGGACGACCAGGACGGCCAGAAGCAGGGTTACGGCCAGGGGCACGGCCGCGTGCTGGTGGAAAAACCCGTTCAGGATATTGTTGAAGAATTCGAGCCCCAGGCCGCGCCACGGGTCCACGGCCGGGTTGTCCAGGAATTCGCGGATGAAAAGGAGCCCGGGCGCCAGTGGCAGCCAGGCCAGGACGGCTGCGTCCCCGGCCAAAAGGATCGCGCCGAGCCGCCACCACCGGTCCGGCCCGGCGAACACGCCCCGTCGGGCGGCGAACATGACGGCCACGAACAGGGCTTCGGCCAGCAGCACGGGCACGCCCTGGTAGGCCGCGGCCAGCATGGCGGCCGTGGCCAGGGAAAAGCCGATCAGGGCGGCCGGCCGGCGGCGGTCCGTGGCCAGGGCCAGGAAGTGGAGCGAAAAGACCTGGCAGCACAAAAACAGGGCATAGGGCTTGATGGCCCGGGAGAATTCCACATGGAAAAGGGCCAGCCCGGCCAGCAGGGCCGCGAAAAGTCCGGCCCGCCGGCCGCCCAGGCGCGCGCCGAGGAGGGCCATGCCGAGGATCGAGGCCATGCCCGCGATCAGGGCCGGGGCCCGGGCGGCCAGGACGGTGTCCGAGACCTTGAGAGCGGCGTGGACCAGCAGGTAGGACAGGGGCGGCTGGAAGTCGAAGATCGTGTCCGCCGGCCCCTGGTACTGCTGGACCGCGATCAGCCGGGCCGGGTCCATGAGCGCCCGGTCCAGGTTGAGGTAGTCGTCCTCCCAGAGCTGAGGCGTGTCGATGGCATGGAGCCGCAATCCGAGGGAAGCGGCCAGGATCAGGCCGAGCAGGAGCCAGAAGACCCGACGGGACGGTTCGCTGCGGGACTGCGCGGTCAAAAACGGCATGGGGTGCGGGAACGGATCGAGGGACCGCCTGGGGCGGTCACCGGTCAAAAGGGCCTTGCCGGCGGCGGCTGGGCGGGAGGCATGGAACAACTGCCTTCATGGACACATCCGTGGGTCTGGTGCGGGCCAGGTACCGGAACCGCATGCGGACCGGCAGGAAAGATCCTACCAGGATTTCCTTGGACTGGTAAGGGGCTGCCCGCCGCCCTTGGCGGCGGGCAGCGGAAGGCCCATATGGCGCGAGCGTTTCAGGCCGCCATGGTGGCCGCCGGGCGTTTGCGGGCGGCGTCGCGGCGGCGCTTTGCGGGGAGGCGGGGGGGGGCGGATTGGGCGTCGGCCACGAACTGCCGGGCCCGGCAGGCGGCGGTGTGGTTGGCCATGATCCGTTCACGGGCGGCGCGGCCGAGGGCGAGGCGGTCGGCTTCCGGGACGTCCTGGAGATAGCCGGCCACGTCGCCGGGAGTCTTGGCGATCAGGATTTCGCGTCCCGGCGCGAAGAGCTCGTCCAGGCCGTCCCAGGCGTCGCTGATGATGGGCGTGGCGCAGGCCGCGGCCTCGAACAGGCGGATGCTCGGCGAGTGGCCGGCGGCCTTCATGTCGGCCCGGGTCAGGTTCAGGGTGTAGCGCTGGCTGGCGTAGAACCCGGCGTGGCGGGCCGGGGGCAGGTGCTCGAACCGGACCACGTTGGCCGGCCAGGCGATGTGGGCCGGGTACTGGGGGCCGGCCACGGCGAAGCGCCGCCAGGGCAGGGTCCGGGCCGGCTCCAGGAGCAGGGCCTCCAGGCCCGGCTGGCGGTCGTCGCTGTAGGTCCCCATGTAGCCGAGGTCGTAGCGGATTTCCGATTGCCGGGGCAGGTAGGCCTCGGTGTCGGCCGAGCAGTAGAGGGCCCGGGCCCGGGGCGCGCCGTACGTCTTTTCCAGCCGGTCCAGGGTCGGGCCGCCGGTGAAGGAGAAGTAGAGGTCGTAGCGGGGGATCAGGGCCGGAGTCAGGTAGGAGCAGGCGCGCCGGGCCAGGGCGGCCAGGGTGACCGGGGTGTCGATGTCGTAGAAGCAGGCCAGGCCCTGGGCGGTTTCGGTCACGAATTCGCCGATCTCCACGCCGTCCGGCACGTAGGACCCGACCACGACCACGTCGGCCGTGGCAATGGTTTCGGCGTGGACGGTCCGCAGCTCCTCCGCCGAACCGTACAGAACCGTGCGGCCGTAGGGCGGGACGGTTAGGTCGCGGTTGGCCGCATACCAGGGGGCGTCGCGCTCCAGGAACAGGACGTCGTGGCCGAGGCGGCAGAGCTCGCGGACCAGTCCCCGGTAGGTGACTGCGTGGCCGTTGCCCCAGGACGAGGTGATGGTCAGGCCCACAAATACGATGCGCATACGCCCTCCTTCGGCTCCGCCTTTTTTCTCCAAACCATGCCGCTTGTCCGCCAAACCGTCCCCCTAACCCCCTTCGAGGGGGTCCGGGGGGCATCATGCCCCCCGGCGGGGCCCGGGGCAGCGCCCCGTTTCCTCACCCCAACAGTTCCGCCACGGTGGCCGCCCGCCGGTCGTAGGTGTGGTCGGCCAGGGCGCGCTTGCGGGCGGCCTGGCCGATGCGGGCGGCATCTGCGTCGGCCAGGCCGTCCACCAGGGCGGCCACGGCCGCGCCGGACCGGGCGACCAGGATCTCGCGGCCGGGCTCGAAGAAGTCCTCCACGCCGGGCCAGGCGTCGGTGATCAGGCAGGCCCCGGCTCCGGCGGCCTCGAAGACCCGGGTGGCCGGGGAGAAGCCGTAGTCGGCCATGGACTGGCGGCTGATGTTGAGCACGGTCCGGCAGGAGGCGTTGAAGGCGTTGTGGTCCCGGGTATAGACGTGGCCGGCGTAGCGGACGTTGTCCGAGAGGGCCGGGGCCTCCCAGCCGTTGCCGCCGAGGAGGAAGGCCTTGTCCGGCAGGAGCCGGGCCGGGCCGAGGAAGAACTCGTCCACCCGGGCCTCGCGGTCGGGCAGGCGGTTGCCCATGAACCCGAGGTCGCTGCGCCATTCGGGCCGGCCGGCCACGGGGTGGTGGCTGTCCGGGTCCACGGCGTTGTAGACGGGCGTGCAGGATTTGGCCCCCAGGGCCAGGTAGGCGTCGGTCACGGGCCGGCCGCCGCCGTAGGTGAAGATCCGGTCGTAGCAGGGGACCAGGGCCCGGAAGGGGTCGTTGGGGTCGGCGGCCAGCCGGTCCAGGGTGGCCGGGGCGTCCACGTCCCAAAAGACGACCTGGTTGCCCGGCCGCTTGAGCACGCAGACGCCCTTTTCCAGGAAGGAGTCAAAGACGCCCACGCCGCTGGCCTTGACGATGACGTCGGCCCCGGCCGCCTCTTCGAGCACGGCGGCGGCGTCGTTCTCGGAGCCGGCCGGGTAGACCCGGACCCTGGCCCAGGGCGGGTCCGGGATGTCGCGGTGTTTCTGGCGGTCGTAGGCGTCAGGCTCGTAGAAGGTGACGGCGTAGCCCCGGCCGGCCAGGGCCTTCAGGATGCCCCGGTAGTAGGTGGCCGCGCCGTTCCAGTAGGCCGAGACCAGGCTCGAGCCGAAAAAGGCAAGGGTTCTAGGCATGGAGGGCCTCCTCGACGCGGGTTTGGCAGCCGAGCGTTTCCAGGATGCCGAGCAGTTCCGCGACTCGGTGGCGGCAGGTGTGGCGGGACCGGACGGTTTCCAGGCCGTTGGCCGCCAGTTCCCGGCACAGGCCCGGATCGCCGGCCAGGTCGGCCAGGTGGCGGCGCATGTGGGCCGGGCTTCTGGCCACCAGATAGTCCATGCCCGGCCGGAAGAGCCCCTCGGCGTCCTCCCACGGGGCGCAGACCAGGGGGATGCCGCAGGCCAGGGCTTCGAAGACCCGGATGGTGGGGATGCCGGGCAGGGCCGTGGCGTAGGGCCGGCGCGGCACGTGGACCGTGGCCCGGTACTGGGCGAAGACCAGGGGCACGTTGCAGTTGGCCAGCCAGCCGCCGTAGGTCAGGCCGGCCCGGGCCAGGGCGTCCAGGCCGGCCCGGGGATAGCGCACGCCGTAGACCCGGCCGCTAAGGCCAAGCGCCCGGACCGGCTCCAGAAGGTATTGGCGCAGCTCCTCGGTCCGCTCCTCGTCGCCCCAGTTGCCGATCCAGACCAGGTCCCCGGCCGGCACGGCGCGGGGCTGGGGCCGGAACACGGCCGTGTCGGCCGCCTCGTGCCAGGTGAAGGCCCGGGCGGCCAGGCCCCGGTCGCGGTAGAGCCGGCGCAGGACCTCGCCGTAGGCCAGGACGCCGTCGTAGTGGCGCAGGTCGAAGGCGGCCATGGCCTTCGGGTCCGTGACCAGGCGGTGGTGGGTGTCGTGAAAGAGCAGGCGCAGGCTCGGGTGGTCGCGGCGGAAGCGGCCGAGCCTGGCCACCAGCTCCGGCGGGTTCCATTCGTGGACGACGGCCGCGTCCACCCCGTCCAGCACGGCCTCCAGGTCCAGGTCCTCGGGATCGTAAAAACAGGTCTCCAGGTTGGGGTAGGCCCGGTGGAAGGCGGCCAGGGCGGTGCTGGCGTGGTCCGACAGGAGTTGCCGGCGGCTCCAGCCGTCGGCGGGCTCGAAGACGGCCACGTCGTGGCCGGCGGCGGTCAGTTCCGAAACCACCCCCCGCAGGAAGTGGGCGTTGCCGTGGTTCCAGTCCGAAACCAGGGAGTGGTAGAAAAAGGCCAGACGCATGGACGCTCTCCTTAGGCGACGCTGTCCGCGGGACAGGCGGCATGGGCGCGCAGGGCGCGGTAGAGGTCGAGATAGCCCCGGGCGGTGCGGGCCGGGGTGAAGCGGACGGCCCGGTCCCGGGCGCGCCGGCCCAGGCGGTCGCGCAGGGCCGGATCCCGGGCCAGCCGGGTCAGGGCCTGGGTCAGGGCCGGCCGGTCGTCCGGGGGCACGAACAGGGCGGCGTCGTCCCAGTTCTCCCGCAGGGAGGGGATGTCGCCAAGGACCAGGGCGCAGCCGGAAAGGGCCGCCTCCAGGACCGACAGGCCGAAGGGTTCGTACCGGGCCGGCAGGGCGTAGACGGCGGCCCGGGAGAGCCAGGCGGCCAGGGCCGGCTCGTCGAGAAAGCCCAGGCAGTCGATGTTGCCGGCGTCGCGGCCGCCGCACTCCCCGGCCACCCGCACGGGCCAGGGCAGGTCCGGGGCCACGGCCGCCAGGGCGTCGAGATTTTTGGCCGCGTCCCAGAACCGGCCGGCGGCCAGGACGAACGGCTCCTTGGGGCCGGGCCGGAACAGGTCCGGCCGGCGGCAGTTGGGAATGACCATGCACCGGCAGGCCGGGGCGTACAGGTCCCGGACGGCCGCGAGCATGGCCCGGCTCGGCGCGGCCACGGCCCGGGCCCCGGCCAGGCCCAGGCGCACCCGGCGGGCGTACTCGCCCCACCGGTCCGGCGGGGCGTCCTCGCCCCGGACCTCCCGCCACCAGGACAGGACGCAGGAGTGGGCCACGACCAGGACCGGCGCGGCAAAGGGCAGGGCCGCGTGGGCGTAGCCGTTGACGTGGACCACGTCCGGCGCAAGCGCCCGCTCCAGGGCCAGGAGCCACTGCCCGGCCCGGTCCACGTCCTCCCAGGGGTCGTCCATCCATTCCAGGCGAAAGGCGCTTTCGTGGACCCGCAGCCCGGGCACGTCCCAGGCCGCCCGGCGCTGGGCGGGGTTCATGGGCCGGCCCATGGCGGCCAGGTCCACGGCCAGGCCGCGGCCGGCCAGGGCCCGGGAAAGTTCCAGGGCGTAGGTCCAGACCCCGCCCACGGTGTCGGCGGTCATGAGGATCCGGCGCAGGGCCGGGCCGGGGGTCATGCGGGCGCGCCCTGCCGGCGCTCCAGGGCCTCCAGGGGCAGGGGGGCCTGGTCCTGGATGTCGCTGAGCGCGGTCTGTTGCTCCAGGTAATGCGCCACGGCCCGTTCCCAGGCCTTGTCCGCGTCCGGGGCCAGGTCGCCGAAGAGCCGGTCGTACAGCGGCGAGCCCGGGTAGGCGAAGGCCGGGACCGGCTGGTTGGCCCAGACGCCCCGGTCAAGGGCCTCCCGACGCCAGGCCTCGGCCGCGTCCGGGTCGTCGCCGTCGCCGAGGAGCAGGTTGGCCTGGACAAAGGGGATGTGCTCCTTGGCCCGGGCCAGCAGGTCGAGCATGCCCCGGGTGTCCAGGCGGCACCGCTTGCCGAGCGCCAGGCGGCCGGCCTCGGTCACGCTCTCGAGCCCGGCCTCCAAAGACACGCACCCGGCCCGGCCGAGCGCCTCCAGGCCGGCTGCGTCCCACAGGTCGATGCGGGTCTGGACGCCGAACGACAGGGGCAGGCCGGCCAGGACCTCCAGCAGGTCCCGGCGCGGCAGGAAGATCTCGTCGATGAAGTAGACGTAGGTGACCCCGGCCTCGAGCAGCCCCTCCAGCTCCCTGGCCACCGCGCCCACGGGTCGGACCCGGTAGCGGTTGCGGGCCTTCTGCTTGGCGCAAAAGGCGCAGTGGTAGGGGCAGCCGCGCGAGGCCTCGACCTCGGCCCCGGGGCCGTCGGGCTTGCGGTCGAACCGGTGGTGGTGGTGGCCGTGGCGGGCGAGCAGGGGCTTGGGCCAGGAGAGCGGCGGCAGGGCGGCCATGTCGGTCTCGTGGGGGCCGCCCCGGCAGTAAAACGCGCCGTCGCGGTCGAAAAAGGCCAGGGAGCCGACCCCGGGCCACCGGTCGGCCGCGTTTTCGGCCAGCCGGGGCAGGACCTCCTCGCACTCGCCGACCACGGCCACGTCGGCCCGGAGCTTGCGCAGGGTGGCCAGGGGCGTGGCCGACGCGTGGGGGCCGACGGCCACCACCAGCCGGCCCGGCCCCCGGGCCAGGTCCGCCGCCTCCCGGGGCCGGGACAGCTCGGGCGGCGGGCAGCGCCAGAAAAGCGAGGTCGGCGCGGTGGCGACGACCACGATCTCCGGATCAAAGGTCTTGATCCGGGCCCGCAGTTTGGCCGGGGTCAGGCCCTCCAGGTGGGCGTCGATGAGGGCCGCTTCGTGGCCGGCCTGCTCCAGGAGGGCCTTGGCGTAGCCGAACTCCAGGGGCAGGTGCGGTTCGCGGCAGCCGAAATAGACGCTGCCGCCGTAACTCCAGGCGGGATTGACCAGGGCATAGCGCATGAAAACGTCCTATACGAGCGGGCTTGGGATTTCGGGTTGGGAGGCCTCGGACGCTTCCGCGACCAGGATCCGGGGTTGCCAGCCGGTCAGCCGGGAAAAGAGGCGGTGGTCGCAGACCAGGTAGGCCGGCGACGGTTCCCGGGCCGGCCGGGCCGGCAGGGGCACGCGGCCGCCGCCCGGGGTCCGGCGGCGCAGTTCGGCCAGGCTGGCGGCGTTGCACGGGCCGCCGCCGACGTTGGCGGCCCGTCCGGCCAGGCCGGACGCGGTCCCGGCCGTGGCCAGGGCGTCCAGACAGTCGGCCAGGGGCCAGAAATCCCGCACGGCCCGGTGGTCGGGACAGGCGGCCAGGGCGTCCCAGGCCGCGGCCAGGAGCCCGCCCGGGGCGTAGACCGCGCCCAGGCGCAGGACGGAAGCGTCCAGGCCGTCGGCCGCGGCCGCCAGCACCACGCCCTCGGCGGCCCCGGCCAGGCAGTAGCCCACGGCGTACAGGGGGTGTCCCTCGGCGATGCCGTGGGTCCGCAGGCCGGGATCGCGGGGCACCAGCCGCAGCCGGTCCTCCTCCAGCTCGCCGGGACCGAGCGGCCGGTAGATCCCGACCGTGCCGGCGGCCACCAGCCGGGCCGGCCGGTCCAGCCGGCGCAGGGCGTCGATCAGGTGGAGCCGGCCCCGGACCAGCACGTCGCAGTCGCGGCCGGGGTCGGCCGGTCCCGGCAGGTTGCCGACGCCGACCAGGTCGTAGACCAGATTGGCGTCGGCCACGGCCCGGGCCAGGGCATGGGGGTCGCGGACGTCGGCCAGCACGACGCGCAGGTCGCCATTGTCGCCCGGCCGCGCGGCGAGTTCCCGGGCCCGGGCGTCGCTGCCGCGCGCCTCCAGGCTGTCCAGGACCGTGACCGGCTCGCCGGCGTCCAGGAGCCGGGCGGCCAGGGCCGCGCCGAGGCGGCCCGCGCCGCCGAGAATGAGCGTCCGGCCGCCGCAGGCCCGGCCCGGCCGGAGCTCGGGCGCGGCGCAGGTCGGTGCGACCGCGTCCAGGCCGCCGGTCTCCAGGAGACGGTAGAGGAGCTTGGGCGCGCCGTCGTGGCGGCGCAGACCCGTGTGGTAGTGGCGCTCGTCCTCGTGGAACCCCTCCTGGCTCGGCAGGTCCGGGGACAGGTCGTGCAGGCTGTACCAGTAGAGCCGGGAAGCCTTCGCCGGCAGGAGCCGGGCCGCGTCCAGGAACCGGCGGCCCTGCTCCCAGGCGTCGTGCCGCCAGGTGGAGTAGCCGGTCTCGGTGATCCAGATCTCCCGGGACAGGCCGTGGTCGGCAAGGACCCGGCCCACGCCCGCGAGGAGCTCGTCCCAGGTCCGGCCGTCGAAGTCCCAGGTGCCGGGGAAGGCATGGACCCCGACCACGTCGATGTGGGCCAGAACGCCCCGGCGGCACATCAGGTCGAGCCACGAGCAGTCCGTGGGGCAGGTTCCGGGCAGGACGGTCCGCTTGCCCCGGCGCCTGGCCCAGTGGGCGGCCGCGCCGAGCATCTCGCAAAACAGGTTCCAGTCCGGGTCCTGCAGGTAATCCCAATCATTGATGTTGTTGGGCTCGTTCCACAGCTCCACGGCCTCGAAGCAGTGGCCGTAGCGGGTGATGGCCGTGTCCACGAAGTCGGCGTAGTCCAGGGGCCGCCGGGGCGGGGAGCTGGATTTCGGGGTCCGGCCGAGGGAGGGCGGGGTGTAGTGGATCATGGGCAGGAGGTCGACCCGGGCGGCCAGCTCGGGCAACAGCCAGTCGTACCAGTCGGCCCCGCCCGGGGCGTGCCACTCGGCCCAGGACAGGGCCGTGCGCAGCCGCCGGACGCCCAGGCGCTCCATGTCGCCAAGGGCTTGGCGCACCCGGTCCTTTTCGCCGCGCCGGAAGTACTCGGTGAAGCCCAGGCCGCCGGCCGGCGCGGTCACGCCTCGGCCCTGGCCAGGGCCAGACCCCGGCGCATCAGCTCGGAGGTGGCCTCTTCCACGTGGTCGCAGCAGACCCGGCCCTCGAGCCAGGCGGCCAGGTCGGCGATGCCGCGCTCCAGGGAGATTTCCGGGGCAAAGCCGAGCACCTGGCCGGCCTGGCCGATGTCGGCGAAACAGTTGCGGATGTCCCCGACCCGGCAGGTGTCCGTGACCACCGGCCGGATGGACTCCCGGCCCATGGCCCGGGCCATGCGCTCGGCCAGCTCCTTGATGGTGTAGGCGTTGCCGCTGCCGACGTTGAAGACGCCGTAGGCCGCGCCGGGCATCTCCAGGGCCAGGCGGCAGGCCCGGGCCACGTCGCGGACGTCGATGAAGTCGCGGCGCTGGGCCCCGTCCTCGAACAGGCGCGGCGGATTGCCGTTGAGGATGCGGGAGGCGAAGATGGCCAGGACGCCGGTGTAGGGGTTGGACAGGGCCTGGCGGGTGCCGAAGATGTTGAAAAACCGCAGGGCCACGGTCTCGATGTTATAGGCTTTGCCGGTGATCAGGCACATGTTTTCCTGATCGTACTTGGACAAGGCGTAGATGGAGGTCAGGGCCGGGGTCTTGGTCTCCGGGGTCGGCACCGGGATCAGGGGCCGGCCCTGGCTGTCGCGCGGGTCCCACCGCCGCTCCCGCAGCTGCTGCATGGACCGTTGGGCCATGGGATAGGGGACGCCGTCCTTTGTCTTGTAGAGGCCTTCCCCGTAGATGCTCATGCTCGAAGCCACCACCAGCCGCTCCACCGGCCGCTCGATGAGGGCCTCCAACAGCACGGCCGTGCCGATGCTGTTGACGCTGACGTATTCCTCGATGGCGTACATGGACTGTCCGACGCCCACGGCGGCGGCCAGGTGGTAGACCGCGTCCACGCCGGCCAGGGCCTTTTTCATGGCCGCTGGGTCCCGGACGTCGCCGACCATCAGTTCCACTTCCCGGTCCAGGTAGTCGGGACGCTTGCCATCGGGGTGCACCTGCGGCGAAAGGCTGTCCAGGGCCCGCACTTCATAGCCGCTTTCAAGCAACGCATCCGCCAGATGAGAGCCGATGAAACCGGCGCCTCCGGTAATCAGTATTTTTGTTGCCACGGGTACTACTCCTCTTCCGTCCTACAGCAGGAGATTGCTCTCCCGGTACGTTTCATTGCACGCCATGCGCCGCCGCGAACGCTTCGCGCCGCACGTCTCGCAGACCGCTCCCCGGACGGGAGGATCTTCTTCTATCGTTAGCCGCCCCGATTTTTTTCGGCAACAAAAAAATGCCAAAAACGAAGGCTGCGACGAAAAACCGCAGGGGGGAGGGGGGGACAGGGGGGCGGAACACCGGGTCTGACGACAGGAAGGGCGGGGCGACCGGATGCGGACCCGGTATGGGCGAGTCGGTCGCCTCGACCGGACGCCGGGAAACGGGTATGCTTTTCTTGGGCGCGATGCGTCCCGGCTTCCGCCGGGCGGCGGAAGCGCCTTCTCCAATCGAAGCGCCGTCCAGGCAGGGTCCGGATCACGCGGCAGACGCGTGTCCGGACGGCCTCATGATTTTTTCTCGAAGGAGTGCGGCATGCATTGTCCGGTCTGCAAAGGTCCGAAGGTGGCTCCCTACAGTCTCGATACGGCCGTGCGCCTTTTTCGGTGCGCGGCCTGCGGTCTCAAGTTCCAGGACGCGATCCCGGACGAGGCCGCGCTGTCGGCCCTGTATGACGCCGCCTATTACGAGGAAATCTACCCGGAGCGGCACTTCGAGGAGCAAAAGCGCCTCTTCGGCCACCGCCTCGCCTGGCTCGAGGCCATGGCCGGCCCGGGCAGGCTCGACATCCTGGAGATCGGGTCGGGTCGGGGTGTCTTTCTGGAGGCCGCCCTGGAGCGCGGCCACGCCGTCACCGGCCAGGACCTGTCCGGGGAGGCGGTGCGCGGCATCCGGGAGCGCCTGGGCGTCCCGGCCCTGGAAGGCCCTCTGGAGGACCTGGACTTGTCGGCCGGGTCCTTCGACCTGGTCCACATGAACCACGTGCTGGAGCACATCCCGGACCCACTGACCACTCTTATCCGGATCCGCCGGTTGCTGCGGCCGGGCGGCCTGCTCTATGTGGAAGTGCCGCGCCAGTCGAATCTGTTAAACCGCCTTTCGGGCATCATGGCCGGGAAGGAGTTCGGCTTCACCTACCATCCCGGCCACCTGTACCTCTTTTCGCCGGCCTCGCTGCGCCGCCTGCTGCACGACGCCGGGCTGCCGCCCCGGTTCCTGCGAATCGAGGGCATGCTCGCGCCCCACCGGTTCGTCCGCCACGTCCACTACCACAGCGCCGTGGCCCATCTGGTCAAGCTGGCGGCCGGCGGCCTGCGCCTGGAACGGTGGCTCGGCGGCGGCAACCTGGTGGCCGTGGGACGAAAGTCCGGCCAACCGCGGCCGGGTGCGCACGGCTGACCCGATTCCGCCCAGGCCTGGGCAAAGGGTCAGCGAGCCCACCGCTGATAGAAGCCGAGGGGCTCGCGCGACAGGAACAGCCGATAGGCGTTGCCCTGCCGGGAGATCTCTTCCACGCGGAATTCAGGTCCTTCGACGGTCGGCACCGGCAGGGCCCGGGCGTCCAGCCCGACCTCGATCAGAAGCGGCATGTCGGGCGCGGCCCGCACGTTGGCGCCGTCTCCGGACAGTTCGAATCCGACATAGAGCAGGAACGTGGCGCGCGGCAGACGCGCCGTGGCCTGCAGGGCTTCGGCGCTCTCCCACCGTCCGCGCCCCTTGCCCTTGAACAGGAAGAGGTCCTGCTTGGCTTCCGGGTCGTTGACCGCATAATAGGCCCGGACAAAATCGCGGCCGCCCGGGCTGACGCTGGGCGTGGCCACGAGGCGCACGTCGGTGATGGGAAGCTCCGAGGCGAAAAGATAGGCAAAGGCGCAGGCTTTCCCACCGTCCTTGCAGGTGACCGCCCCGTCAGGGATCGGCAGGGCCATGTTTTCGTGGCGGATCATGTTTTCCTCGGTGAAGCCGCCATGGTCGGTCGGAACCTCGAACGTGACCAGCCCCTTGTCTCCGGGATTGAGCCGCAGCACCGCCCCCTTGGGCGCGGCCACGGGAAGGGAGACCGCCTGGTCCCCGATCCGGAGTTTCGGCCGAGAAATTTCACCGGCCAGCCGAAGCCCCCGGAACGTGGCCGATCCGTCGCCTTCCAGGGCCAGGGTCAGCGGCCGGCCCGGGGCCACGGCCACGTCGGCCCGTGGCAGGAGCGGATCGTAGACGCGGCAGGCCTCTTCGCCGTTCGGATCAACGATGACGACGGGGAGGAGGTCCGGATATTCGTCGACAAAGGCGGCCAGTTGCGCGGCCGTGCCGCAGGGGGCTTCGCTGACCGGGCCGTGGGGACAAAAGGCGTACAGACCGTGGCCTTCGAGAGGCCGCACGCCGGGGCGGTAGGGAAGCAGCGGGGTGTTTTGCAGGAGGTTGGCGCAGCGGAACCGGCCGGTCGGAAAAGAGCCTCCTCCCGAGGCGTCGTCAAAGGCCACGTCCAGGGCCAGATTGTCCACCTCGATGGCGGCGCTGTAATGTCCGGGAACGAATTCCAGGCATACCTGGAAGGTTTCCCCGGCCGTGACCGCTTCTGGCAGGGCATAGGCCACGGTGGCGGAGAAGCGGCCCGTAGCCTCAGGATCGGCCAGGCCCGGATTCGCGGCAACGAAAGTGCTGATATCGGCCTTGCCGATTGTGGTCCAGCGCTCGTCGGCTCCGGAAACGCTGATCCGGACCGAGGCGTCCGGGCGGTATCGCCGGACCTTGTCCAACAGCGTCAGGTCCAGGGTCAGGGTCGCCCGGCGGATGGGCGTGCGAGTGGGGTTGGCGAAGGCGTAGACGACGCGGCCCGGCCTGTCGAAAGAGGCCAGGGCCAGCCGTCCGGTGGAAAAATCCGGGGCCAGATTGTCAACGGCGGCGGCCCGTCGCCACAGGCCCAGGCCGCCGAAGTCTTCCTGAAAGGAGTCCCGGCCCGAATCCCGGGGCGCCAGCGGAATGGGGGCGTCGCTGGCCACGCCGCCCCTCCAGAAGGAAACCGTTTCATTTTGCCGGCGGAGCAGGCGTTCCAGGTGAAACGCTTCGGGAGGCGGGGCGGCGTCCCCCACAAAGGCGAACCGGCGGTAGGCCGGGCCGGGCAGGTCGGACAGAAACGGATAGGTTTCACCCAGGTACCATTCCAGGATGACCTTGCGCTGGCGGCTCCGCTGCAGCAGGAGGGCGTCCGCGCCGTCCCGGGTCAGGGCCAGGTGTCGCGCCCAGACCTTCGATGTTGGCGGCATGCCTTGGTAGAATTCGTCGTACTTGGCGATATTGGGCCAGGCCAGGGACACGACGCCGGCCACGCCAAGAACCGTTGCCAGGCCGGCGGAACCGCCAAGGATCGCCGCCGCCCATTGGGCCAACGTTGCGAGCCCCAGGCCCACAAGCAGGAGCAGGGCCAGGAAAAGCCCGGGAAAGTACTTGGCCTGGGCCACGGCGCTGACATTGATGGCAAAGGCCATGGCCGTGGGCACGCCCGCCCACAGGAGCAGGCATAAGACAGCCATGCCCCGGCCCCGGCGCACGGCCAGAACGATGCCGGCCAAAGCCACGGCCGCGGCTGCTGCGGCATACCACGCCCCGGCTTCGGACCAGAGGGCCGCATACGCGGCCAGGGCATCCCAGAGGACCGAAACAGACGCGGGGTTCGTCCCGGGCTGGTAGAACACGAAGGTGGTCACCAGATGGCCCGGCATCTGGGGCAGGTAGATCGCCGCCAGAACGGCCCCGGCCGCCGCGAACCGGAGGAGACGTCCGAGCCCCCGTCCCGGCTGGCGACAACCCCGCTCGGCCAGGCAGACGATGGCGACGAAAAGCGCCTGGCCGGCCAGGAACATGAGCGCCACATAGGAGGTGTAGAGCATGGCCGCCGAGGCCGCGACCCAGCCGGCGTAGTCCCTGAAGCGTCCCCGAGAGAGGCATCGGCTGCAAAACCACAGCGAGGCCAGGGAAAAGCAGAAAAAAAACGGATACCACCGCAGGTCCCTGGAATAGGCCATGTGGTAGAGGAGCACGGCCGCGTACAGGGCGGCCAGAAAGCCGGCCAGCCTGCCGAAAAACCGCCGCCCAACCACGTAGAGGAGGGCGATTGAACCGGTGCCGGCCAGCACGCTGGCCAGCTTGACCACGCCTTCGGTCCTGCCAGCCATCAGGAAGAAATGGATGATGGCGTGGTGCAGCGGCGGCGAGGTGTCCGTGGCCGCCTCGAAGGCGGCCTGGGTGTTGAGGCTGTCCCACAGCGCGGCCAGGGGAAGCCGCGCCCGGTGCAGGGTCAGGAATTCGTCCCACCACAGTTCCGTGGCATCCAGGCCGTGAAGGCGCAGGGCGACGGCCAGGGCGACCACGGTGAAGACCGCCAGGACGTCGGTCCAGGAGGCCCGGTACTCTTCAAAAAGGTGTTTCACCAATCGCCCATCCGAAAGCTGGAAGTCGGACTGGACTGGAAGAAAAAAGGCTTTGCGTCAAGGCCGCTTTTGCCAAGCCTCGGGACCGGGCGGTCCCGGAGCGACCAGAAAGGCCGGCGGACCGACGGAAGTAAGGATCTTCCTTATTCTCTTCCGGTGAAGGGAGACGTTCTGGTTACGACGCCCGGCCGGCGTCGAAACGGCTTTCGCCTTCCTTGTGGCGCTTGCGGTGGTAGCCTTTGATGCCGAGCAGGGTCAGCGCGCCCTTGGCGAACAGGGCCAGCTCGCCCAGCCGCCGGACCCGCAGGAACTTGCGTAGGATCGGCAGGGGGCGGAAGTAGAACCGACGGTAGCAGAGCTTGAGAAGCCGAGACAGTTCGGACCGGGACAGGTGTTCTTCCCAGATCGGCTCCACGAAGTTCGGAACCGGGGTTCTGGCGTGGTTGCGCCAGATGTCCGCCTGAAACAGGCCCTTTTCCACGCCCTGGCGGAAGATGGCCGTGCCGTCGTAGGCGATCATGATGTTGAACTGGGCGAAGTCCGAATCAATGGACACGGCCGTGTCGATAAGCCGCGTCACGTCCTCCCGGGTCTTGTGGTGGGGAAAGCCGATGATCCAGTTGGTGCTGGTCAGGATGCCCACCTTGCGGCAGAGCCGGACCGCCCGCCGCACCTGGTCCACGGTGATCTTCTTGTTGATCAGCTTGAGCCCCTCGTCCGAGGCGTCCTCCACGCCGAAAAGGGCCTGCCGGCAGCCGGACTTTTTCGCCAGCCGCAGCATGTCCTCGGTCACGGCGTCCACCCGGCCCCGGAAGGACCAGACGATGTCGAAGCCCCGGTCCAGGATGCCCTGGGCGATGGCCGCCACCCGCTTGGACGAGGCGTTGAACAGGTCGTCGAAAAAGAAGAACTCCCGGATGCCCTTGGCGTGATAGGCCGCGATCTCGTCCAGAATGTTCGCCACCGACCGGGACCGGTAGGTGGAGTAGGGCTTGCAGCAAAACGTGCAGTGAAACGGACAGCCCCGGGACGAGCAGATGGTGCCCACGGGCAGGCCCGTGCCGATGGCGCTGAAATAGCGGGTGTAGGGCAGAAGCTCGAAGGCCGGGAACGGGATGGCGTCGATGTCCTTGACGTAGCCCGGCTCGCCCGACCGGCGCACCGCCCCGTCCTCGCGCCAGACGATGCCCGGGATGCCGTCGAAGGAGCGGCCGGCCTCCAGGGCGTCCAAAAAGGCCGGAAACGACTCCTCGGCCTCGCCAAGGACGAGGTAGTCCACCTCGGGCTGGGCCATGGATTCGTCCGGGTAGAGCGACGTGTGGGGCCCGCCCCAGACGATGGCGGCCCGTGGCAGCAGCTCCCGGATGCGCCGGGTCAGGATCAGGGCGTCGTACAGGGTGGGGGTGTAGACGGTCAGGCCCACCACGTCCGGGGCGGCGGCGGCCACGCGGCGGGCGGCCGTCTCGGGATCGAGCCGCTCCAGGATGCAGTCGAGCAGGGCCGCTTCGTGGCGGCCGCCGGCCTTGAGCACCCCGGCCAGGTACAGGATGCCCATGGGCGGAAAGACGCCGATGTCCGTGGCCTCCAGGTCCCAGTCGTCGGTGGTCTTGCCCACGTGGGCGTCCGGGACGTTTAAGAGCAGTACCTTCATGCGCGTTTCCGTTCGCGGCCGGATGGCCTTCCGGATGCCCGGAAAAATCGGGTGGATGACAACAACATATTTCCCGCCGCCCCCGCCCAGGCGGCCGGGGGGATGATTCCCCCGGCCGCCGGAGGCATCTTCACCTGAAATACCATCGATGCCGTGACCCTAACAGTTCTCCCCCGCCCCGGTAAGGGGGGCTGGGGAAACGGGCCTGGCCGGCACGCCGACGGCCACGGTTCCGGCCGGCACGTCGCGGGTGACCACCGCCCCGGCCGCGACCACGGCCCGGTCGCCGATGGCCACCCCGCCGAGCACCACGGCCCCGGCCCCGATCCAGACGTTGTCCCCGATGGCGATGGGCCGGCCGGCGTAGGCCTGGTCCAGGGTGGCGAGGTCGGCCCGGCGGAAGTCGTGGTCCCCGGTGACCAGGATGGCGCCCGGCCCGACCAGGACGTTCTCGCCCAAAGTCAGGCCGCCTTGGCCCGAGGCCAGGACGGCGTTGATGCCGATCCAGCACCGGGGGCCGAGGGTGACGCCTTCCCCGGGCGCGGCATTGGAGACGTAGGAGCAGACATAGGCCCCGCGCATGATCCGGCAGCAGTCGCCGACGCGGATGGCGGCCCGGGAGGCGTGGAGCCGCACTCCCCGGTCGATGTAGACCGAGCGGCCGAGAAAGACCGAATCCCCGTGAAAGACCTCCGCCCCGGCCTCGACCACGGGCGCGGCCGAGCCCTTGCCGAAGACCGGACGGTAGGCGAGGCGGCGCAGGGCGATGCCGGGCAGGCCCGGAAGAAATCCCAACAGCCACTGCGGGACCTGCTCCAGGACGTAGCGCCAGGGGGTCCTGGCCCGGGTCCGCAGGTAAGCGGCCAGGCCGTCCCGGCCGGCCTCGGCCATGTAGTCGCGCAGGCGCTCGGTCAAGGGCGCACGTCCTTTGCGGGTTTGCGGCGGCGCGGCAAACGGCGCGAAGCCGCATCATCGGTGCCGCGTTGTGTCCCGTGGCGGCAGCCTTGTCAATGATCGGCCCGGCCGCGGGGGCCAGGCCCGGCATGGGCCGGACGCCGCCGGTTTTGCCGCCGTTCGGTTGCCTGTCGCCGGCCCCGGTGCTATGGACCAGCCCACACCCATGAACACCGCACTCCGTGTCGGCCGGGCGGTGGCGGTTCCGGTCCTGGCCGCCGTTCCCGCCCTCCTGGCCCTCTTCCTGCTCGGCCGCACCTTCGGGGCGGTTCCCACGGATTTTTTTCCGGCCTACGACTTCGACCAGTACCTCTACACCCGCGAGGCGGCCACCTTTGCCGCGGCCGGGTTCGACGGCGGCTTCTACGGCGGGGACAACCAAACGGCCCGGCTCGGCCGGTTCGGCCCCCACGGCGCGGCCTATGCCGTGGTCTACGGCGGCCTGGGCCGGCTGCTCGGAGGGTGGCGCGACTGGCTGGCCCCGGTCGGCAACATGGCCGTCCTGACCCTGGCCCTGTGGGCCAGCGCCCGTCGCCTGTCCCTAGGCGTGTTCGCCGGCCTGGCTCTGTGCCTGGCCCTTTTCCCGCCGCTGCTGTTTCTCTTGCCCACGGCCTACCAGGACGCCCCCCAGGGCGGCATCGGCCTTGTGCTGGCCCTTTTCCTGGCCGGCCTGGCCGAAGGCGGACCGGCGGCCCCGCGCCGGCGGCTGTGGACCGCGCTCGGCCTGGTCCTGGTCGCCTCCCTGACCCGACCGGCCTGGATCGTGCTGTTTCCGGCCGTTTTTTTCTGCGCCACGCCCGGCCGCGTCCGCGACGCCGTCCGCGCCCTGGCCCTTGGCGGCGCGGCCATGGGGCTCGCCTACGGCCTCTTTTCCCTGACCGCTTCACCGTGGACGGTTTCGTCCGTGGCGTCGGCCGGCGGGCTGCAAGGCGTGCTGACGAACATGCGGCAGAACATCGGCCACCTGTCCAATTTCGCGGACAACCGCTACCATCTGCTGACGCTTTTCCTCATGCTGGCGGCCACGGCCCTGGCCCTGACCGCGCCGGTGGCGGACAAGGCCGCGCGGCTGCGCCTGGCCGCCATCCACCTGTGCAACATGGCCGCGCCCCTCGTGCTCTTCGTGGCCCTGTACAACGGTTCCGGCCGGCACCTGTCCCGGCTGCTGACGGCCCACTGCGTCCTCGGCCTGGCCCTTTGCGCCAGGACCCTGGCCCGGCCGTCCCTGGTCCTGGCCCCGGTCCTGGCTGGTGGACTGGCCCTTTTCCCGGCCACCCTGGACCAGTACGCCGTGTTCCTGCGGCCAGCCTACGACGACTTCCAGGGGTTTCGACCGCGCATCGCGGCCCAGGCCAAAGCCATGGACACGGCCCTGAACCTTGGGCTCCAGAATGCATCGCCCTGGCTGCGGACCCTGGCCATTGCAGTCCCGGACCAGGCCGCGCCGTTTCTGGCCGCCCCGGCCGCCTACGGCATCCAGCTCTACGGGCCGCGCGGCCTGGACGGTCCCCTGCGGCCGGGATTTGCCCTGTTGACCCCGGCCGCCCACGACTTGGCCGCGCGCCACACGCCGCTTACCGCCGTGGCCGAGACGCCTGCGGGGACGCTTTACCGCAACGACAGGGCCTTCGGCCTGGTCCCGCCGGACGCGGCCCCGGACCAGGGGAGCGGGGCCAGGTGACCGCCCGGCCCCGCCTGCTCGGCCTGGCCCCCTGGTTCCTGGCCCTGTGCGCCCTGCTCGGCTTCGGCGCGGCGTCGGGCCATGTCCTCCATAGGGTCAGGTGCGCCCTGGCCGTGCCCGCCATCGATCCCTGGCCCCGCAAGGCCCGGCTCCTCGGCTGCTCCAACATCGAGCAGCGCCTGGACGGGCCGTTGCCCCGGGACGTGCCGGCGGCCACGCCGGGCTGGTCCGTGTTTGCTCCGGACGGGGACGGGGAGGCCAGGGTGTCGGTGACGCTGCGCAAATACGCCGACCGGGTGGTTTTTTACCCGCGCGTCAACGGTCCGGACGCCTCGGTCACGGTCAACGAACCCATGGGCAATTTCAGCAAAAAGCTCTTTTCCCTCACCGGCCGCGCCGGCGGCTGGACCCCGGAGGGAGACCAGTACGCCCTGTGCCTGGAGTGCGTGGAAAATGGCTGGTCTGACGAAGAGTTCCCCGTTACCCTGGAAATCGTGCTCAAGGGCCGGGGCAGCCAGCTCTGGCATAAGGGCGACACCGTCTTTTTCGAGGCCCCATGAACGACGCCCTGTTCCGCGACGCCTTTGCCGGGCGCGGCATCCTGATTCTCGGCGGGCTCGGGTTTCTCGGCTCGAGCCTGGCCCTGCGCCTGGCCGCCTGCGGCGCGAAACTGACCCTGGCCGACGCCATGATCGAGGAGTACGGCGGCAACCTCCACAACGTCGCCGCCATCCGCGACGCCGTGACCGTCAACTTCTGCGACATCCGCGACGCCGCGGCCATGGACTGGCTGGTCCGGGACAAGGACTACGTGTTCCACAGCGCGGCCCAGGTCTGCCACCTGAAAAGCCTGTCCGACCCCTTCCCGGACATCGACATCAACATCCGGGGCACCACCGTGGTCATGGAGGCGCTGCGGCGCTTCAACCCCCGGGCCAAGGTGGTCAAGCTCGGCTCGCGGGGCCAGTATGGCCCCGTGGTCAAGCTCCCGGCCGGGGAGGAGACCCGGCCCGAGCCCAAGGGCATCTACGAGATCTCGCTCCTGGCCGCCGAGCACATCATGGCCAGCTATCAGCGCAACCACGGCATCCGCTGCGTCCTGTCGCGCCTGACCAACATCTACGGCCCCCGGGCCCAAATGCGCCACAACCGGTTCGGCGTGGCCAACTGGTTCATGCGCCTGGCCCTGGACAACGCCACCATTCCGATTTACGGCGACGGCCGCATCAAGCGCGACTTCCTCTACATCGACGACTGCGTGGAGGCCCTGCTCCTTCTGGCCGTCACGCCCGAGGCCGAGGGCGAGGTCTTCAACATCGGCCACGACGCGCCGTCGGATTTCCTGACCCTGGCCGAGGCCATTGTGGCGACGGCCGGAACGGGCCGGCTGGCCTTCACGCCCTTTTCCGCCGAACGCAAGGCCCAGGAGCCCGGGGATTTCTACAC
The DNA here is from genome assembly GCA_964539435.1 of uncultured Desulfovibrio sp. GTDB lineage: Bacteria > Desulfobacterota > Desulfovibrionia > Desulfovibrionales > Desulfovibrionaceae > Solidesulfovibrio. The sequence goes on from CAZIJE010000001.1 coordinate 103,943, forward strand.
CGACATCGGCAAGATCAGCCGGGTGACGGGCTGGCGGCCGGCCACGCGGCTGGCCGACGGCGTGGCCCGGACCCTGGCCTTTTACCGCGAAAACCGGGAGCACTACTGGTGAGCGACCAAGACGGCGTCTTCGTCCACCCCCACGGGCTCTGCGAGTCCGGGACCGTGGGCCCGGGGTCGCGGATCTGGGCCTTTGCCCACGTCCTGCCCGGCGCGGTCATCGGCCGCGACGCCAACATCTGCGATTTCGTCTTCATCGAGGGCGGGGTGGCGCTCGGCGACCGGGTCACGGTCAAGTGCCACGTGGCCCTGTGGGACGGGGTGCGGGTCGGCAACGACGTCTTCATCGGCCCGTCGGCCGTCTTCGCCAACGACCGCTACCCGAGGAGCAAGCGCTACGTCCCCTCGGTCGCCACGGTCCTGGAGGACGGCTGCTCCATCGGGGCCGGCGCGGTCCTGACCCCGGGCGTGACCGTGGGGACCTGCGCCCTGGTCGGGGCCGGGGCGGTCGTCACCCGCGACGTGCCACCGTTCACCCTGGTGGTCGGCAACCCGGCCCGGCCGGCGGGCCTGGTCTGCCGCTGCGGCGGCCGGCTGGAGGCCTGCGGCAAGGGCCTGCGCTGCGTTTTCGGCGACTGGACCGGGGACGCGCCCCATGCGGGCATGGCCTGCTCCGCCTGCCGGCCGACGGAGGGCCTGTGAAACGGGTCCGCCGCCCGACGCCGCGGCCGCGCCTGGCCGTGGTGGTCCCGGTCTACGGCAACGAGGGGAGCCTGCCCGAGCTCTACCGCCGCATCACCGCGTCCGTCGCCGGCCTTGGCGTGGACCTGGTCCTGCAGTTCGTCAACGACCGGTCCCCGGACGGGTCCCAGGCGGTCCTGGAAGGGCTCGCCGCCGCCGACCCCCGGGTCCGGGTCCTGCTTCTCTCCCGCAACCACGGGTCGTTCACGGCCATTGCTGCCGGCTTGGCCCAGACCGTGGACTGCGGCGCGGCGGTCATCCTGTCGGCCGATCTGCAGGACCCGCCGGAGATGATTCCGGCCATGGTGGCCGAGTGGCGGGCCGGGAAAAAGGTGGTGCTGTGCGCCCGCCGCCGCCGCGACGACCCGGGTCTGTCCAAGGCCATGGCCCAGGCCTTCCATTGGCTCTACCGCAAGGCGGTCATGCCCGAGATGCCGCCCGGCGGCTTCGATTTCTGCCTCATCGACCGGTGCGTGGCCAAGGTGATCCTCCAGTCCTCGGAGAAAAAGACCAGCCTGATCGGCCTGATCGTCTGGGCCGGCTTCGACCGGGCCGTGCTGCACTACGACCGGGCCGAGCGGGTCCACGGCCGGTCCATGTGGACCTTCGGCAAGAAGCTGTCCTACGCCTTCCACTCGGTGGTGGCCTTTTCCTCGTTTCCCCTGCGCGTGTTCGTGCTGCTCGGGCTTTTCATGTCGCTCCTGAGCTTCTGCGGCATCGCCTACGTGGGCATCGCGACGCTGGCCGGCTGGATCACCATGCCGGGCTGGCCGTCGGTGGTGGTGCTGGAACTGGTGATCGTGGCCCTGCTGTGTCTCGGCTTCGGCACCCTGGGCGGCTACCTGTGGAACAACCTGGAGCAGACCAGGAAGCGGCCGCTGTTCATCGTGGACAAGAGTATCGGGGGGAGGAACGCCCCTTGCGGGGAGTCCTCCCGTCGTCGCCATCATAGACCGAGGATAGGGCGGCCCAGGATAACCAGCCCAGGCCCGCGTCTCCCCTATGTCTGATCCGGACGCATTACTTCGTCGCCGTATGAACAAATCGCAATAAGCATCTTCAGTCAGAGCGTGACCTATCCCACATATTCGGAGGAAGTCGACTTGCATTCAGTGGTCTAACCGCTAGATTTTTCAGGAATATCTACAATGAGGTCCGTCCACATTCGAGGCTTGGTAAAATGAAGCCGGGGGCCCTTGCATGGATGCTTGACAGTGTCTCAAACCCAGGGATCGCCTTTAACAATTGACATGTCACAAAAAGGCCGGCAGGTCACGGGGGCGTGCACTTTGTTGGCTTAAGGAAACTTCTGCCTTACAGTTTGCGGACTTACCAAAGAGACGATTAGAAGTGGTTTGAAAAATCTCCGCCTGAGCTATTTTCGCCCTCTGAAGGTGTGCTCATGCGAGCGAAGCCTTTTCTCACCGTCGAAAGTTGACAAAGGATTCAGCGTCTTATCCCAAAGCAGAAAAAGAGCGAGGACTCCCTGGCGGAGCGATCGAGAGGTAATAGAAAGGATCCTCTGGGTGCTGTAGGCCGGTTCGCGGTGACGCGACCTGCCGGTGTGCTATCCTAGTCCGAGCACGCGCTGGAGGCGACTGAAATCCTGGGAGCAGCGTGGAATTTGGCTCAAAACTTGGCGAACTTTCCTGGCCGAACTGGACGCCGAGGGCAAGCTCGACTGAAGTGAAGCCTTTCTCGACGGGAGCTTCGCCCCGGCAAAAAGGGGGGCGCATGTGCCGGATAAACCAAGCGCGGCAAGGGCACGAAGTGGATGGCGGTGGTCGACGGCCATGGTCTTCCTTTGGGAGTCCGACTGGAATCAGCTTCCCCGGCGGAGGTGAAACTCGCCGGAGCCACGCTGGCCACGATCGCTGTTCCGCGAAGCGGTCGAGGCCGTCCCCGGCAGAAGTCCGAGCGCGTCATCACCGACAAATGCTATGATGCCGATTGGCTCAGAAAGAATCTGGAGAAACGGGTCATTGAGTTGATCTATCCGCACAGAGGGGGAAGAAAACGGCCGAAGATACTGGACGGCAGGAGCCTGCAGCGATACCGAAAACGCTGGAAGGTCGAGCGGACCTTTGCCTGGCTGTGAAACTTCCGCCGCTTCCTGGTCCGGCATGAGCGCCTGATTATCGTCTAAAGTGCATTTGTCCACCTCGACTGTCTGATCATTACTCTCAGGGATTTATGAAATCAGTTGTAGGAGTATCCTTCATGGCTTCGAGGTTGAACAACAAGCTGTGAAGCCTGACGGCAATCACTGGAATTTCGGCTTGCTGGTTTAACCCACTGGTTTCAGATGGTGGGTATTTTATTGTCACATTGTAATTTAAATAAAAAGTGCAGACTGTCTTGAAGCTTATTATTCAAATTCCTTGTTTTAATGAAGAGTTGGCTCTTCCTTTGACTCTTTCAGCATTGCCGAGAGTGGTTCCTGGCTTTGATGCTGTTGAGTGGTTAATTGTAGATGACGGAAGTACTGATCGTACTGTTGAGATTGCAAAAAAATATAACGCCGACTACATAGTAAGTCACACACATAATCAAGGGCTTGCAAAAGCTTTTATGACTGGTTTAAATGCTTGCTTGTGCCTTGGCGCCGATGTTATTGTCAATACCGATGCCGACAATCAGTATAATGCAGACGATATTTTATCCTTAACGAGTCCAATCGTTCAGCATCATGCAGAAATAGTAATTGGATCTCGTCCGATTCAATCAATTAAATCTTTTTCTTTTTTAAAGAAATCGTTACAAAAAATTGGGAGCTGGGTTGTAAGAATTGCCAGTAAAACAGATATTCCTGATGCGCCTAGCGGATTTCGCGCTATGAGTCGTATAGCTGCTCAGCATATGATGGTATTTCATGATTATACGTATACCCTTGAGACTATTATTCAGGCGGGGCAGAAAAACATGGCTATCACCTCTGTTCCGGTGCGCGTCAATGAGGAATTACGCCCGTCGCGCCTTGTGAAGAGCATTTCTTCATATATAAAGATTAGTATCGGCACAATAATACGTATTTTTATCATCTATAGGCCATTTCGTTTCTTCGGAACTATCGGTGCGATTTTGTTTGGCTCAGGTTTTATGATTGGATTATTGTTTTTAGTAAAATATTTTAGAGGAGAGGGTTCTGGGCATACTCAATCTTTAATTCTTGCAGGATTGCTAATGGGGATGGGGTTTCAAACATTATTGATAGCCTTTGTCACTGATTTGCTGGCTGCTAACCGTAAATTGCTTGAAGACATCCGCTGTAAACTGTCAACATTGACTCACGGTGAACTTACAAGATTGTGGAGACGTAATAATGGCTGATCAAGCAGCCGAAGGATGGCTGTCACCTTATCTGCGCCGAAAACGCATCGCGGCGGTTTCTTCCTTTTTACAGGGGCGAATTTTAGATGTCGGTTGCGGTTCCGGTTTCCTCGCCTCGAAGGTTCAGGCCGTCAATTATGTCGGTATTGATGTAGATGAGGAGTCGCTGCGATTGGCTCGTGAACGATTTCCGCAATACCGATTTCTCTCATCTCTACCTAGGGAAGGAGCTTCCTTCGATACGATTGTGTCATTGGCGACGATCGAGCACGCTGACGATCCCGTTCACTTTTTAAGTGTTTACATCCCTTATCTGAACCCTGCCCCTACATCCCGCCTAGTAATTACAACGCCACATCCCTCTGTTGCATGGCTCCATAATCTAGGGGCCTCCGTTGGGATTTTTTCCCGACTTGCCAGTGAGGAACACCATGGTTTCCTTGATCGTCCCAGCCTTGATCGTCTCGCGAATCAGGTCGACCTACATCTCATCTACTATCGTCGCTTCTTGTTTGGGGCTAACCAGCTTGTGGTGTTTGGGAAGGGCGAAGCATGCAACTAAAGATTGCACATGGATGCAAGGAGAACGGTATAGTTGTCGGTAATGCATATAACAAGTATGATTCGAATAATCCGATAGTTAACTTGCTTATGAGAGGGTTTGAGGCCGCTCTATCTGGCTTTATAGTCCAGGCTTGTCCTCAATCGATCCATGAAATCGGTTGTGGCGAGGGTTACTGGGTTTTGAGATGGCACGAACAGGGACTTTCAGCAAGAGGCTGTGATTTTTCTGGGCATGTCATCGAAATCGCACGTGAAAACGCTCAAAAATGTGGGTTTCCTCTCGAACTTTTTAAATCGCGCAGTCTCTATGATCTGGATGCTAAAGAAGATAAGGCTGATCTTATCGTCTGCTGCGAGGTTCTCGAACATCTGGAACATCCGGATAAGGGATTACAAGCCCTGCAGCGGGTGGTTGGACATCATCTCCTGTTGAGTGTCCCAAGAGAGCCAATCTGGCGAATTTTGAATATGGCGCGCGGGAAATATTTGTCCGCATGGGGGAATACACCTGGGCATATTCAACATTGGACAACACCCAATTTCATAAAATTGGTATCTAGATATTTTGAGATAATTGAGATCAAGTGCCCTCTCCCGTGGACGATATTATTTTGTAGACCATATATTTAATATTTCGAGTCATGCGATCATCTTTTAGACGAATTTTAAATTTGGCCGGCAATTCCTTAGCATTGCTTGGGATCATCTTTCTGGTCTTGTTGTTGCGCGAATACGGAAAGAGCTTAGATCTTTCCCGCATTGGACTTCGATGCTGGGCCACTTTAGCTGTGCTAACCCTCATCTATGCTCTTGTAAGTGGGATGCTTGCCTTGTCTTGGTGGTATGTATTACACCATCTAGGAACTATCTCAACACGTCGGATGGCACTAAAGATATATGGTTTTTCACAACTAGCCAAATACGTACCAGGTAATATTTTTCACTTTGCAGGACGCCAAGCCATGGGAATGGCGGCGGGGATGCCTGGGCGGTCATTGGCTAAGTCTACAGCCTGGGAGGTCGGTCTGATTTCTGCCTCGGGCTGTATTTTCAGTATATTGGTATTGTCGGTATTTTTTCCACTTTTTGAAGCTTCCACAAGCTTTCAGCTGTTCTGGGGTTTTTCTATTTCAAGTGTGCTCATTCTTTGGTATTTCGTAGATAGGCTAATCGCAAAGGCTTTTGTCTTATACTTTCTTTTTCATTTTATGTCAGGAGTCATATTTATTATTGTCCTGATTCAGGTTGTTCCCTATGCAGATAGCCTAAATAAAAACTGGATTTTTCTTGGGGGTTCTTACGTTGCTTCATGGACAATTGGTCTTTTAACACCAGGCGCGCCTGCCGGGGGTGGGGTGCGTGAATTAGTTTTACTTTATGCTATGAAACATGAATTTTCCGATGCTAATATTCTTCTTGCAGTAATGCTAGGGCGGTTAATAACTGTCGGCGGCGATATTATTTTCTTTTTCGTTTCTAAAATTTTAAGATAGTTATTTTTAAAAAATTATTTTCGCCATATTCCTTGACCTGCCCGGGGCTTTTCGGTCCATCTGAAACTTGAGAAGGTGGCTCCCGACGACGCAGAGGGAGCTATGAGGAAGGAAAGATTTTCCGAAGAGCAGATGGTCGGCATCCTGCGCGAGGCCGACAAGGATCCGGTGGCCCAGGTCGCCAAGCGCCACGGCGTGAGCGAGCAGACGA
>CAZIJE010000002.1:0-23621 GCA_964539435.1 uncultured Desulfovibrio sp.
GGTCAGCGAGGCCAGAACCGCGTCCACGGACGGGAGCAGGCGAAAGAGGTGTTGCACGGGCGCATCCGGGAGGGTTCGGGTTGGCGGCCGGGCCGCGACGCAAAACTGTGGGAAGGCGTAGCCGCAATCCCGGGCAAGATCAATTTTCCTGCCCGGCAAAGAGGGCGGCCAGCAGATACATCGACCCGCAGGCCAGGACCGTGTCGGCCATGTCCCGCACCGCCAGCAAGGCGGCGGCCGGATCGGCCACGGCCACGGCCCGGGGCCCCAGCGCCGCCGCGACCTCGGCCGCCGGCCTGGCCCGGGAGACGCCGGGCAGCTCGGGCACGAAGATCGGACCCGTGGTCAGGTTCGTGGCCAGCGGGGCCATGCCGGCCAGGTCCTTGTCGCCGAGGCAGGTGAAGATCATGGCCGCGGGCGCGAGGCGCAGGGAGACCAGCGCCGCCTGGAGCGCGCCAAGGGCCGGCACGTTGTGGGCCGCGTCCAGGAGCAGTTCCGGGGTCATGCCCGGCAGGCGCAGCAGGTGCAGCCGGCCGGGTATGAAGGTCACGGTCAGGGCCCGGGCCAGGGCGGCGGCGTCCGGCGCAAGGCCCAGGAGATCGGCGCAGACCGAGAATCCGGCCAGGGCCAGGGCGGCGTTTCGGGCCTGGTGCGGCCCGGCCAGGCGCAGCCTGGCGTTCGGGATTTCCAGGGACTTGCGGCCGAGGAGCAGGCCCCGGCGGCGGGCCGGGTCGTACGCGGCAAGCTCGGACGCGTCGTAGAGGCGCGTTCCCAGCCGCCCGGCTTCCCGGCGCAGCACGTCCATGACTTCCGGGGCCTGGGGGCCGGTGACGGCCACGCCACCCGGGACCATGGCCCCGGCCTTGTCCCGGGCGATGTCGGCCAGGGTCGGGCCGATGACGGCGGCGTGGTCCGGGCCGATGGGCGTAAAAAGCACGAGATCGCGGCCAAGGGCGGTGGTGGCGTCGCCGGCCCCGCCGAGTCCGGCCTCGTACACGGCGGCCTCGGCTCCGTGGTGGGCGAACAGCCAGGCGGCCATGGCGGTCAGGAGTTCGAAATAGGTGAGCCGGCCCCGGTCCCCGCCGGGTGCCGTGGCGTCCAGGGCGGCCCGGGCGGCCGCGACCCAGTCCTCCTCGGGAAGCTGTCTGCCGGCCATGAGGATCCGTTCCCGGACGCTCACGAAGTGCGGGGAGAGGTACAGGCCCGTGGGCAGGCCGTGGGCCGACAGCATGGCCGCGAGATACGCGGCCGTGGAGCCCTTGCCGTTGGTGCCGACGACCTGGACGGCCAGGTGGGGCAGGGTGGCAAGGGACAGGCCGGCCAGGGCGGCCCGCATCCTGTGGGGGCCGAGCTCCATGTGGAAAAGCCCCAGACTGTCGAGATAGGCGGAAAAGCCCGCGAAGTCGGTGAAATCAGATGACGATGGATTCATGTTCCCTGAGCAGATGGTAGGTGTGGCCCGCCAGTTCGGTCCGCAGCTCCTCCTGGATCTGGGCCGCGAACGGGGCCTTCATGTGGTAGATGTGGATTTCGGGTTTGGCCCGCAGCCTGGCCAGCTCGTTTCGCAAGAGCTTCGGCGTCAGGTGCTTGGAGGCCGTGGCCAGGGCTTCCATGTCCGAGGGAAACGAGGCCTCGGTGATGAGGTGCGACAGGGCGAAGGGCAGGCGGTCGCAGTAGTCCCACCAGGCGGGACAGGGGCCGGTGTCGCCGGTGTAGGCCAGGTTTTTGGCTCCCCCGTCCTCCCAGAGGACGAATCCCGAGGCGGCCTTGGCGTGGTTGACCGGAAAGGCGGTGACGGTGACGTCGCCGATGACGACCGGAACTTCGGGCGTCATGGGCGCGTAGGTCAGGACCGGGGACTTTTCCGGGATGACGGTGAAGTCCGGCCAGATGGTGTCGTTTAGGAGATGGGCGGCGATGGCGTCCAGGACCTGGGGCAGGCCGTGGATCTCAAGCGGCGGCCGGTGCTTGCCGGCGAAGAACTCGATCAGGTTGTCGGCCAGAAACAGGATGTCCTTGATGTGGTCCAGGTGGGCGTGGGTGACGAAGATGTGCTCCAGCCTGGCCTGGGCGGCCAGGTCGATGGCGGCGGTGACCGATCCGGCGTCGAGCAGGATCGTGTCGTTGACCAGAAACGAGGTCAGGTGATGGCCGGGGAGATCGGAGCCGGAGCAACCGAGCACACGCAGGTTCATGTCTCACTCCTGATTGCGGCAGCGGCCGGGGTCAAGCAGTTTGTGCTCGCGGTGGTGTTTCGTCAAGGGCGGCCTTGACCGGACGGTGTGGCTTGTTTAGGAATCACGGTTGCGCGCCCATAGCTCAGTCGGATAGAGCATCTGCCTTCTAAGCAGACGGCCCGGGGTTCGAATCCCTGTGGGCGCACCAGAGAGAATCAAGGGGCTAGGTCGTAATTGACCTAGCCCCTTTTTGAGGTGGTCCGAATGGACAGGTCGGCGGCGTGGCTAAGCTACAACCCTGTTGGTGCTCATGCCGCCTTGGAGGCCGCGTGGCCATCCCGGTATACGTCCATGGGACGCTCAGGCGTATGCTTGCTATCAATCTATGGTTGAAGAGAACTGCCAGGCATTGGAATTTTCCTCAAAATGAGACCTGAACGCCGGTGGTGACCCGGCCCGGCGGGGACTGGTCGGCGAAACCGACGCCGCCGCCGAGCGAAAGGACAACGCGCGGGCTCCACATGTAGCGCAGGCCTGCCTCAACCATATTCTCCTTCTTGTCCTTCTGGGCCTTCCACTCCCGCCAGACGTCGGCCAAAAGGACCAGGTCCGGCCCAACCCGCATGGAATAGCCGACCACCCCGACCCAGCCGTTTTCGCGCTCACGATGGTCGGGCCGGTCATTGTGGAGCCACGAAAGGTTCACGTGGAGTTGGTGGAAATAGCTGGTCTCGCCCAGGGTTTTGGTGGCGATGAACTTGACCTCGGTGTCCCAGCCCCGGCTGTTGTACCCGGTCGGAATATCCACCTTGCCTTCCACGGCGAGGGCTGGAAACCACCGCGCCTCCTGGTTGAAGTTGTAGAGGAGCGACGCCTCGATGTCCCCGCTGCCCCGCTTGTCCGCCGTGCCGGCCCGAAGCGGCACGCCGACGCGCAGTTCGGTGTTGGGCCAGATGCCGACCGCCACCCGGGGCTGGCCGTAAAAGAGGTCCTTTTTATTGTCCTCACGCTGGTAGCGCAGAACCGTCTGCACTTCCCGGTTCATAAACGGGGTGGGCATGGCGTCCTCCACCCGGATCGGCAGATCCTCCTCGAGATCGTAATGGTCGCCGGCCAGGGCCATGCCCGCCGGCGGCAAGGCGGTCAGAAGCAGCAGGGACAGCAGCGGCAGGAGGCGGAGGAAGAGGGTGCGGCAACGGTCCGGCATGGTCATTCTCCTTTGCCTTGCGAAACGAGGACGAGGTCGACCGGGGGCACGGGGTCGCGGTCCATGGGCATGGGCGCGACATCGGGCAGGCTCCCGTATTTGTCGCGCCAGCCCGAGAGCATCAGATCGACCATCTGCTGGGGCGTGGCCCCGGGCTCCATGGACTCGGGCATCATGTGCATGCCCGGCATGACCTGCGTGAGGGCGTCGGCCAGGGAGCCGGGAATCTCGCCGGGCTCCATCCCCGGAGCCAGCTTCTTGCGCAACTGGTCCATGGCCGCCTGATGCATGGCCGGAGACATGCCGCCCGGCATCATCATGGGCATCATCTCCTGAAACATCTCCTTCATGATTCGGTTCATGTCGCCCTCGGACGTCTGCATCCAGTCCTCGTAGACCCTCGGGTCCACGTCGGGGCGTTCGATGGTAAACTTTCGGGCGAGTTGTTCGTCCCCGGGGTGGTAGCTCATGGCCCGGATGACCCGATACAGTTCGGCCCGTTTCTGCTCGATGGTCCAGCCGTCGTAGGCCAGAATGTCGTAGGCGATGCCGTGGAGCATATGCAGGTTGTCGAAGATGTTGGCCGACTCCGGGGAGAGCCGCGAGTACTTGGGCATGATCTCACGGGACAGGAGCATCCGCTTGGGCCGGTTCACCAGGACCTGATCGTAGAAGGTCCGGTCGGTTGCGCGGATCATGGCCTCCTGTGCTGGACCGTTGCCGCCGAGCATCTGCGCCTCGTAGATGGCCGGGTGCCACCAGTGGGCGGCGTAGAAGAAGTTGTTGGAAAGGGGATAGTTGTTGCGAAAGCCGGTGAAGTAGGGCTTCATCATGACCGCCGCCCGCCGCATGGTCACGTCCAAGGGAGCGGAACTTCGGGGAATATCTAATTTTCTGAGGTAGTAGTCCACCGCCCGGTCGGTCCATTCTTTCTTGCGGTTCCAGGGGATGCCCTGGTCGGCCAGGATGTCGTAGGTCTGCTCGTGGTGGATGTGGGTCCAGTCGATGGCCCGAAAAAGTTGCCACATGACCCGGGCCGTAAACGGCGCGAACAGCTCCATGGTCGGCTCGGTCCGGGGCGGATTTTTCTGGTATTCCAGGCACTCGACGTCAAACCGCAGATCGTTGATCGCCGGGTCGGGTCCGAAAATCTTGAGGAGCAGGACGTCATGTTGTTTTCCGTGGGCGAAATGGATGCCGGCTGAGATCTGATAGGCCTGACGATTGCGCCAGAACTGTTTGAAATTGTACGGTCCCCGCAGGTAGGAGACCATGTCCCGTTGCTCCAGGGCTGCTCCAGTTCCAGGAAAGAAGATAATGCCGCAAGCTGTCGCTATTAACAGCTTGCATACCCTTATCAACCATGATCGCATCATCACCCTCCTTCATGAATGGGAGAGAAACGATGCCGATTGTAGCAGATGACTCCCTATTCGCAATGCCGTTTTTGAAATACCTTTCCCGCTTCCTGAGCATAGGGGCAATGGTTCAGGGGGAAACACTCGAAGATGGCGAGCGTCGTTGGCTCATGCGTTGCCGTCCTTCCGGTCCGATGAACCGTCCTCCCCGCCGTCTCCGTCGGCCCCGGTCTCTCCGTCGGGTGTCGCCACCGTGGCCGCCACGTCGAGCCTGTTTTTGAAAACCACCGTCCGGTACGGCGACGGCATCTCGATACCCGCGGCCTCCAGGGCCTGCTTGACTGCGGTCAGTACCTCCCCTCGGGAACGACGGACGTCGTAGGGCGTGGGGTCGGTCCACCAGGCCAGTTCGATGTCCACGCCGTTCGGGCACAGGCATTTGACCATGATCTCGATCCGGTGGCCCTTGTCCACGGTTCCGCATCCCGTTGCCGCCTTACGGATGACCGCCACCGCTTTCCCCACAGATCCTCCATAGCCGACGTTGATGATTTCCAGGACCCGGCGCTTGGGCAGGTTGGTGAGGATCTTGACCGGATTTTCCGTCAGAAACCTGTTGGGCACGAGCACGAGTTCGTCGCTGACCTGGCGGATCAGCGTCATGCGTACGGAGATCTCCTCGACCATCCCCTCGATTTCCTTGCAGACGATGAAATCGCCGACATCAATGGGAAAACGCCAAAGGATGAGAATACCGGCAAAAAAATTTTCAAAAAACTCCTTGAAGATGAACCCAAAGGCCAAGGAAGCGATACCCAGGCCGCCCAGGACGTTGGTGGGTGTCAGGTTGGGAAAAATGATCACCGCCGCCACAAGCAGGCCGCCGAACCAGATTCCGAAGCGGATGAAGCGGATGAAGAGGGCCTGCAACGGATGCCGGACCCGCGAACGGGCGAAGGCCTTTCGGGCGAGCACGGTTCCCATGCCGGAGGCGATGGCGGTCAGGACGACAATGATCAGGGCCGCCACGACAAATGGCAGGAACCCCAGGATGTTCTGCCACATGCCGGCCAAAGTGTCGCGAACCACGGCCGGGGCTTGGCTGACAGGAACCGGAGTATTTCCCGGTCCCGACTGCGCTGCAAAGGCCGAGGCAGTGAACAGGAAAAAGAGGTGGAGGAGAAGGAAGCGCTGTCGCATGAAGACCTCGATCAATAATCTTTCACTCTTCGATGAAGGCCTCGGAACCAATACCCGAGATAACGGATCACGGTAGCACGATATTTGGATCGGGGGAAAGCCGCCAGGAAGATCGCGGAGGGATGCCTCAACCCCAATCGCGCTGCTGTCCATACCCTTTGGCGGCGTCTCGCAATCCATCTTCTTTGTGAGGAGGCTTGTTGCGGTACTCCTGTCAGAGTATCATGGCGGAAGGTCTGGTCCCTGGAGGACCGCGTGAAGGAGGTGTCGGAGTGCCAATCTGACTCAAAGCCGGCATGTGGGGACTGCTCGCCGGCGCCACCCTGCTCTTCGGGGCTGTGGTGGGCTATCTGGCCCCGCTGCCGCAACGGATCAGGGCATCAGGAACCTGCTCGAGGATTTTGCCGATGTGGGCCTGGTCAAAGAAATCGTGACGTTGCAGATGGGGCCACGTTTCATTGTCGTCGCCATCAGCATCGACTTCAAGGCTACCATTCCCATAGGGGAGATTGAATCGGGCATTCCATCCATGAAAAAAACCATTCTCAAGAGTTTTCCAGAGATACAGCGGGTGTTGATTGACGCCGCGTCCGTTCGTGAACAGGGGCCAGACTGACGGATATCGAACGCCGGGCGACATGAATCATAAACCGAGGAGGGGCCGTGAAGGTCCGACTGCGTCACTTGTGGTACCACGTCACGGCCAGCTTCTGGTTCATCCCATCCGGGGTGGCCGTCACGGCCATTGCGGCCTCCTTCGGCATGATTGCCCTGGACGAGCTCCTGGCCAAGGCGACGCTGCAAAAGCTCGGCTGGATCTACTCCGGCGGTCCCGAGAGCTCCATCTCCGTCCTGTCGGCCATCGCCAGTTCCACGGTCACCGTGGCCGGGGTGGTCTTTTCCATCACCGTGGTCGCCCTGACCCTCGCCTCCTCGCAGTTCGGCCCCAGGCTGCTCGGAAATTTTATGCGCGACCGGACCAACCAGGCCGTGCTCGGCATTTTCATCGCCACCTTCCTGTACTGCCTGCTCGTGTTGCGGTCGATCCGCCGCGAGGAGCCCTTCGTTCCCCACCTGGCCATCACCCTCGGCATCATCCTCGCCCTGCTCAGTTTTTTTTACGTCATCTACTTCATCCACCACGTCGCCTCCTCAATCCAGGCCGACAACATCATCGCCATGGTCGAACGCGACCTGGAGCGGATCACCGACGATCTCTATCCCGAGGACATCGGCCACGGACCGGCGACAGGGAACGAGGAGGCGCGGCACAGGGAGTTGTCGGAAACGTTCGGCAAGGTTGCGTCCACGGGAACCGGCTACGTGCAGGCCGTGGACGCGGACAGCATTATGGCTATTGCCCGGGAGCGGGATATTGTTGTGCAACTTGAGTTTCGGCCCGGCGATTTTATGACCCAGAGCGCGGACCTGGCCCGGGTCTGGCCGGCGGACGCGGCTTCCGAGGACCTTGCCGGCGACCTGAACGGCCAGTTCATCCTTGGCCGGCAGCGGACCCCGGTCCAAGACATTGAAATGTGCATCAACCAACTCGTGGAGATCGCCATCCGGGCTCTGTCGCCGGGCATCAACGACACCTTTACCGCCATCGTCTGCATCGACAGGCTAGGGGCGGCCCTGTGTCGTCTGGCGGGCCGGACGATCCCTTCGCCTTACCGTTACGACCAGGACGGGCACCTGCGGATCATCGCGTATCCGACATCATTTCCCGGCGCGGTGGACGCGGCTTTCAACCTGATACGGCAAAACGCCAACATCCCGGTGATGATCCGGCTGCTTGAAACCATCAACACCATCGCCGGCCGCACCCGGAATCCCGAGGACCGACAGGCCCTGCTGCGCCAGGCCCGCATGGTGCTGTGGACGGCCGAGCACCGCGAGATGCCGCCCGACGACTTGCGGGACATCAGGGAGCGCTACGATACATTCATGCGAGCGATTGGGGCTAAGGACTGATACGGACCGAGAGTTTCCTCCGGCCTTCCCAACCACGCGGCCTCAATTCCGTGGTCTCGGGCCGCCATCCACCCTGTGGCTGAGCATGCGCCCCTTCCTCCTGAATCACCTGAATGAAAACGTGACGGAAAGTGCAGTGCGGCGGGACGGCCCAAGACTCCGGACGGGGTTGCATGAGGTCATGATGAAACTGCCTCCCTTGATTGCTTTCGCCTCTCCATTCGGGCTGTGCGGAGGGATGGATGGAGTGCCAACAATGGGCATAAACCCTTTGAGGTGAACAAGTCATGCATCAGGGACCTGGCTGCATCGATTACGCGAAAAGATATCTGATCCTTTTATCCCTCGTCGTGGCTGCTGTCCTGGTCCTCTATCTTCTCTGGAAAGCCTCAGACGCCATTATACTCGTCTTCGCCGGCATCCTGCTTTCCCAACTCATTTTAGCGATGACGAACCGGATCAAGCGCTGGACACAGCTTCCTCATCCGGCAGCAGTGGGCGTGGTTGTCTGCCTCCTCCTTGGAATTCTGGTCCTGGGAATCTGGGGGATGGGCCCGTCGGTGGCAGACCAGATGCAGCACATGATCGACCAGGTCGCCTCCACCGTGGAGGGCCTGCAAGAGAGGCTTGGCCAGTCCTCTCTGGGCCGCAGGTTCCTCCGCCAGGCATCGGGAGTGGCGGACCTGTCCAAGGTCGGCCAGTTCATCAGCCGTACCGTGAGCCTTTTTTCCACGATCCTTGGCGGCCTTGTAGCTCTTGTCACCGTACTGTTCGTTGGCCTGTACGGCGCGTTACAGCCCGATCTCTACGTCTCCGGCATCCTGCGCCTTGTTCCCCGGGCCAGGCGCCTCCGAGCCAAGGAGGTGATCGAAACCCTCTCGGTCGCCTTGACCCGGTGGTTCGTGGGACGCCTCATGGCCATGGCCATCGTCGGCATCCTGACTTGGCTGGGCCTGTTTCTTCTCGACATCCCGTTGGCCGTGGCCCTTGCCGTCACCGCCGCGCTTCTGGATTTCGTTCCCAATTTCGGTCCCATACTCGCCGCCTTGCCCGCCGTCCTCCTAGCTCTGTCGGCTGGCCCCGGAAAAGTTGCCTTCGTCGTTGGCCTCTATTTCCTCATCCAGCAACTGGAAAACGTGCTGGTCACGCCGGTCATCCAGCGTCGCGCCGTGTCTATGCCGCCGATCCTGCTGATCGGCGCACAGCTCGTTCTTGGGCTTGTCCTCGGCTTGCCGGGCCTCATTTTCGCAACCCCCCTCACGGTGACGGGGCTCGTTCTCGTCCGGATGCTCTATGTAGAGGACGTCCTTGGCGAGCGGACCTCGAGTGAAGTGCATGACACCTGATCGGAAGGAGCAACGGATGGAGCGCACCAGAGAGAATCAAGGGGTTTGGTCATGTTTGGCCTGACCCCTTTTGTCATGTGGATAACCGGGCTGGATAACCGCTTGGATAAAGATATGGAATAAGTAGTAAATTTTGGAGGAAGTTCGGGCAGACGCTGGCCCGTGCATGGGCAGCAGACGGGATAGACGGCCCGGAATTGTGTTTTTTGATCGGACTGTGTTGCGCGGGTGGCATTTTGGACAGAAGATTCCTCGTTTGGCCTGTCCCGCGCATGGGCAGACGGCGGGGAAATTGCTGCAACGGCCGAGGGTTGCCGGGGAGCGTCCTTGACACAGGATAACGCGGGAATTTGGGAGGACCGGAGCCGGCCTGAGGGCATCTCATGCGAAAGCGGTTACGCCCTATACTCGGGGACAGGTTCATTGTAAGCGTTCAGGATGGTTCCGATCATCTTGAACATGCCAATCGCCAAGACGAGGGCCGCGCAGCCTTTGTCGCCGAAACGCGCTATGGCGTTGTCGTAGACCATGCCGGAGATCGCTCCGCTTTGGCACAGCGAATACGCCAAATCGTAGGCCGCCCCTTCTTCTCTTGTCAGGTCGGCCGGCCGTATTCCTGCTGAAATCGTGCTAATCTTGTCATCGCTCAGTCCGGCCGCCTGGGCCAGTTTCGTATGGGCATACATCCCATACTGGGCTTTGGCGGCGGAAACGGTGACCAGAACAGCAATTTCGTGGGCAATAGCCCCCGCCGACTTGACACTGTTCGCGATGATAGCCCGGTTCAAGGGGAACAGCATGTTCCCGATGTTCGCTTCATGGAGCAGCAGGTTGGAAGGTCCGTTCAGTTCTCCGTTTTCCAGCATCCAGACGTAAGGCATGGTTTTCATGGATTCCAAGTGCAGATCGTAAAAGGCTTTCTGTTCGGGATCGAGTTCCGTCGGTTTCAGATAAGGCAATCGGGTTTCGACGTTCATAGCAGGCTCCTGGGAGAGTTTCGCGGCATTATGCGCAGATGGCGACGACGCGGGTCTGACCGGCGGTACAATGACGTCCCTTGACCGGGAAGCAGGCAATCTTGAATCCAAAGGCGGCTGGCAGGGCGTCAAGGTTCCCCATCTTTTCGATATGGACGTATTCCTTGTCACGTCCAACCATGTGTCCGGGAAAGAGTTCCTTGATCTCCCCCGTTTTATAGGCCCGGGCCTGAAAACCGAAAGAGCGGTCAAACCCGTACATGTCGACGCCGATGACCTTGACGCCTTGGTCGAGGATGAATTCCGTGGCCTCTCTGCTCATGCCAGGCTGTTCCTTGAGGTACGCCTCGGTATGGATGAGCTTGTCGAAATCGGTCCAGATCAGAACAATGTCAAATGGCTTGATGGTATAGTCGATTTGTTGCAAAGCGTTCTGGACATCGTGTACGGTAATGAGGCCGTTTCGAGGGATATGGCGCATGTCAAGGCGCAAGCCGTCGTTAAAAAACCAATCCAATGGTATTTCATCGATCCCCCTGGCGGGCTTGCCCTCGACAATCGGTCCAAAGTGCAGCGGTGCGTCAATATGCGTTCCGCAGTGGAATTGTCCGCTAAAGTCTTCATGGGTCAAGGCCAATCCGTCATTAAACGCGCTTGGCTCCAGACCCAACATGTTGGCTAATGTCTTGGCGGATTCGCTGTGAGAGTGGAAGTTGATGGATACTGGAAACGGTTCTGCAAAGGGATTTACTTCCAAATAACAACTCAGATCAATGAGTCTCACCCGTTTTTCTCCTTGTTTACTACAGATTAAGCTGTCATTTCCAAGGTATTGTTGGTGTATATTGAAGCAGCTGCTCTATGTTTGACGTTGAAAACATAGAGGCCAATGCTCGTGGGGCGTGTTTGTGACAAGCAAACTGTTACTGCGAAACCATTTGATTGTCTGTCCCCGATTTCCGCTACAAGGTGTCAGGGAAAACCTTGACAGACTGCGACGGTAACTCCGTGCTATGCAATGCCAAGAAGGAAGGTGGGCGAAGGCGGATTATGCTGGAAGGCATCTGTTGGGCGTTGCGAGCACGGCCAGTTGATGGCGAGCCTTTGTCGTGCCGGCCTGCGCGCGGATGCTGTTGTCCTGCTCATGGCTGTAGCCGCCTGCGCATGGGACGCGACAAGGGGTGAAACATTGCATCCGGCCGCCGCATGACGGGCAAGGGCGTCCGCGCCGGGGGAACGAGGGGGTTCCGCGATGGAAAAGAAAAACGATCAAGACATGAAAGATGCCAGACGCGCCTTGCCCGTCTATAAAATGAAGAATATCATGCGGATAATTGTGGTTGAAGGGGAAACGGCTTGCACCAACGATCACGTCAGGCCAAGTGAAAAGTGTACAGGCTGCATGTCTTGTATGGCGGTGTGCGCGCTTTCGCATGAAGGACGCAGTTCGTCGGAATTTTCCGGAATAAGAATCGGCCACTACACGAACGAGTGGACTCTTCACGAAAAGGAACAAATGCTTGATCATTCGATATGCCGGCATTGTCCTGGAATACCGCCTTGCGATGAGGTCTGCCCAAAGCACGCCCATTTTCGCAGCGAGAAGCTAGGCGCCGTTTTGATTGACTACGATGCTTGCATTCGCTGTCGAGCCTGTGTGAAGGCTTGTCCATATCATGCCTGTTGGTATTCGAAAGAGCTTGATAAGATCGTGAAATGCGACCTGTGCCACGATAATGACGATGTTCCACGGTGTGTCGAGAAGTGTCCCTCTTTGGTTCTCAAGATTGAGAAGGCAGTATAGTATGGAAGAGAATGAAAACACCCTGGTCTGTGGCTGGAACCGCTGCCTTCTGAAAGTTGATTTGTCGGAAAGCACTATAGAAAAGGTACCATTGTCTGAGGAATTGCTCGAGAAATATCTTGGAGGGATGGGGCTCGCCGACAAGATTATCTGGGATTATATGCTTGAGAAGGATATACGGGCGGGGTTCGACCCGTTGAGTCCAGACAATATCCTCGTTATCGCCATGGGCCCGTTAACCGGGATCTCCACGCAGGGCGGAAGAGGGATATACCAATACATCAGCCCGGTGACCGGGCATCTTGGCGGTGGCTCGGGCGGCGGCTTCGTCCATGCGATGCTCAAGCAGGCGGGGTATGACGCATTGGTCATTACGGGGAAAGCCGACCATCCGGTGTATTTATGGATCGACGACGACACCGTGGACATTAAGGATGCATCGGAAATGTGGGGACTGGGCGCGCACCAAACGGTGTCGACGCTGAAAAAGCAGCATGGTGAAGTCTGCAGCGTTGTCATAGGGCCAGCTGGTGAAAACCTGGTACGTCATGCAACCGCCATGATCGATGGATTCAAGTCTGCTGGCGGCAAATGTGGTACAGGAGCCGTGCTTGGGTCGAAAAATCTGAAGGCCATTGTCGTCAGAGGCAAAAAGGGCGTCACGGTTGCCGACCCGAAAGCATTTCTGGAGAACGATGCAGGTTTTCGCAATGCCATTAAAGAGAACAGCGCCTGGCCTCGCTTTGCACTCTGGCTCGCCTATTTTCATACGACACCTTTCAAGCCCAAAATAGCCGAGCATATTTATGATTACGCGGTCAGGCTCGAAGCCTGCTGGAACTGTCATATGGCTTGTTGTGGATATCATGAACAGAGCAGGGGAAAATACCGGACACGCGGAACCGGGCCGGAGATCGCAAATCAGGAGAGTTTTTCAGCTCTTGGTGTCAACGATCTTGAAGCATTGAATTACTTGTCCGATTTGTTCAATGACTATGGAATAGATTGGAAAGAAGGACCCGGCGATATTGGCATCGTGATACAATTATACAAAGAGGGAGTCCTTTCTGCGAACGATACCGACGGCCTGGAACTCAATTCCGGGGATTGCAAGGTTATTGAGGAAATGATCCACCGGATGGCGAAAAGGGAGCGTATCGGCAACCTTGTCGCCGAAGGGAAAATGAACATTGCTAGGCTTTTTCCCGAAGCCCGGAAGTACGATAACACGGTGCGGGGGACGACCGGATACGGCAAGGACGATCCGCGAACGGACAGGAGGAATATCGGACCGGCTGTCATGTGCCACTTTACGCCCTATAGGGGCGCTTGCCTGGAGACCTGGGGGTGGCAGTCGGTCGGTCTGGCCGATTTCAGTTGGGAGTTCCCGGGAAAGGAAGGACTTCGTTCTGGCAGAGGGTATACAAGGGAGGAGGCGTCCGAAATAGTCAAGGAGGTCGTCGGAACTGATGACCATGCATTGTTCAGCAAGGGTGAGCCCAAAGGGTGGTGCAAGCTGAACGTCAGGATAGGCAATTGGGTTGTCGCCAATGAAAGCCTCATCCTGTGCCGACGCATAGCCTGCATCGTGGACAACAATATCACGCGGGCCGGCATTTCCGCGCGCATGTTGTCCACGGCGACGGGAAAAGAATTTACGCCAGAATCCATTGAAGTAATAGGAGAAAGAATATTCAACCTGCAGCGGATGATTGATGCCAGACTGGGGATGACGCGAAAGCAGGACAAGTTTCCTGAATATTTCTACCAGCCGATCGGCGATGGCGCGCGAGGCCTGACTGCAGAAGATGAAAAGATTATTCATGAGGAAATGGACTATTATTATTCCTTGAGGGGCTGGGACCTTGAAACTGGGCAGCCGACAAAGGAGAAGGCCGCAGAATTGGGCTTGGCAACCGAGTGGACTGCCTTGCAAAACGGCGGCCCCTACAAGGACTGGGAAGGGCCGCCATTGACGGGAGTGTCCCATTAACAACGGGCTGCCAGTAGGGGATACCCGGCCGACTGGCTGCAACGGAGGCAGCGGGCCGATTCAGGCCAACATTGAGCGCAAGACCGCGTCCTTTCGCTACATTCGGCCAGAGGATTGGGCAGCACGACGCCAATGGTGCTCAAGGAGATGCACAAGCTTCGGGGCTAGGTCGTGCATGTCTCAGGGACAACATGCTTCAGAATCTATATTTTTATAAAAATGTTATCGTATTTTTCAGGGACGTTACACGAGTCGCGAAGACATGAACATGACTGGGATGGTGGCAGGGGGACTATGCTGTTGCGAGCGGTGTCAAACTTAAAGCAATTTCGACATCAGTCCGAACCAGAGTCGCTCTTTTTTCAAGAAGAGATCCGAAGGATCGACAAAAAACATTGTCTCGGAGACCGCATCTTTAAATGGTCATTTCTCCTGCTGTTTTAATACAGTTTTAATTGTTTCGTCCAAAACCTCCAGGGTTACCGGCTTGGAGATATAGCCGTTCATGCCGGCTGCTCGAAACAGATCCTGGTCACTTTCCAGGGTGTAGGCGGTCATGGCTATGATGGGAACGGCGGCGTACGGTCGGCCTGACGCCCTGATCGACTTGCAAGCCGTCACGCCGTCCATGGTTGGCATATGCACATCCATCAGTACCAAGTCGAACCAATCGCTTTCGAGCAGGTCCAAGGCCTCGACCCCGTTTCGAGCTATCTGGACCGCGTGGCCAAGCTTGCCGAGCATGATGGTTCCAACTTTGCGGTTTACCTCTTCATCCTCAACAAGCAAAATAGAGAGTTGGCGGTCCTCAAACAATGCGATGGCTGGGGCCGACGTGCCGCAACCTTCCATCGGGAGGGGGAGTCCGACCTCGACGCTGAAAATGGCCGTGGTGCCTTCGCCCACCAGTGAATCGAGACATATCGCTCCGCCCATCATGGCAGTCAGTCGCTTGATGATAGAGAGGCCAAGGCCCGTGCCGGAGTGTTGCTTGGTAAAGGAACTGTCTCCCTGGGAAAAGGGTTCGAAGAGCTTGGACACCGTTTGCCTGGCGATGCCCTGCCCAGTGTCTGCAACGGTGAAGATGAGGGTTGCTCGGCGCGAATCGGAGGCGGACCGGGCATAGGAGAGATTGATCCTTATGCTACCACGGTTGGTGAATTTTACGGCGTTGGCCACTAAATTGAAGAGAACCTGCCGGATTTTAGGTGAGTCGCCAACGACCACGACAGGGAGGTCGGGTTCATGGCTACAAACCAGTTCAATCCCCTTGTTCAGGGCCATCCCGTTGAAAAGGGTCGTGGGTTCGCGCAAAATTTCCAAAGGATCGAAAGCCTCTTTCGTGATGACCGTGCGGCCCGATTCGAGCCGGGAGAGGTCCAGGATGTCGTTGAGCAGTCGCAGGAGTTTCTCTGAGGATTCGTAGGCCAGCCTGACGTACTCGTCATGTTTCTCGGGCGTGGCAGCCATGTGCAGCAACTGGAGCATGCCCATGACGCCGTTGAGCGGCGTGCGGATTTCATGGCTCATGTTGGCCAGAAACTCGCTTTTGGCCTTGGCGGCCGCCTCTGCCGCCTCCTTGGCCATTGCCAGAGCCATGGTAGCCTTGACGCGCTCCGTGACGTCCTCGTGGGCTACGACGACCCGGGCCGGGCCGGGCCCGGGAAAGGGCGTCACCCTGACCGAGAACCAACGGGTTTCAAGCGGGGAGTGGCAGGGGTATTCCACGGTGCAGGAGGGGATGGCGCCAGCCAGGACGGCGCGCATGCCTTCGAGCACACGCAGGGCCGTGGCGGCATCCTCGCCTGTGGCCGCGCCGCAGGCGTCGAAATAGTTGGCGCCTTCGCTCACCCGGGCGGGAATCGAAGAGTTTTCTTCCGCAAAGACGCGCCAGGCCGAATTGACGGCCAGTATGACGCCTTTTCCGTCCACGATGGCGATGTGAGCCGCAAGGCCGTCAAGCGTTCCCTTGGCGAAGCGCTCCGACTCGAGCAGGGCCTCCTCGGCCATCTTTCTGGCGGAGATGTCGATGACCGAGAGAAAAAGGCCGTGTGGGGCAATGCCATCCGGGGATTCATGGGACGAGGCATGAAGCAGCACGGGCTTCACCGCATTTCCGGCCACGCTCAGATCGGATTCCATCTTCTTGCCCTCGGGGTTCTTGAACAGGGCGCGGAAGCGGGCGATGAAGACAGGACGGGATGTGGGGGCGAGGAAGTCGAAAAACGGTTTGCCGACGGGTTTGCGGTCCTTCCAGTCGATCATGTCCAGGAATGTGGCGTTGACCTCCTGGATCATGGCGTCCTTGTCCAGGACGACATAGCCGACCGGAGCCTTGTGAAACAGAATGGAGTAACGTTCGCAAACACCGGCCAATTCGATTTGCGAACGCCGCAGTTCCTCGTTTTGGATTTCCAGCTCGACCTGATGCACCTGAAGTTCGTGAAGCAGTTCCGGCAATTTCTCTTCAGATGCTTCGCCCCCCGAAACGGACCGTCTTCGAAGGATTTTTTCGGCCTGCGTGCGAAGGTTCTGCACCAGGGCGTCTTTCTCAGGATCTAGCACAAATGCTCCTTGTCATAATCACAGAATAGATAACAATTCATGACCAGTCAATAGAACAGATCAGTTATCATTCTTACTTTCTGACAAGCAGTCTTGTGTTGACTTGACAGCGACTACAGATTCTTGAAGATTGTTGTAAGGAGCCTACGAACGGTTCGACTGCAGGCGCAACGCATCCTCCGCGAGCTTAAGCTTGGTGATGTTTTCGTGGATAACCACGATACGTTTGCCCTGGAGCGTATCGAAGGCCATGATGCGTACCAGGAACCAGCGTAGTTCCCCTTCACTGTGGCAGGGGTACTCTATTTCCGAGGGAGATACGGTTTCGGTCAAGGCTTTACGGATAGCGGCCGCGACCAGTGGCGCTTCCTCGTCAAAGGGAGGCACGGCCTTCTCGCAGACCTCAATGTAATTGATCCCCTCGGCGTCTCCGGCCATGCGCAGGCCGTTTTCTTTTCCGAAATCCCGCCAGGCGGCGTTGACGTATTCAATGACCCCATGCTGGTCCAGGATCGCCACCTGGGCAGGCAGGGCGTCGATGACCGAACGCAGGTAGGCCTGGGAGAAGCGCAAGGCCTCCCGTGCCGTCACCAGATCGGTGATGTCGTGAACCATGCCAATGGACACTTCCGCCGATCCGTCTTCGGCTTTGATCTCTTCGGATTTCTCCCTGACGATGCGGATCTCGCCGCTTGGCCGGACGATGCGATGGATCGAGGCGTAGGCCGCGGCGCCTCGAACCGCTCGGTCAAAGTCCTCGGCCACGGCCTTGCGGTCCTCCGGATGCACCAGTTCGAGAGAGGCTTGGTAGGAAGGCTTGAACGCGGCGGGCTCGACGCCGTATATCCTGTACACCTCGTCCGCCCATTCCAGACGCCCTTCCCGGTGATCGAGCCGCCAGCTCCCGACATTGGCCATGGCCTGGGTCTTGAGCAGGATGTCCTTGCTGGCGGCCAAGGCAGCCTGGCTCTGCTTGAGCGGCCCGAGGTCGGTAAAGGTCATGATGACGCCGGAAGAGGCGGAGGAGCCTATGGAATACGGCAACACCTGCATGAGATAACATTCGCCGTCCGCAGTGCACGCCTCCAAGCGGGCAGTCTGGCCGGACTTCTCCACCTCCCGCAGCACGGTCACGATGTCGACGCCCTCCAGACGGTGGGTGAGATGGGAGATGGGACGGCCGATATCGCTTTGCAGAATGCGGTAGACGCTGGCTGCCGCCGGGGTGAATTTCCGTATTTCCAAGTTCTCGTCCAAAAAAACCGTGGCGATCCGAGTGGCGGCAATGAGGTTGTCGAGATCGTTGGTCATCTCGGTCAGTTCGACGATCTTGTTCTGATATTCGGCGTTTACCGTATGGAGTTCTTCATTGACGGACTGCAACTCCTCATTTGTGCTCTGCAGCTCCTCGTTGCTCGCCAAAAGCTCCTCGTTGGTGGCCTGCAGCTCTTCATTGGAGGTTTCCAGCTCCTCGATCGTCGCCTGGAGGTTCTCTTTGGTGAACTGGAGATCCTGCTCCAGATCCATGATACGCTGCTCGGCCTCCCGGCTGATGTCCACTTCCTGCACCGCCCCGAGGGACACGTCCTGCCTGACGGCGGAAAGTTCCTGCAGGATGACCGCCGCCAGCGGCGACTGGCCCTTTTTTTCCGGCAGCGGACGAATCCGCATCTGGAGAACCCGGGCTCCGGCTTTGGCCGGGATGCGGAGGTTGGTGTAGTTTATCTCCTGGCCGGAGTGGAACACCTTCTGCAGCCCCGTGGCGAGAGGAATGGCCAGCTCCTTGACGGCCATACGGGTGATGTCGTTGACCTGCTTGCCCGAAGGCAGGCGCAGGAGGCCCTCGGCATCGCCCACCAGATGCAGCAGTTCCATGTGCTCGTTCACCACGGCCACCAGGGGGACGTAATCACCGGCCAGCGACTGGAGCAACCGGTCCTGGATGCGTTCCTCCTCGCGCTGGGTGATGGCGTATTCGTTGCGGAAAAAGCGTGAAGCGTACTGGCGGGACAACCTGTCTCCGGTCCCCAGAAAGAGAGGCTTTTCCATGGGTTGCCGCCGCCTGCCTCGGGACCGGAATATTTTGAAACGATGGTGCAGGGGCTCGAAGATCTCACCCATCTCGCCTGGGGTTTCACTGGTGCCAAGCAGGAGCAGGCCCTGGGGGTTGAGCGAGAAATTCATGAACTCCAGCACCTTCTGCTGCAAGACCGGCTGGAGGTAAATGAGGAGGTTGCGGCAACTCAGAAGCTCGATGTTGGTGAAGGGGGGATCCTTGATAAGATTGTGCTGGGCGAAGACCACCATCTCGCGCAACGGGCGGCTCACCTGGTACTGGTCATCCCGGCGCACGAAATGCCTGGCCAGCATGCCGGGCGGCAGATCGGCCGCAATGGATTCGGCATAGCGGCCGTTGCCCGCGTGCATGATGGCATCGCGGTCGATATCCGTGGCGAAGATCTTGACCGCCAGTTTGCGACCCAGGCGCTCCATACACTCCAGGGCCAGAATGCCCAGCGTGTAGGCCTCCTCGCCCGTGGAGCAGCCGGGGACCCAGAAGCGCACCTCCTTGTGCTCGGTGGCCTTCAACAGCGCCGGCAGGTAGGTGTTGCCCAGCTCCGTGAAGACCTCCCGGTCCCTGAAAAAGCTCGTCACGCCGATCAGCAGTTCGCGATACAGGGTGGACACCTCGGCCGGGTTCGACTCGAGGATGCGCACATAATCCCGAAGATTGTCAGACTGGCATACCGTAATGCGCCGCTCGATGCGCCTGAGCACCGTGCTCGGTTTGTAGTAGGTGAAGTCCACCTTCGTCTGCTCCCGCAACAGGGCGAAGATGCGGGTCAGGCCGTCCTCGTCGGAGAGCAGCGCCTGGGGGTGCCCCTGGGAGGCTGCGAAGAGATGCTTGGAGAAGGCGACGAGCTTTGCGGGCATGGCGTCGGGGGGCGAGACGATGTCGGGCAGACCCGTGGCGATGGCCGCCCGTGGCATGCCGTCGAACTTGGCGGAATCCTCGCTTTGCACCATCACCATGCCCCCGGCTTCCTTGATGGCCCGGATGCCGCGCACTCCGTCGCTGCCAGTGCCCGAGAGGATGATGCCGATGGCCCTGTCGCCCTGGTCTTCGGCCAGGGACCGAAAAAAGATGTCAATGGGGAGGTTGACGCCCTTGTTGTGATCGAGCTCGTTGAGGAGAAGCTTTCCGTGAAAGATCGTCAGTTGCTTCCGGGGTGGTATCAGATAAACCGTGTTGGGTTCGGCGACCATGCCTTCCTCAGCACGGCGCACAGGCATACTCGTACGTTTCGAAAGCAATTCCACCATGAGACTTTTGTAGTCAGGGGAAAGATGCTGGATGACGATGAAGGCCATGCCGGTATCTATCGGCATCTGGGAGAAAAAAGTATCCAGAGCCTCAAGACCACCGGCCGAAGCGCCTATGCCTACGAAATATGCAGCTTCACCGCTCATAAACATAGCTCGTATTGTGTGCTAGACACAACTGATTACAGTTTTGGCTACTCGTGCTCGAAAAAAGCTTGCTTTGCGTGTCAGGAGGTTGCCAGGTACTGGGGGTAAGGCATCCATGGCATGGCTCTTTAGTTTCACAATGAACCAGTAAGGATACTTCCAGAGCGATCCTAGGTGAATTGCCAAGAAAATCAAAGGCAACAAAATGGTTTAGAATTCCAAGTTGGTTTCGTCCAATACCTTTACTGGAATCTAGCTAAGAATATAAAATTATTCAAGACAGGAGACAGGCAGGCGGGGGGCGCTGAGCGGGGACCGCGCAGCATCTGGCAAGAGGATAAAACAGAGGGGATGCCCCAGGACCGCTGGAGGCCATGCGGACAGACGCTGTCCCTGGAAGCACTCAGCCAAAAGGAGAAGTCAGAAAGGCCGGCGGCCTCTCGCATTGCCTGAAATGGTTCTTGTTTTGGTTGAACGCTTCCATTGACGCCTGGAGCCGAAATCCCTACTCAAAAAAGAATATTGAGTCGCAGGCACGAGACATGGGCAAAGGCCTGGCTGGGCTGCCCGCTGCGGACGACAGACCGCAGGGGGGATGGCCTCGGCCTGTTCCTTGACGTCTGTTGCAATGGTTCCGATGCCTCTGCGGACGGTTGCGCCCCCCTGGAACGCAGGATGGGCCACGCCGGATGCGGCCTTGCGCCGAGTGGCTGTGCGGTGGGCAATCCTGCGAAATGGTGTCTTGCAGCCAAGGTGAAGCATGAAAGTCGTGTCTGTCGAGGAACTGGTGGCCTTGCAGAATCGTGGCGCCCTGCTTGTGGTGGATGATCCCTACCCCCTGCGGCCTGTGCCGCGCTGGGGGCATGGCAAGCCGCTGCACGCCGGGCTGGTGCGCCTTTTCAACGAGCACGGGGCCGAGGCGGCGGCTTTTTTGGCCGACATCGCCGCCCTGACCCCCTATTTCGCGACAATTGCCTGCGACGCGCCCGAGGATTCCCTCGAACCGCGATGGAACAACGCCTGGTTGCCGGCCCTGGACGGCATGAGCATCTACGCCGCCCTGGCCACGCACAAACCGCGCCGGTTCATCGAAGTGGGCTCGGGCAACTCCACCAAGTTTGCCGCCAAGGCCATCCGCGACCACGGCCTGTCGACCAGAATTTTTTCCATCGATCCAAGGCCTCGCAGCGAAATCGACCAACTGTGCCACCACAGTCTGCGTTTCGCGCTGGAGGACATGGACCTTTCCTTTTTTAACCATGTTGCGGCGGATGATATCGTTTTTGTCGATTGCAGCCACCGGGCGATGCAAAATTCCGACGTCACGACGTTTTTCATGGATGTGCTGCCGCGGCTGCCGGCCGGATGCCGCATCGGCATCCATGACATCTGCCTGCCCCTGGATTATCCGCCGGCCTGGGAAAAACGCTACTACAACGAGCAGTACCTGCTTGCCTGCATCCTGCTGTTCTCGCACGACGCCTTTCGCATCCTGCTGCCTTCGATGCATGTCTCCGTCACTCCGGGGCTCCTGCAGCCCGTGGCCCACCTGCAGGATCTCCCGGAGATGCGCGGACGTCCCCTGGCCGGGAGCATCTTCTGGATGCAGAAGTTGCGGGACTGATCCGGTCCCGGCCGGTTGCGGCCCTCCCGAATGCCTGGAACGGAAGGGAGTCGCCGAGTGCCGAAAACTCGCCGCGTCGGCGTTGCAACGCGGCACGCCTGCCGCCAACCGTCAGTGGACGCGCCCATGACGCGGCCGGCTCGGGCGAGCAGGGCCTCCTCGTGGGCGGGCTGCCGGGATATCCGGGGCCTGAAGGCCGGGATTTGGCGGGGTTGCCGTTGCCGGACTGTTGGGCCGGCCGCCCCCTGCCGGAGGTCACGGGTTGAGGGCTAAGGATTCGTCCTGTTCCGCGAGAAATGTGGCATGGCCGCGTTCCAGATACAGGCTCGAGAACAGATACACGGTCCCGAGGGACGTCCTGGTGGCGGTGATGTCCCTGAACGCCGGATTGGCGGCCATGGCGTCGAGGGCGGCCGCGATGGTTTCCGGGGCCAGATCGAAGGGCGTCTTCTCGAAGAGTGCCGCAGGCACGGGCCGTGGGTAGTCCCGGGAGTTTGACCGGATTTCTTCGGCCAGCAGCACCTCCACGGCGTCCTTGTGGTCCAGAAGACGGGCATAGGTGCGGCTGAGCAGCGCCGGATCGTGGTACAGGATACGGCCGGACAGGCTGGCAAAGGAGGCGATGCCGGGCAGTCCGGAGAGGACTGCGGTCAGGCGCGGGCACGGATCGGCCCCGGGCGGCGTTTCCAGACGGTCGTCAAAGCCAAGCGCCCGAAGCCGTTCCAGGATTTCGTCGGCAGCGATCAGGCGCGTTGCGGCGCTGGCCTCCCGGACCGTTTCGAGGGCCGCCCGGGCCAGGTCGGGCTCGTCGCGGGCGCTCATGTTCCGGTCTCCGGCGTCAGCTTGGCCGCGGCAAGCGTCTCGCCCACGTCCGAAAGTCCGAGTGCGGCATACCGCGCCCTGCCAGGGGCTCCTGTCCCCTTGTCCCAGCCCATGGCCTCGTAAAAGAAATCCATGGCCAAGGCGATGTCGGCCGGGTCCATGCGGGTGGTCCCCTTGGTGAACGGCATTGCGCCGTTTGGGTCCCTGAAGACCCAGGGCGGGACGGTGTCGTGCCTGGCGCGCATGTCCACGTGCCCCATGTCCCGGATGGTCAAGGCCCGATGGAGGGTAAAGATCCGTTCCCCGGCCCGGTCCAGCGCCTCCCGGTCCATGGTTTGGCCGGTGGCCAGGCTCAGGAACTTCGACTCCAGACTGTCGTCGCCGGCGTAGTCGCGCTCCCGCAGGGGAGACGCCGCCCAGGGACCCATCCAGTTGCACACCCCCAGGGCGTCGTGCAGTTCCTTGCGCACCAGCGCCCATTTGGCCCGCCTGGCTTTGGCCGCGTTGGCGGGCGTGTAGTCCCCGGCGGCGTCCAGGGCGTCGGGCGAGCCCCAGATGGCGGCGGCCAGTTTCTTCTGCACCTCCAGGGGCAGGCCGTTGCGCACGAAGTTCGTGTGGGAGTGGCACTGGGCGTCCCGATTATACTGGGTGTTGATGATCACCCCGCACTGGCCGTCGTCCTCGTTGGCATGGTGCCTGGGATGGCCCATTTTCCAGTAATTGGTCGTGTGGTCCTCGGCCCACTCCGCTTCGGGGATGGACCAGTGGTCGAAGATCGCGCCCGTGCCCCGGCTGAGGACCTCGCCGAGTTCGCCCCGGCGTTCGGCGATGCGGGGGATGAGGTCGAGCAGGAAGGCCGGATCGGCGTTTTCGTACTTGTCCCAGGGGATGGAGGCGTACTCCTTAGACCCGAGCCGGGCCTTGAGGTAGCCGCCCTCGTGGAGCTTGCGCAGATCGCGTTGCAACTGGCCGTAATTGGACCACAGGCCCAGGTCGTCGGCCAGGTGCATGCCCACCATGCAGGCCTCGATGGCGGCCTCGCCGCCTTTCCTGCCGGCCAGCCGCTTGAAAAACGACCGGCCGAACTGCAGGGCGACGCAGGT
>CAZIJE010000002.1:23631-46328 GCA_964539435.1 uncultured Desulfovibrio sp.
CGAGGGCACCTTGAGCATGGTGTGGCAGCGGATGGGGCAGGCCGTGCAGCCGTTGCCGCGCACGGTGTATTTCCAGGCCTCATCGCCCAGGAAATAGGCCGCGCTGTTGGTGCGGTAGGCGATGCGGTTCGGGTCGTGGATGTTGCCGGTGATGGCGACGGGCGGTTTCGCCGCGCCCCAACGCTTGCCGGGCTGGCCGACCCAGCGGGAGGCCGGGTTGTAGTATTCGGCCTGGGGCGTGGGAAAACTCGGCACCACGTGCTGGTTGTTGCCGCCGAGGATGGAGAGGTGAAACTTGACCAGCGCCTCCCAGGCGGCCTTGTCCCCGGCGATGCGCACCGCGCCGCTGCCCTGCACGGCCACGGCCTTGAGGTTTTTGCCGCCCATCACCCCGCCCACGCCGCCGGCCGAGTGGGAGACCGAATTGACCACCATGCCCATGGGGGCCTGGTTTTCCCCGGCCTGGCCGATGGCCGCCACCACGCAGTCCGGCCCCATCTCCTGGCTGATATCCAGGGTGGTCCGGCGGATGCCCGAGCCCCACAAATGCCCGGCGTCGCGGATTTCCACACGGGCGTCGCGGATCATGAGCCACACGGGCCTGTCGGCCTTGCCTTCCACGATCAGGGCGTCGTAGCCGGCGTATTTGAGCGTGGCCGCGAAATGGCCGCCCATGTGTCCCGACCCGACCAGCGGCCTGGGCCAGCAGGTGGGAAAGATGGTGGTCACGGTGGCGCGGCCGTTGCACGGCACGCTCGTGCCGACCAGCACGCCGGCCGCGAAGACCAGCTTGTTGGCCGGATCGAAGGGGCCGGTCCCGGCCGGGACCTCGTCCCAGAGCACCCGGTAGCCTATCCCGGCCCCACCGAGCATGGCCGCGTAGCGCTCAAAGGTATCCTCGGTTCCGATCTTCCCGGTGGAGAGGTCGACCCGCAAGACCTTGCCGACGAACCCTCCGCTGCGCACGGCCATGACAGACTCCTTACGTGCCGGATGAGAGGTTATTTGGCGGCCTTGGCGCCGGCGGGGACATGGCAATCCAGGCAGGCTGCGGCCTTTTCCGGGGCGATAACGGACAGCACGGGCCTTGCCGGGCTCCCGTCGCGGGTGAGGTCCCGCCAGGGCACGTAGCGCAGGGCCGCGGCCGGGCAGGCTGCCACGCATTTGGGACTGCCGTGGCACAGGAAGCATTTCGTGGCGATCCCGGTTTGCGTGTCAAAGGAGAGCATGTCCCAGGGGCAAGCCTGCTGGCACAGGCGGCAGCCCACGCACAGGACGGGATCGACCACCCGGGCCCCGGTTTCCGGATCCTGCTTGATGGCGGTTTGGGGGCAGGCCGTGGCGCAGGGGACGGGATGCGGACACTGGCGGCAGGTGCCCTGGAGCACCAGGCCGTCGCCCCAGTCCCCGTGCATGCCGGCCCCGCCCGTGGGGCCGGCGGGACCGAAGTTGACGGACCGGGCGATCTTGATCCGGGCCAGGGACGGCTGGGCGCGTCCGTCGTTGCATTCCGTGCAAGCCAGTTCGCAACGCTGGCAGCCGACGCAGCGGGTGGGATCAGCCAGGAGGACTCCCTGGGCGTTGTCCAGGATGATCAGGGGCGTGTGGTCGCCAAAGGCCTCGCCAAGGCCCAAGAAGGCCAGGCTCGAAAGCGTGCAGGCGGACAGCCTGAGGAAGCCCCGGCGGGTCAGCTCGGCCTCCAGACCGGAGGCCTTGGCCGCACGCGCGATCCAGGCCGACGAAATGCTGCGGATCCTCTCCATGTCGCGCCTCCCGCAGTGAGCGCTCAGATGACGGGAACCGGGAAATCCATAAGGCATGCCATGTCTTGCGATGGTCATAAAACGCTTTTCTGCAGGCGTCTATGGCGCGGTCGGGCGACTTGAAAGTTCCCGGCCCGGGAAGGCCTGTCTGCCAATGGGGATGCGGCGGGTTCCGGCCCGCCTGTCCCTGCTTTGCGTTCCAGGCCGGACGAAGCCGGGCTCTTGCCCATGGACCGAAAGGGCAAGAGGATCGAGGGCTCGCCACACGGCCTGTCGGGCTGCACGGGCGGCGGCGTGTCCTGCTGGACGGGGAGTTGGGTCGCCGGGCCAATCAGCCCGAGAAGGGGCTGGTCGCAAAGACCTGGACGTAGCTGGGATGCGGAGGATTGCCTGGGGTCGGGCCAAAGCTGGCCACCATTTCCAAGGAGCCCATGTCGATGCTGTAGGACTGGTAGGTGGGGTAATCGTTGGTGGCCCGGTAAATGGCTCCGGAGTTCTTGGCGATGCCGTCTGTTCCGGCATAGGAGACGATGGCCTGCATCTCCTGCAGGCCGATTGTTCCTCCGTCGGCCAACTTCTCGGTAAAAAGGGCCTTGTAGCTTGCAAAGCGCTTTGTATTGGAGGGATCGCCGGTGAAGTCGTCCGTGGTTCCTGGCAGCAGAAACGAATTGACGGCTGCGACGGCATCCGGAACGTCCCAAGAGGCGCCCATGCGGAGGATGGAGTCGGCCAAGCGCAGTCCCCGGGCCTCGGGATGCTCCAGATCGTTTTCCAGAAAGGCCGCCGTGTCCCTGTCGGCCAGAAAGGCGATATAGGAATGGGTGCTTGGCCTGCGCAACAAGAAGCTGGCAATGTCTTGCAGCGACGCATACTGCTCCAGGGAATACCTGAGATCCGCAGGGTAGGAGGCCGCTCCTGCAGTGGGAAAGTAGCCGCGCTTCATGTCGCTGTCGAGCAGCGCGGCGGCGATGTGGTTTTCGCTCAAAAGCGAAGCGGGAAACAACTGGCCAAGAAGCCCGATGCCGACCAGATCCGCCGCGTCCTCGTTATTGTAAAGTTGGACATTGTGAAGGTTCGACACCCCCGGCATGTCGTACCAGTCGAAATTGCGTCCAACGATTGTCGCACCCGTGGCCGTCGATTGGCCAAAGGCCGCCGCTGCGGAACAGCTCCCAGGATCAATCACGTCATGGACAACTTCGAATACCAGCAGTTCGTTGGCAGACAGGACGCCGTCGCCCAGTTTGTCTATGGGGGAGTTGAAGACCGTGGCCATGCCGGCCAATTCCTCGATGTAGATTGTCGGCATGGCGACGATGAGGTCTTTGGCGCGAGAGACAAGGGTTGTTACGCCCGGATGGTCGGGCGCGCTTTCTGCAGAAAGAAACAGGAATTTGTCAATGGTGGCGCCATAGGCAGGCATGATGGTCATGATTTGCTGGGCATAGGCCTGTCCAATTTCAAAATGCGAGCCGTTTGTAAAGTTCAAGGTGGTCTTGTAGTAGAGGCCGTCAATGCTTTCGATATCCACAAGATCAGAGATATTGGCAGCCATCGCTGTGCTCGCTGATAGATATTAATGACGTAACGTAGGGTTGCCAAAGTGTGGATCTCTTGTCAAGAGGACGGCGTCTTGTGTTTCTTTGAGAAACAATTTACGCCTGTTGGCGGTGAACTCGCGATCAAAATGCTTTGGTCAGCTTTGGAGAAACGCAAAAGACAGTGGCATGATCTTCAAGCCGTAGCCGCAGTCGCTTCGCTGATCTGTCGGATGACGGTTTGCAGATATTCCATGACAATGGGTTTGGAAACATAGTCATCCATTCCCGCCGCCAGGAGCTTCTCCCGGTCTCCGGCCATGGCGTACGCGGTCATGGCCACAATGGGGACGTCGCGCTTTTGCTCACCGCATTCCCCCTGGCGGATGCGGCGCGTGGCTTCCACGCCGTCCATGACCGGCAGTTGGATGTCCATGAGGATCAGATCGAAATCCTGGGCGCGGAGCTTGTCCAGGGCATCGGCCCCGTCGCCCGCCACTGTGACGGCGTGTCCTTCCTTTTCGCACAGACGCTTGACCGACATCCGGGTCACGGAATCGTCCTCGACGAGCAGCATGTGCAGGGAGTTTCCCCGGGTGACGGGCCGTTGCCGCGCCGCATCGGCCGGTGGACACGCCACGGCCGTGGTGTCACATGGCAAGGTCAGGCAGAAAAAAACCGTCGTCCCCTCTCCTTCCTCGCTCTCCACGGCGATATCGCCCCCCATCACCTCCACCAGACGCTTGCAGATGGACAGTCCCAGTCCCGCCCCCTGGTAGGCCCGGCGATAGCCGCCGGAAGCCTGGGAAAAAGGCTCGAAGAGCTTTTCCGTATATTCGTTGGGAATGCCGACGCCTGTGTCGGAGACGGCGAACAGGAGCCGCTGTTGGGACGGTTCCCGCGGCGTCGGCAAGGGAAACACCTCGATGTCCACACTGCCGGAGGTGGTGAATTTGAAGGCGTTTCCCACCAGATTCGCCAGGATCTGATGCAGTCTCGAAGCGTCACCGATGCAGTATTCCGGGACGTTGGGGTGGACATACGAATGCAGCTCGACCTTGGAATGCAGGGCTGTCGGGAAAAAGAGTTCCGCGCACTGCCGCAGCAATGCGAAAAGAGAAAACCGTTCCCGCGCGATGTGCAGTTTCCCGGCCTCGACCTGCGACAGGTCCAGGATGTCCGACAGCAACGTGGTCAAGCGCTTGCCCGACTGGATCGCCATCCTGACGTACTCGTCCTGTTCCCCGTCGAGGCTGGTGGTCAGGAGGATCTGGAGCATGCCCTGGATGCCGTTGAGGGGCGTGCGGATTTCATGGCTCATGTTGGCCAGAAATTCCGATTTCACGCGGTTGGCTGTTTCCGCCGCCTCCTTGGCCTTGTAGAGGTCGTCGATATCGATTTCCAGGCCGTCCCAGACCAGACGGTCGCCGGAAAGTTTGCGCGGGGCGCAGGCGATGTAGCGCCATCTGGTCTCGCCCGACGCCAGGCGAACCCGCACTTCGGCGTTGCAGATCGCCATGGCGGCAAGCGCGTCTTTCTGACGCCGGGACAGCAGTTCCCTGTCCTGCGCCACGATCTGGTCCAGGACAAGGGACGGATCTTCAAGCGCGCTCGCCATGGACACGCCGTGAAGGCGTTCCACGCCGGCGCTGAGGAAGGTGAAGCGGGTCCGGCCTGCGGCGTCCTTTTCCAGTTGGAAGACCAGGCCCTTCGGAAGGTTGTCGCTCAGGGAAGCCAGCTGCGCTTCCCGTTCCCGCAGCGAGTCTTCGGCGCTGTGGCGGTCCAGGACCTTCCAGACCGCTTCCATGAGCAGGGTCAGCTGGCAGACGTCGGCGTTGGTGTATTCGGTTTCCTTGTTGGCCACGCCGACCACGGAGACGATTGTGCCCGCCCTGAACACCGGAATCGTCATGAACGAACGCAACCGGGCATGTCCCTGGGGATAGCCTTTCTTCAGCGGGTGTTCTTTTTCGAAATCGTTCAGGATGATCGGCTTGGCCTGGCGCACCGCCTCCCCCCACAGGCCTGTCTTTTCCAGTGCGTAACAGGTCTGCGGTTCCACGATGGTGCACTCCTGCATGACCCGCTTGGACCAGGAGTTGAGGATGAACTGCTTTTTTTGATCGTCATAGTGGTAGATGTAGCCAATCTTGCTGCCGGTCAGGGTAATCGCTTCGTCAAGGACATAATCGAGGAATTCCTGGGCCGTGGTGAACGGGTGCTGCAGGATCTTCACCAGCCCGACCAGCCGCGCCTCATTGACGCGAAGTTCCTCCTCGACCCGTTTGCGGCCGGTGATGTCCTCCACGAACCCTTCGATCAGGGAGAGGCTTCCTGTCGCGTCGGCCACGGCCCGGGCATTGAGCGCGATCCAGAGCAACCGGCCGTCGGCGCGCCGGGCCAGGAGCTCCCGGCTCTGCGCCTGCCCGGTGGCCGCGAGTTCGTGAAAAAGCGCCTCGCGCTGCTCCTGCTCCGCATACAGGTGCGTGCCGATATCCAGGATGGAGGCACGCAGCGCCTCGGGCGAGGCGTAGCCGAGGATCCTGGCCAGGGCCGGGTTCACCCGCAGGATTTTTCCCTGGGCCGTTGCCTGAAACACGCCTTCCAGGGCGTTGTCGAAGAGTTCGCGAAAGCTCCGTTCCGATTCCTGCAGCTGGCGCTCCCGTTTCCGGATGACGCCGAGGGCCTTGGCGAACTCGTGGTGCATGATCTGTATTTCGGCGCAGGTGGTGCCAAGGCTTCCGTCGATCTGCCCGTTGGCCCAGGTGGGCATGGAACGGGCGAAGGCCATGAGGGGGCCGGTGATGCGACGGTTGATGGCGGCGTCGAACCGGCTGAACATAAGGAGAAAGAGCGCCAGCAGCAGGCCGACGAACCCGAGGAGCGTGGCCAGGAGCGGCTTGTAGACGGACCAGAGGGGCGTGGACAAGACGAGGACCCATTCAAAGGGCGGGAGCATGACCGCGCTTTCAAAACGCCATTCCCCGTCGCGCCGGAACAGGCCGTTGGCCACGTCGGCCGTCCTGGCACGGCCAAACACGGTCCAATCCCCGATATTCTCCTGCTGCCGCACCAGGCGCAGGTCCGGATGGGAGATAAGGTTGCCGTAGCGGTCCGCGAGCACGACCACCTGCGTCCCTTCCGCTCCCGAGAACCGCTGGAGGTGTTCTTGCATGTCCTTGAGACGGAGTTCCCCGACAAGCGTCCTGTTCGCGTCGATGGGGCTGCGGATGAAGACGGTGAGCGAAGCGCTGTCCGGCGAATAGGTCGGGCTGGATATCCTGTCCTGGCCCCCTGGCGGAAAGACGCGGAGGAAATCCACGTCCGGCAGCGCGGGCGGCATGGACCGGATGACGACGTTGTCTGCGGATATTTCAATGAGCCGTTGAAACCGATGGGCCGTCCGTTGAAAGACGGCGAGGTCCTGTTCCCGCTGTCCGGGAGGCGTGCGCCCGAGGTGGCGCGCGAACAGCTCGAGCCGTGACGAGGCGTCGGAGAGGTAGATCAGGGCATATTGGGAAAGCGCCCGGGCCAGGACCTCGTTTTTTTCAAGGCTGTTCCGGTATTCCAGGTGGACCAGGAGCCAGCCGAGGCCCAGCACGAGGGCCAGGCAGGGGACGAGCAGGTAGAGGATGATCTTCCGATGAAACAGGGCCTTGGCGGAAGGCAAGCCACCGGCCGTCTCCAGGGAAGCCGCCTCGGCTCGCGCGCCGCGGTTCATGGGCCGCCCCAGGGAATGGTGGCCAGGGTCTTGAACGCGCCATGCTCCACGTCCACGATGTACATGTCCCGCTGCACATCGCCGAAAGCGTCCAGCGTGAAATCGCCGATGACTCCTTCGACGTTCCGGAGGTCGGCCAGGGCGTCGGGCAACCCCTCGATGTCGCCGCCGTTGGCGCGCAAGGCGGAAAAAACGGCCAGGGCCGATTCATAGGCCAAGGCCGCGGCGAAGTTGGGATCATGGCCGAAGCGTTCGCGGTAGGCCCTTTGAAAGGCACGGTAGGATTCCCTGGCGGCATCCTCGGTGTAGCCCATGCCGAAACGCCATCCCTCAACGGCCCGCCCCCCTCGCGCAGGAGTTCCGTGGTGGCGGCCCACATGGCGCTGTAGACGCGCGGCCGATCGGCGGCTTGATATTGCAGGGCGCGGCCCAGGGATGCGGCATCCCGGGCCGCAAGGGACAGCACGAGCCCGTCCGGCGCGAGGGACAGGATGTCCCGGGCCAGGGAGTTCCATGCCTCCTGATCCATTGCGCCCGAGCCGATCCAACGGGTGGCCGCCTCCCTGCCGCCGCAGGCGGCGAAGACGCGCAGGAACGCGGCCAGAAAGGTTTTAGAATATTCCTCGTTTTCCTTGTCCGCCACTATGACCACGTTTCTGACGCCGTCTTTGCTGGCGGCGTGGGCGGCCAAGTTCTCGGCCCACAAGGTGTTGACGGTGAGCAGGCGGAAAAACCTGTCCTGCCGGCCGGAGAGGGTGGGTGTCGCAACCGTGGGAGAGACAAGGACCAGGCCCAGGCGCTCGGCCGTTGCAACAGCGGCGCCGGCCACGGCGCTGGTCATGGGGCCGATCACGATCCTGGCCTTTTCAGCGGCCAGGCCTTCAAGGGCGGCCACCGCCCCCCCGGGCGTGTTGCCGTCGTCGGCGGACACCAGACAAAACGTCCGGCCCCCGACCCCGCCCCTGGCGTTTATGGTCTCGATGGCCAGTCGCGTCCCATTGCGCCCCTGCACGCCAAGATCCGAAAACTTGCCTTCCAGGGCGCCGACAAAGCCGATCACCACGGAAGACTCGCCGCCGCAGCCGGCCAGGAGCACGGCGCACGCAGTCAGGAAAGGAAGAATCCAATGACGGCACATGCAAATCGACCCGAAACCGTCCTTAATGGCTGCTCCCTGTCGATAACTACCAAGGAATTTGAAAACATTTATGGTCGGAAAGAGAAAGAGGCGCTGAAAAATAACCCCTGCCAGCCCGCTGGTCAAGGCTGGGATCCGGCCGTGATGCAGTACCGGCATTGAAGTCTGCCGCTTTTCTTTTCATGATTGATGCTCGAACGGCTGCATCCGTGGGAGACATCGGCTATGCGCGTGCGACTTCAAGAGGCGGGAATATCGACGTCAGCGGGTTTGAAGTTCTCCCAGCGCTTACTTCTTCTGGTTTGAACCTGATTCAGGAGCGGCGGCGTGCTCCTCAAGGATACGATACTGCAGTTTTGTGAAGGCCACGGCATAGGGGGTATGGTCCGTTTCGCTGAAGTAGGCGGGCGATCCGTTCCACTTGGCAAAGACAAAGACAACGGTGTTGACGCCTTTCTTTCCAGGAAAAGTCAGGGACTGCTTCACCTCGGCCTGCATCCACCGCTGTGCCCCGATCGGGCCGGAGCGCCACTTTTCCTCACCGTTGACGAGGACCGTGACTTCCTGGCCGTCCAAGGGGTTGTTGCAGGCAAAGGAGAGTTCGAGTTCTTTGTCCTCCGGCAGGACGAGTCGCAAGGCGGCCTGGGGGCCGAGGGCCCAGCGCCATTGGCGGGCCGGCTCGGTTTCCGACAAAATGCCTGCCAGATTCTCCGTTGCCGTTCCAAAGGGCAGGGCAGCCGGTTCAAAAAAATCACTCCCCAACGGAGCGGCTGTAAAATCCAGCTGCTGGAAGCCGACTTTTTCGAGATTGCCGCCGTTGTAGCCCGGCGTCTTGAGGGCCGCCCACATGGAAAAATGGAAGGTCAGGGAGGCATACGGCTTGTAGCGGTTGAGAGACCAGGTGTGGCGCAGGGCGTTGCCTTCGCCCTTGGTCGGCGTGGGGGTAAGCGACTCAAGGACCGGAAGGGGGGGCTCGTCATCGAATTGGGCGCTTGCGAGGAATTCGTTGTCCACCCCTTCGTTCAAATAGGCGATGTCCGCCTGGATTTTCTGGGGGCCGTTGCCGGCATTGTTGCGGATCGTGTAATCGAACGTGGACCAGGCCAGATTGTTGACCGGTGTGATCAGCTTTCGCCAGTACGGGTAGATGAAGACGTTGTTGAAGCTCGAAACGCCGGGATAGAAGCTCTTGGGCGTGGCGTTCAGGCTGCTTGCGTAGGGAAGAACGTTGATGGCCTGCGACAAGGCATGGGGCAAGGCGTATTTATAGGCTTTCATGCCGGGAAACGTGCGGCTCTCCGAGGGCGCGCCAAGATCTTGGACCATCGCAGCTTCATTTTCATAGAGATGGCCAAGCCCGCCGTTACTGTCGGCCAGGATGTTCAGGACAATTTCCTGGCGGCCATCCCCGCGCTGCGACAGGAGGGGGTTCTCCTGGAGAAATTGGTTCAAGTACCAATTGCTCCCGTGGAAGTGCATGGGGTCCATCAGGACGGCTTCCTGGCTTCTGACAAACGAGGGGATCGCCTTGGCGTAGGACTTGTAGAATCCGGCGTAGCTGTTTTCCCGATAAAAGGACGGTGAAAGGGTCGTTGCATAAAAACCGAGACCCACGCCGAGAAAGGCTGTCAAGGCGACACGGTTGACGCTTCTGTTCCATTGCCCGATGCGGGCCGCGCCCAGGCCCATGACAAGAATGGGCACGGGCAAGATGTAGCTGATGTGCCATGTAGTTAAGGAGTAGCCATGGCGCAAGACGAGGAGCATGAGAAAAGGAATGAAAATGCCGCAAGAAGCGACAAGAAGTGTTTTTCTGTCCTTCAGGCAGACGTACAGCCCGGGAAATAACAACAGAAGCCCTGCCCAGGCAAAAAATGAAACGCCTGGGTAGTTGCCGAGGAGCCCTGGGACTGCCCCGACCCAGTATTGCGTGATGACGCGGCCGTACGTCGACAAATGGGACCAGCCGGCTCTGATGCCAATGGCCTTCAATAAAAAAAATACCGTGGGCAAGGAAAAAATAACGAAAAACAAAAGGAAGGATACGCTGTCGGTGAGGCGTTTTCGCGAACGCGTGGCGAGGGCATAAAGCAGGAGTATGGACAGGGTGGTGGCAAAAGAAAAGACGCCGTCGTAATGAAAAGCCAGGATCAGGGCGTTGCAGGCTGCCGCGGCGATCAGGTGCGTTCTTTCTTGCTTTCGAAGGTATTGAATTGTGTAATATAAAAGGAGCGTCGAAAAGAGTATGATAACGGCGTAAGGACGAACAACGCGGGACAGATAGACATGCCAGGGATGGACGGCCAGAAGGGCGGCGCACCAGATGCCGACCCAAGGTCCGGCCAATTTTTCTCCAACGCGGTACACGGCGTAGATGCTGAGACAGCCTGCCGCCGTAAACAAGAGGCGAAGCGCAAAATCGGATTTGCTTACAAGCATGATCCCTTTCACGAGAAGGTACGGATAGGGAGGGTGTACTTCGAGGGTCGTCAACCATTCGTAGAAATAGTCGAAAGGATACGAAACAGTCTGCGGCAGCAGTATCTCGTCATACCAAAGGGACGGGGTATCCAGCTTGTACAATCGGAGCAAACATCCCAGGACAAGAATGAGCAGGATTGGTCCGTTATGCAGGACTGTTTCGAAGGTGATGCGCTTCTTGCTGGTGCTCATTGGCTGCTCGTTCGCCTAGGCGAGGGGTGGGGAAAGGAGGAGGGGGACGGTGTTAGCCGGTCGCAAGCAGCATCGCATCGGTCCCGTTTGTCCACACGTTGCGGCGCAATGGATGGAACTGCTTTCGTGATGCAAGGCTCTCCGTCGATGTTCCCTGGATTTCAAGGGGCAAGGCATGTCTTCAATGCGTGGTGCTTCTAGTATGGGATGTGATATTTGTCCAGAATTTCCAAACAGTCAGGATGCCGGAGCCGTTTCCGGCGCGTCGGGCCGGTGGCGGTCCTTTTCAGGCTCAGGAGAGCCGGCGGCGCGCTCGAGGCGTGGAGGCGCGGCTGATCCGTTGCAGGAGGCGGACGGGGCGCAGGCAAACTGAGACCTGGCGACTTCTTTTCCTGGGGCGTTTGACACCGTGCCTGGCTTCTGTATTGTACGCTCGGGAAACCGCCTTGGTCTGTGACACGGTCTGGCGGGGTTCCCGAGCATGCGAGGAGGACACAGCATGAGCCAGTCACAGCAGCAACAGACGCCTCCGGGCGAGGAAAAGAAGATGGCGCCCCAAGCCGACCATGGGGAGACGAGTTACAAGGGCTGCGGCAAGCTCGCCGGCAAGGCGGCCGTCATCACGGGCGGCGATTCCGGCATCGGCCGGGCCGTGGCCATTGCCTTCGCCCGGGAGGGCGCGGACATCCTGATCAGCTACCTCGACGAGGAGGAGGACGCCAGGGAGACCAGGCGGTGGGTCGAGGAGGCCGGCCGCCGGTGTGTGCTGGTCCCTGGCGACATCGCCGATCCCGCCCACTGCCGGGCCGTCATCAAGCAGGCCGTGGAGGCGTTTGGCCGCATCGACATCCTGGTCAACAACGCGGCCTTCCAGATGACCCGGGAATCCCTGGAGGAGACGCCGGACGAGGAGTGGGACCGGACCTTCCAGGTCAACATCACGGCCATGTTCCACCTGACCAAGGCGGCCCTGCCCCACATGCGGGAGGGCGCGTCCATCGTCAACTCCTCGTCGGTCAACGCCGACAAGTCCAATCCCAAGCTCGTGGCCTATGCCGCGACCAAGGGGGCCATTGCCAACTTCACGGCCAGCCTGGGGCAGCTCCTGGCCGAACGGGGCATCCGCGTCAACTGCGTGGCCCCGGGGCCGATCTGGACGCCGCTGATTCCCGCCACCATGCCGCCCGAGAAGGTCGAGAAATTCGGCCAGAACGTGCCCATGAAGCGGGCCGGCCAACCCCGGGAGGTGGCGCCGGTCTATGTGTTTCTGGCCTCGGACGACGCCAGCTACGTCACGGGCGCGCTCTACCCCGTGACCGGCGGCACGCCCATGCTGTAGCCCGGACAGCCGGAACCGGCATCCGGGCCGGCGGTCCCAACCCTTGAGGGAGGCCGAGAATGGAACGCTATAACGACCACGCAACCACCCGACGCCGGTTCATCGCCGGCCTGGCCACGGGCCTGGCCGGCGGGCTCGTCACGCCGGCCTTCGCCCAGACGGAGGCCGATCCCGGGGGCGGTCCGGGCCAGCCGCCGCCCCAGGCCGTGGCGCGCAACCCCGTCACCCAATACCCCCGCCCGCCCTTTCCCAAGCAGCGGCAGGAGCCGCCCGGCCTGGCCAGCCTCATGGACCCCAAGCCCGACCACGGCGAAACGAGCTACCAGGGCGCGGGCCGGCTCATGGGGCGCAGGGCGCTCATCACGGGCGGCGACTCGGGCCTCGGCCGGGCTGCGGCCATTGCCTACGCCCGGGAAGGGGCCGACGTGGCCATCAACTATCTGCCGGTGGAGGAGCCTGACGCCAGGGAGGTGGTGGAGATGATCCGGGCGGCCGGCCGCAAGGCCGTGGCCCTGCCGGGCGACCTGCGCGACGAGGCCTTTTGCCGCAAGCTCGTGGCCGACGCCGTGGCCGGCCTCGGCGGCCTGGACATCCTGGTCAACAACGCGGCCAAGCAGGCGGCGGTGGCGGCCATCGCCGACCTGACCACCGAGCAGTTCGACGCGACCT
Organism: uncultured Desulfovibrio sp.; assembly: GCA_964539435.1. GTDB lineage: Bacteria > Desulfobacterota > Desulfovibrionia > Desulfovibrionales > Desulfovibrionaceae > Solidesulfovibrio. Next base: position 36,473 of record CAZIJE010000002.1, read on the forward strand.
TCAAGACCAACGTCTACGCGCCCTTCTGGCTCACCAAGGCGGCCCTGCCCCACCTGGGGCCGGGCGCGAGCATCATCAACACGGCCTCGGTCCAGGCCTACGCGCCGTCGGAAAACCTGCTCGACTATGCCCAGACCAAGGCCTGCATGGTGGCCTTCACCAAGGCCCTGGCCAAGCAGGTCGCGGCCAAGGGCATCCGGGTCAACGCCGTGGCTCCGGGACCGTTCTGGACGCCGCTGCAGCCGAGCGGCGGCCAGCCGCCCGAGGCCCTGCCCGAGTTCGGGGCCAAGACGCCCATGGGCCGGCCGGGCCAGCCGGCCGAGATCGCCTCGGTCTTTGTCCTGCTCGCCTCCCAGGAGTCGAGCTACGCCACGGGCCAGGTGGTGGGCATGTCGGGCGGCAGCGGCAACCCGTAGGGCGCCGTCGCGAGACAAAGGGAGCGTCCACGGGATCGCCTTGGCGCCTTCCCGGCACGCGCTCCGGCCGCCGGTCCGGTCCGCCGACGGGATCGGCCGGCGGCCGTTCCCAGGGGAACGTTCGCCGGCCGGGTCCCATGCGGACCTTACGGCGCGTGGCCCAGGGCCTCCTCGCGCTTGGTCTCGCCCAGGGCCTTGTAGTCGTAGGTGGGGTAGAACTCGGTGGCATAGGCCCCCCAGGCGCTTTCCTCGATGACCCGGTTCACCTCGCGCAGCCGTTCGGCCGGCACCCGGAGCGTGACCACGTGGCCGATGCCCATGGCCACGTACCAGGACACGACCGCGACCCCGTCGGGCGGGAACTTCCGGTAAAAACCGGTCCGATCCAGGTGCTGGTCGATCTCGGCCAGGGTCTTGGACTGGTCGTGCCGCAGGAACACGGTCAACAGGAAGGTTCCCTTGTCCGGGTCCTCCTCGGGCTTGGGCGGCTGGCGGACCGCCGGAGCCGGCGCAGGGGCGGGTTGGGCGCGCTCGGGCGCGGCCGGCCGGTGGACATCGGGAGGCGGTTGCCGGACCGCCTGGGCAGGCGCGGGCTGGGCGGCCAGGACAGGCCCGGGGCCTGCCGGGCCCAGGGCCAGGAGCACGGCGACGGCCCGGACGGCGGGAGCAAGACGAACGCGCATGGCTTTCCTCCTTGACGGCGCGGGGCGGCGGGGTTTCCCGCCAGTGTCGGCGCTACCGGAGGGCCGGGACTTTGGCAAGGGCGGCGTGGCGCGGCAAGCCACGCCGGCGAGGACGGCCGGGGAGGGGGGCCGCCAGGGGCCGCCGACCGGCCCGACCGGCCCCTGGCGGCGGGCCGGGCCGGCGGGGGTCAGGACTGGTCGCCGCAGGCCTTTTTGACGGCCACCAGCACGGCCTCGGGCTCGAAGGGCTTGTGCAGGGCGGCCACGGCCTTGCGGATGGCCCGGTCGTGGCCGGTGAGGCCGCTGATGACCACCACGGGCAGGTTTTTGAACGCCTCTTTCTGGGTAAACCGGCGGTAGAACCGCGGCCCCCATTCGTGGGGCATCTCCAGGTCCAGGGTGACGCAGTCCGGACGCTCGCGCTCGAGGACCTCCATGGCCTGGTCGCCGTCGGAGGCGCTGCACGTCTCGTACCCGTTTTCCTGAAGCAACGTGACGAGATAGGAGACGATCTGGGGATCGTCGTCCACCACCATGATTTTCTTGGCCATGCCCGTCTCCTTGGCTGGACCGCCTGTGGTTGCGTCCCCGTGCCGGCCGCCGCCGTCCGGGAGTGCCGGAGCGCCGGAAAGGGTGCGGATGACCGGAACCGGCCGCTCTGGCGCGAGGACCGCGTATCTGCTTCCGGAAGTCCGGCTCTTGGCAACAGGAATAGCGCAAACCGGCTTCAAAAGGAAAGGCCGGAACGGGCCGGCGCGGGGCGGCGTCGTAAAGGCGCTCCACCGGCCCATGGCGGGCGGCGTTCCCATGCGGCATTGTCCCTCGGCCGGGGCCGGGCTGAACGTTCAAGCGTTTCTTGAGGAAAGGCGCGGACCGCGCCGCCGGGCCGGCGTGGCGGCGGCCGCCGACGGGCGTTGCCGGCTCAGGCCGTGGAAAGGGTGATGGAAAAGGCCCCGGTCATGGCCCAGACCGTCTCTCCGACCTCCAGGCGCATGTCGGCCAGGGATTCCAGGGTGACCACGGAGCACAGCCGGGCGCCGTCCTCCAGGAGGACCACCACTTCGGCCGTGTCCGTGCCGAGCATGATGCGCGCCACCATGCCTTTGAACCGGTTCGGGCCGGGGAGGCCGCTTGGCAGGGCGGACTCGCGGGTGAGCCGGGGAGGGCGGATGCGGGCGGTCACCAGGCTGCCGCGGTGGAGGTCCATGGCCCGCAGGCGGTCGTTGGACAGGACCGTGACCAGGCGGTGGCCGCCGAGGGTTTCGACCTCCAGCAGAGATTGGACGTCGCCGGGCGTGATCGAGGCGATGGCGCCGGAAAAGGCGTTGCGGCTGTCCTCCATGGCGGTTTCCCGGTCGAGCAGCGCCATGTCCAGGGCGGCGGAATTCTCGTCCGGGATCTCCAGGAAGGCGGCCGTGGAGTTGGCGGTCAGGTGGCCGAGGCTGCGCTGGATGGCCCCAAGCGGCACGCCGCCGCGCAACAGTTCGATGCCGCGCGAACGGCGCAGGGTGTTGGGGTTGGCCAGGTGCCGGGGCAGGCCGCAGTCCTCGGCCCGCTCGTACAGGACCCGGCGCACGTAGCCCTGGTCCAGGGCCAAAAGCGTGCCCCGGAACGGTTCGTAGTCAGGGTCGCGCAGGACCTGGCCCAGTGCGGCATGGAGGTCGTGGGGCAGGTAGATCTCGCGCCAGGGCCGCGCCTCCTCGCCCCGGCCGCCCAGCCGGATCTTGCGGCCGGCCAGGTCGAAGTCCTCCTGGTCGTTGACGGCCAGGACCTCGCCGAGCTTGGCCCCGGTGTGCCGCAGCAGCAGAAAGACCAGGCGGCAACGGTTCCGTGACACAAGCGACCGCTTGCCCCTGGCCTTGGCCATCCAGTCGGCAAAGGTGGCGTCGAGCCTGTTGAGTTGTTCCGTGGTCAGGAACCGGGTCTGGTGCGCGCCGGCGTCCGTGGCGGGGACTGCCGGCGACAGGAGCTCTCCCTCGATATCGTGCGTTGGGTTCAGGGTGCTGTCCATTTTTCCTTTCCGGTTCGCCGCCTTGCAGCCGACGCCAGGCCTGGTGTGAAAGACGACACGTACCGTCAAGAATCAAAAAATCAGGTGACAAGTTTCACAAAAGCCGCTAAGGACGTAGTTCACGTATTGCAGGCAAATCGTGATAATTTTTTGCTGCGCTGTCAAGGGCCTTTACAGGCTGCTGTGACCGCCTCAGCCCGGTGTCGGCGTGCCGATGCCGGGCTATGTTGGTGCGCGCGCGAGGACCGAGGCCAAGGGAGATGGGTGACGTGAACATGTCAAGCAGAAGGTCAAAGAAGGTATGAAAAACGCAAAACGGCGCATGGGAACACTGCTCGTCGTCCTGGCCCTGGTCGGGGCCGGCGGCCTGCTGACGCTAACGGCAGGACAAGGCGCGGCCAAGGAGCAGGGGGACGACAAGCTGCGGGCGGACATCCTCTCCATTGACGAACTCAAGGAGTTCGGTCCCCTGACCCAGCCTCCGGTGGTCTTCCTCCACGACAAGCACACCGAGGCCCTTGGCAAGCAGAAACAATTCTACCAGAAAGACTGCGGCACATGCCACCTTTCCAGCAAGGAAGGGACCATGTACCTGGCCTACCAGCGCGACGACGCCCCCATGTCCGGGGACAAGATCAAGGACACCTTTCACAACAACTGCATCAAGTGCCACATGGACATGACCGCCGCGGGCGTGAAGTCCGGGCCCTCGGACGTCCAGTGCAAGGGCTGCCACAACGGCAAGCCCGATGTGGCCTCCAACTGGCAGCCCATCGTGGTGGACAAGCGCCTGCACTTCCGCCACGCCGCCACCCAGGAAAAAGCCGACAACAAGTGCGGCGCCTGCCACCACGTGACCGACGAGGCCACCGGCAAGGCCGTGGCCGTGAAAAAGGAAGACCAGGTGGCCGGCGCCTGCGTCTACTGCCACACCCAGACCGGTTCCGTGGTTCCCGGCCGCAAGCCCGAGAAGATCCGCTCCCTGCGCCTGGCCGCCCACGGCGAGTGCGTGACCTGCCACCGCGCGGTCACGGCTTCCGGCAGCAAGGACGCCCCCACCGGTCCGGCCACCTGCGCCGGCTGCCACAGCCCGGTGGACCAGAAGGCCATTGCCGAAAAGTCCTTGAAGAATATCCCGGCCGACGCGGACCTGCGCATCAAGCGCGGCCAGCCCGACTTCGCCATGATCCGTCCGGCCGCGACGGCCAATCCGGTCATGGGAGCCGACGGCAAGCCGGTCAAGGCCTTCAACATGCAGGCGGTCCCGTTCGACCACAAGTACCACGAGGCCAAGAGCGAGACCTGCGTCTCCTGCCACCACGCCTCCCTGGGCTCCTGCGCGGCCAAGTGCCACACGGTGCTCGGCGCCAAGGAAGGCGGCTTCGTCACCCTGGAAGCGGCCATGCACAAGGTGGACGCGACCCAGAGCTGCGCCGGCTGCCACGCCGTGATCCAGAAAAAGCCCGAGTGCGCCGGCTGCCACGCCCAGATGCAAAAAGGCGTGGGCAACGTGAACCAGTGCGCTTCCTGCCACGCCACGCCGACCAACAACCTGGAGCAGGCGGCGGCGGACTTCATGAACAGCTCGGACAAGGAAGCCGCGGCCATGGCCCCGGCCCTGGCCGAAAAGCTGCTCGCCGGCAAGCGCCAGGCCACGGCCACGTTCGCGACTGATGACATTCCCGAAACAGTGACTATAGGTTCCATCGCCAAGGACTTCGAACCCTCGGTGCTGCCGCACCGCAAGATCGTCCTCTCCATGGTCGCCGGCATGAAGGACAGCAAGCTGGCCGGCGCGTTCCATGAAACCGACGCAGCCGTCTGCCAGGGCTGCCACCACCGGAGCCCGGCCTCCAAGACGCCTCCCCGGTGCGGCAACTGCCACCCGGCGACCGAAGGCATGGCCACGACGCCGCGTCCGGTTCTGAAGGCCGCCTACCACATCCAGTGCATGGGCTGCCACACGGCCATGGGCATCAGCGGCAAGGTGGTCGACAAGGCCCCTGGAGCCAAGCCCGTGCCCCTGTCCACGGATTGCGCCGGTTGCCACAAGGAAAAGAAGAAATAGCACCCCAACCAGTCGAGGTCGCGATACGATGAAACGAAGACATTTTCTGGGCCTTTTGGGAGCGGCCGGGGTGAGCCTGACCACGGGCGTCTCGGCCAAAGCCGCGTCCGGCGCGGACGTCGCGGGCTTGCCCAACGCCAACGGCGTGCTGTTCGACGCTTCGCGGTGCATCGGCTGCCGCAAGTGCGAGGCGGCTTGCAACCAGGTCAACGACCTGCCCAAGCCCGACAAACCCTTTGACGACCTCACGGTCATGGACAAGGACCGTCGCACCGACGCCAAGTCCTACACCGTGGTCAACAAGTACGTGCCGAAGCCGGGCGAGAACCCGGTCTTCCGCAAGATCCAGTGCAACCACTGCATGGAGCCGGCCTGCGCTTCGGCCTGCTTCGTGCGGGCCTTCCAGAAGACCGAGACCGGCGCGGTCGTGTACGACGCCTCGGTCTGCGTCGGCTGCCGCTACTGCATGGTGGCCTGCCCGTTCAACATCCCGGCCTACGAGTACGACAAGGCCCTGACGCCCCGGATCATGAAGTGCACCATGTGCCACCCGCGGATCCTGGAAGGGAAGCTTCCGGGCTGCGTCGAGGCCTGCCCCAAGGAGGCCCTGCAGTTCGGCAAGCGCCGCGAGCTCCTGAACATCGCCTGGGACCGCGTCAGCGCCTCGCCCGACCGCTACGTCCAGCACGTCTACGGCGAGCACGAGATGGGCGGCACGAGCTGGATCTACATCGCGCCCAAGCCCTCGTTCGCGGCGCTTGGCATGGACGAGCACCTGGGCACCACCTCCGCGCCCGAGCTGACCGCCGGGGCCCTGGCCGCCGTTCCGGCCGTGGCCGGCGTCTGGCCGGTGCTGCTGACCGGTATCTACGCCATCACCAAGCGCAAGGACAAAATCGCCGAGCAGGAGAAGCAGGAGGCGGTCGAGGCGGCCGTGGCCAAGACCAGCGCCGAGGCCCAGGCCAAGCTGAACGAGGAGCTGACCAAGGCCGAGGCGGCCACCAAGCGCCGCGTCGAGGCCGAGGTCAAGAAGGCCTTGGAGGAAGCGGCCAAGGAAGCCGCCGCCAAGGAAGCCGCCGCCAAGGACGCCGAGGGCGGGGAGGACGCGTAATGTCGACTGAGAACACCAAAAGCGGTTCGCTTTTCACGCCCTTTAACATCATCGTCGGCCTTATTCTGGTGGCCGGCCTTATCGTCACGGCCATGCGCTTCACCATGGGTCTGGGCTCGGTCACCAACCTCACGGACAACAACCCCTGGGGCATCTGGATCGGCTTCGACCTCCTGTGCGGCGTCGCCCTGGCCGCCGGCGGCTACACCACGTCGGCCGCCTGCTACATCTTCGGCTTCAAGCGGTTCCACGCCGCGGTGCGGCCGGCCATCCTGACGGCCTTTCTGGGCTACGCCCTGGTCGTCTTCGCCCTGAACTACGACGTCGGTCGCCCCTGGCGCCTGCCGTATCCCATCTTCTACCAGCAGGGCACGACCTCGATCCTGTTCGAAGTCGGCCTGTGCGTGTTCATCTACCTGACCGTGCTTTTCCTGGAGTACCTGCCCGCCGCCCTGGAATGGAAACGCGGCTTCGACAAGTACCGGGGCATCCTGGTCAAGATGACCATGCTCCTGACCATCTTCGGCGTCATCCTGTCCACGCTCCACCAGAGTTCGCTCGGCGCCCTGTACCTCATCGCCCCGTCCAAGCTCCACCCCCTGTGGTACACCCCGTACCTGCCGATCATGTTCTTCATGTCGAGCATGTTCGCGGGCCTGTCCATGGTCATCTTCGAGGGAACGCTGTCGCACAAGTACTTCCATCACAAGATGGACGAGGACTACAACGCCAACTACCTCGACCTGCAGTTCGCCTTCGCCAAGGGCGCGGCCTGGATTATGGCCGGCTACCTGGCCATGAAGCTCCTCGGCCTGGCCATGGACAACCGCTGGCCGTTCCTCTTCACCGGCTACGGCGCCTGGTGGCTGTTCGAGGTCATCGGCTTCGTCCTGCTCCCGTGCTACTGCTACGCCGTGGGCTACCGCGACCGGAACATCGGCCTGGTGCGCATCGCCGCCCCCTGGACCGTCATCGGCATCATGCTCAACCGCTTCAACGTGAGCCTGGTGGCCTTCAACTGGCAGCTGGCCAGCGCCGACCGGTACTTCCCGAGCCTCGGCGAGATCATCATCTCGGTCTTCGTGGTCACCATCGGCGTGCTGGCCTTCCGGTTCATCGTCACGCGCATGCCGATCTTCTACGCGCATCCCGCCTACAAAGACTCGTCCCACTAGGATGAAGGGAGACAGGCCATGTTCAATACCCTGCAAGATCTGATGCTGCACAACAAGAGCATTACTTATGTGCTCATGGGCGTTGTGCTGGTTCTCTTCATCGGCTTCTGGCGCTTCCTGACGGGGCGGGAAGAACGCAACCGGCGTTACTAGGCCGATCGGACCTCGAGCAAGAAGGAGAAGACAATGTATGCATTCCTGACGGGTCCGATGCTGTGGCTGTCGTTCGCCATATGCATCATCGGCTGCGCCTGGCGCGTCGTCAACTACGTCAAGGGCCTCAACTGGCAGCTTGACCGCGTTCCCTACGGCCACAACCGCGACCTGGCGGTCAAGGGCGCGCTCAAGTCCATCTTCCACTGGCTGACCCCCTACGGCTCGTGCAGCTGGCGGGCCAAGCCCATGTTCGCCGCGGCCTTTTTCCTCATGCACATAGGCCTGGTCATCGTGCCGATCTTCCTGTTCGCGCACGTGATGCTCGTTTCCGAGCGCTTCGGCGTCTCCTGGCCGACCCTGCCGGCCGGGGTGGCCGACCTGCTGACCATCCTGGCCATCCTGGCCGGGGTGTTCATCGTGCTGCGCCGCCTGGCCCTGCCCGAGGTGCGCATCATCACCACCGCCCACGACCTGTGGATCATGGCCATCAGCCTCGCTCCCCTGGTTACCGGCTTCGTGGCCGCCCATTCGGGCGGAGACAACAACGGCTGGCTTCTGGCCCACGTCGTCACCGGCGAGATCTGGCTCATCGCCATCCCCTTCACCAAGCTGTCCCATGTGGTGCTGTTTTTCTGCTCCCGGGCGCAGATCGGGGTGGACTTCGGCGTCAAGCGCGGCGGTCAGCGTGGCCGCGGCATCGTCTGGTAGAAACGGCAGGCCTGGTCATGGCCAAGGAGTGAAACGGTATGCCTGAAGGAATCTACTGCAATAAGAAGCCGATCACGACGGAAGAAGAGCTCAAGGCGCTTCTGTCCGACACGCGCGGCACCAAATACTACGAGGAAATGCAGTCGTTGGACGTGGACCGCGAAAAGCTGTGGGCCACCATCCAGAAGACCTGCAAATCCCGCACGAAGACCTGGCTCGATGTCTGCGCCCGGTGCGGGTTGTGCGCCGACTCCTGCTTCCTGTACCTGGTCAACGACCGGGACCCCAAGCAGGTGCCGTCGTACAAGATCCAGTCCACCCTGGGCGAGATGGTGCGCCGCAAGGGCGACGTGGACAACGAATTCATGCGCCACGCCATGGAAGTCGCCTGGTCCCAGTGCACCTGCTGCAACCGTTGCGCCATGTACTGCCCCCACGGCATCGACATGGGCGTCATGATGGGCTACACGCGCGGCCTGCTCTATTCCCAGGGGTTCGTGCCCTGGGAGCTCAAGATCGGCGCCGGCATGCACCGGGTCTACCGCGCCCAGATGGACGTGACCACCGAGGACTGGTGCGAGACCTGCGAATGGATGGCCGACGAGCAGCAGGACGAATGGCCGGGCCTTGAGATCCCCATCGACAAGGAAGGCGCGGACATCATGTACACCTGCAATGCCCGCGAGCCCAAGCACTACCCCGAGGACCTGGCCGAGGCGGCCATCCTCTTCCACATCGCGGGCGAGAACTGGACCGTGCCGTCCGAGGGCTGGGAGCAGACCAGCCTGTCCATGTTCGCCGGCGACTGGGAAGCCTGCAAGCTGCAGGTGGAGAACGTCTACGCCGCCATCGAGCGCCTCAAGCCCAAGCGGGTCATCGGCACCGAGTGCGGCCACGCCCACCGGGCCACGGTCATCGAGGGTCCGTACTGGGCCGGCCGGCCCGACGGCCAGCCGCCCGCGCCGTACATCCACTACGTGCAGTGGGTGGCCGAGGCCCTGCGCGAAGGCAAGCTCAAGATCGACCCGGCCAAGCGGATCAAGCAGCCCGTCACCTACCAGGACTCCTGCAACTACATCCGCAACTGGGGCCTGGCCGAAACCGCCCGCGAGATCCTGTCCTACATCGTGGAGCCGGGATACCTGGTGGAGATGACGCCCAACAAGGAGCACAACTACTGTTGCGGCGGCGGCGGCGGGTTCAACGGCATCGGCAAGTTCCGCCCCCAGCGCAACAAGGCGCTCCTGACCAAGCGCGACCAGATCCTGGCCACCGGGGCCAAGCTGGTCATCGCCCCGTGCCACAACTGCTGGGACGCCATCCGCGACCTGGAGGAAGAGTACCATATCCACATCAACTGGAGCTTCCTCAAGCCCCTCCTGCTCAAGATGGTCATCATCCCCGACCACCTGAAGCCGAAGGAAGAGGAAGACGAGGAATAGTCCCGGAGCCGGGCGCGCCCGCGGGGTGCGCGGCCCGGTGGTGGGCGGGCCCCACAGCGGCGGGGGGGGGGGCGGCGTGGGGGGCC
>CAZIJE010000002.1:46338-65564 GCA_964539435.1 uncultured Desulfovibrio sp.
CCGGCCGCGCGCGATGCGCGGCCGGTTGGAGTCCGGCCCAGACAGAGGCGGGGGCCGTCCGAAAGGGCGGCCCCTGCTTTTTTGGGGGAAAGGCGGGCGGTTCCCCACGGCTGGCGCGGACGGAACCCGGCAACGGTCCGGCTGGTCGTGGGGCCGGGCACGGCGCTCGGGCGGCCGGAGCCCGGGGGAAGCCCGGTCCGTCGCGCGCCTCAGGGCTCCCGGTCGCCGAAGGCCGCCAGCATCCCGTCCACGTCGGCAACCGCGCCCATGTCCAGGCAGCTGCCCAGGGTGTCCGGGGCCGGCCGGCCGGTCACGGCCAGGATGACGGCGTCGGCATGGGCGAGTTCCCGTTCGATGTCCGGGGCGTGCAGGTAGGGAAGGCGCGCGCCGGTCATGCGCAGGGTCTCGAAATTGCTTTTGGAAAAGGTTTCGTCCTGGAGGCGCGCCCGGCGGAGCTGGGCGGCCAGTTGGCCGCGGCGGGCGACGAGGGCCGGCAGGGGCGGGGTGCCTTGGGGCAGGTCCCGCAGGAAGCGCAGGACGTAGCGCAGGGTGTCCGCCGCCCCGGGCATGGCCTCGGGCAGGCGCTCGATGACGGTCCGGAAAAACGAGGCCGCGCCGGGGGTCCAGTCCGGGCCGGTCTGGCGGGCGGCCACGGCCAGGGCCAGGGCCTCCTCCGGCGGGAACCGGGTGGACAAAAGCCGCGCCGCCTCCTCGGGCAGGGTCCGGGGCAGGGCCAGCCGGTCCACGAACCGGCGGAGGTCGTCCGCGTCGACCGGAAGCGTCAGCCGGCCGCCGTCCGGGAGCACGGCCACGGCCCGGGCGACCGTGGCGGCCAGGGCTTCGGCCAGTCCGGGGACGTCCGTTGCCTCGGGCCGGACGGCGGCCAAAATCGGCTCCAGGGCCAGGGCCACGTCCTGGCCCGGAAACAGGAGCAGTTCGACCAGACTGGCGGCCTGGGGATCGTCCCGGTCGGCCACCAGGGCGGCCAGGTCGGTCGGGGACAGGTCTCCCCAGGTCGAACGGATGAAATGGGCCACGGCCGCGTCCTGGGGCAGGCCCGTGGCCAGGGTATCGGCCACGGCCCGGACCAGGGTGTCAAAGGCTGTTGCGTCCATGCCTCCTGGTATGCCAGGGCAGGGGGCCTGTCCACTGGACTTATCGCCATGGGGCCGGTCGGGCGTCCTTCCTGGAAAGGCCTGGGCGGCCGGCGGCGTCGGTTTTTTTTTGTTGGGAATCGGGACGCCTTGGGCTATTCTGGGTCAAGGCGGCAAGCGGTATCCTCATGAAACTGTCCGAGCGTTCTTTTCCGGCGACCTGGCGGCTGGTTTTTTTCGTGCTCGCCTTGGCGGCGCGGGTGTTTTTTTTCGGAGCGGCCCAGGCCGCGCCGGCCCCCCTGGGCCTGACGCCCGAGGAGCGGGCTTTTATTGAAGCCCACCCCGTGGTGGCGGTCAGCGACGTGGACTGGCAGCCCCTGTCCATCGTGGCCGACGGCCGGCAGCAGGGCCTTTTCCACGACTACTACGCTCTGATCGCCGCCCGCACCGGCCTGGCCTTCCGGTTCGTCCCCCTGGGCGACGGACGGGACTTCCAGGTCGTGCTCGACGCCCTGCGCGACAAGCGCATCGACCTGATCGACGGCACGGGCAAGACGGCCGAGCGGGCCAAATACGCCCTGTTCGCGGGGCCGTTTTTCCGGTTTCCCCTGGCCGTGGCCTCCCGGGACGACGGCGTGGCCTGGTCCCTGGACACCCTGGCCGACCGGCCCGTGGCCGTGGCCCGGGGCTCCACGGCCGGGGAGTACCTGCGGGAGCGCCGGCCCGGCCTGAACTTGGTCGAAACCCCGGACCCCGTGACCGCCCTGACCCTGGTCGCCACCCACAAGGCCGACGCGGCCGTGGAGAACATGGCCGTGGTGGCCTACGGCATCCGCAAGGCCGGTCTCGCCAACGTCAAGATCTCGGGTCTGCTCGACACCCAGTTCGAGATCTTTTCCCTGGTCCGAAACGACTGGCCCCTTCTGGCCTCCATCCTGCAGAAGGCCCACGACTCCGTGACCGAATGGGACAAGGCGGCCCTGCTCGCCAAGTGGCTGCCCGTGTACAAGGGCGGCGTCCAGGCCGAGGAACGGCCGGCCGAGGCCGGGCAGGGGCCGGCGTCCGGCGCGGCCGTGGTCCTGACCGACCGGGAGCGGGACTACCTTGCGCGGAAAAAGGCCCTGGCCTACTGCGTGGACCCGGACTGGGCCCCCATCGAGCGCATCGACGAGAACGGCCGGCACGTGGGCATTGCGGCCGATTTCCTGTCCCTTCTGTCCGAGCGCCTGGGCGTGCCCATGGTCCTTGTGCCCACGAGCTCCTGGAGCCAGTCCCTGGCCGCGGTCAAGGACCGGCGCTGCGACTTTCTGCCCGCCGCCGGCGAAACCCGGGACCGCCGCCGGTTCCTGCGATTTTCCTCCCCGTACCTTCGTTTTCCCATGGTCGTGGCCACCCAGGCCAGGACGCCGTTCATCAACGACCCTTCCGACCTGGCCGGCAAGACCCTGGGCGTGGTCAACGGCTACGCCAGCCTGGACATCCTGCGGGCCAAGTACCCGGACATTCGGCTCCTGGAGGTGCAAAGCGTTTCCGAGGGCATGCGGCTCGTGGCCGAGGGCAAGTTGTTCGGCTACATCGACACCGTGCCGGCCATCAGCCAGGCCATGGCCAGGGACCACTTCAGCGACCTCAAAATCGCCGGCCGCCTGGACGTCCAGCTCGATCTGGCCGTGGCCAGCCGCGACGACGAGCCGGAGCTGGCCTCGGTCATGCAAAAGGCGGTCAACACCCTGACCCCGGCCGAATCCGACGCCATCATTAAAAAGTGGGTGGCCGTCACCTTTGAGCAGGGATTCGACTACGCCCTGCTGTGGAAGGTCCTGGCCGGCGCGGCCGTCGTCCTGGCCGTGGTGGTCTGGTGGAACCGCAAGCTCTCGGGACTCAACCGGGCCCTGGGCCAGGCCCACCGGGACCTGGACGCGGCCAGCCGCCGCATGGCCGCGCTCCTGGACAACGCCGGCCAGGGATTTCTGTCCGTGGGCCGCGACGGGCTGGTGGAGCCCCAGTACAGCCAGGAGTGCCGCAAGATCTTCGGCCGGGACATCGAGGGCGAGGACGTTGCCGCGCTCCTGTTCCCGGACGACGCCGCCGGCCGCGAGACCATGTCCGGCAACATCCGCCGGATCGTGGACGAGCCCGACGACTACCGCCGGTCCCTGTACCTGTCCCTCATGCCCGGCCAGGTCGTGCGGGGCGAGGCCACCCTGCGCCTGGCCTACCGGCCGTTGGCGGGCGAGCGGCTCATGTTCGTGATCACGGACGTCACGGACGCGGTCCGGCTCAAGGACGCCGTGGCCCGGGAACGCAACCGCCTGGCCTGCGTGGTGGCCGTGGTGCGCGAGCAGCGGGATTTCTTCACGGTCCTCGACGCCTTTGCCGCCTTCCGGCGGGAGGCCGCGGCTGTCGCGGCCCGGGCCACGGACGTCCGGTCGGCCCTGGACGGCGTCTACCGCGAGGTCCACACCTTGAAGGGGCTTTTCCTGCAGCTCGAATGCGGCTCCGTGGCCAAGGCCCTGGACGACCTGGAAAGCGGGCTTGCCGCCCTGCGCCAGCCCGACGTCCGCGATGCCTCCGGAACCCCTGACGCGGCCGCCCTGGCCGCCCTGCTCGGAGACACGGCCGTGGACGCGGCCCTGGAGCGCGACCTGGACGTGGTGCGCGAGGCCCTGGGGCCGGAATTTTTCACCCGGCGCGGCGAGGTCTGTCTGGACGGCGAACTGGCCGAGGCCCTGTCCCTCCTGGCCGGACGGCTCCTGGCCCAGGACGGCGGCAACGGGCTTGCGCCCGAGGACGCGGCCGTGCTGGAGGCGGCCCGGGCCCTGCGGTTCGTCGACCTCCGAAAGCTCCTGTCCGCCTACCCCCGCACCGCCCAGCGACTGGCCGCGGCCCAGGGCAAGACGGTCGCGCCCTTTCGCGTGGAGGGGGGGCCGGTTCCCGTGGATCCGGCCCGGTTCGGGCCCCTGGCCAAGAGCCTTGTCCATGTGTTTCGAAATGCCGTGGACCACGGCCTGGAGCCGCCGGCCGAGCGGACGGCCGCGGGCAAGGAGCCAGCCGGCCGCATCGCCTGCGCGGTGTCGGTTGCGAACGGGATCGTGGCCATCGAGGTGGCCGACGACGGCCGGGGCGTGGACGTCGGGACCGTCAGGGCCAGGGCCTTCGAACTGGGCCTGGTCGGCGCGGAGGATCTGGCGGCCATGGACGACGCCGCCATTGTGGAGCTTGTATTCCGTGACGGCTTCACGGCGCTGCGGGTGGCCGGAGAACTGTCCGGCCGGGGCATGGGCCTTGCCGCCGTCCGGGCCGAAGCCGAACGCCTGGGCGGCCGGGTGTTGTTGGAGAATCATCCGGGCCGGGGGACGCGGCTGGTCGTGACCGCGCCCCTTGACCGGCAATCCCCCCCACGGGAGGACCTATGATCGAATCCCTGGACGTCCACGGTTTTTTGCGGGCCCTCACCAGGCGCACGGAAGCCTTTTTCCGGGAGGAGCTCGGCATCCGTCTGGCCGACGGCAACATGCAGATCGACGACGTGCAAAAGCTCGACCTCAAGCACCTGACCGCCATCATGAGCGCCACGGGGGAACTCAAGCTCTACCTGGCCTACAGCTTCGAGGCCCCGCTCATCGACGCGGCCTTCACCGCCTACACCGCCGACCTGGAGATCGACCCGGACGAACGGGGCGACGCCATCCAGGAGACGGCCGGCGACATCATCAACATCATCGTCGGCAACGCCCTGGCCGACCTCGCCGCCACCGGCCCGGCCATCGCCCTGTCCCCGCCCATCATCCTGACCGAGGCCAAATCCGTCATGCGCCATCGCGGGGCCAAGTTCGCCTCGGCCGAACTCGGCACGGCCGTGGGCAACCTGAGCATCCACCTCATCGGACCGGGCGAACTGTTTAACGATTCCCTTGAGTACGTGAAGGAGTAGGGCATGAGAGCGCTTCGCGTCATGGTGGTGGACGATTCCGGCCTCACCGTGAAAAAAATGGCCAAACTGCTGGAAGAACTTGGCCACCAGGTGGCGGGGACGGCCACCACCGGCCGGGAGGCCGTGGACGGCTACGCCGCCGTGGCCCCGGACATGGTCACCATGGACATCACCATGCCCGACATGAACGGCATCGAGGCCACCCGCCTGATCATGGCCGCCGACCCGTCCGCCCGCATCGTCATCGTCACCTCCCACGGCCAGGAGCAGATGGTCATGGACGCCATCGAGGCCGGGGCCAAGGGCTACGTGCTCAAGCCCGTCAAGAAGGAGAAGCTGGCCGAGACCCTGGAAACCGTGGCCGCCAAGTACCTGCCATGAACGCCTCCATGCTCGAAAGCGCGCTGCTGCAGACGCACTTCGACGTCATTCCCTTCGGCATCTATGTCGTGGACGTGGCGACGTACGAGCTGGTGTTCGTCAACAGGCATTTCCGCGAGGCCTTGGGCGGGGAGGTGGGGCGCAAGTGCCACGCCGTGCTCTACGAGCGGGACGCGCCCTGCCCGCACTGCCGCATTGCCGAGCTGCTCACCCCGACGGGCATGCCAAACGGCCGCACCGTGGTCTACGACCACTACAACGACCGGGAAGAGCGGTGGTCCCAGATGCAGGAAAAGACCATGGGCTGGCCCGACGGCCGGGTGGTCAAGTACTCCATTATCGTGGACATCTCCGAGCTCAAGGAGACCCAGAACCGCCTGGCCGAGGCCCATGCCGAACTGGCCCTGCGCAACCGGGAGCTGGTCGTCCAGAACCGGATCCTTCAGGAGAACATCGAACTGCGGGAGCATGTGGAGCGGATCGCCCGCCACGACCTCAAGGCCCCGCTGTCGGCCTTGATCGGCCTGCCCCAGGTCCTGCTCGACAACTACGACCTGCCGGAGCAGGCCGCGTCCGTGGTGCGCCTCATCGAGCAGGCCGGCCATTCCATGCTGGAGATGGTCAACCAGTCCCTGGTCCTTTTCCGCCTGGAAACCGGAACCTACATCCTGTCGCCAAAGCCCCTGGACCTGGCCGACCTGGCCCGGCGCACGGCCGACCGCCTGGCCACCATGCCCGTGGCCCGGGGTCGGACCATCCGGGTGACCCTGGCCGGCCGGCCCCTTGTCCCGGGCGACCGGCTGGACTTTTCCGGCGACCTCCTGCTCCTGGGGCCCATGCTCCAGAACCTGGTGGTCAACGGCCTGGAGGCCTCGCCCGTGGGCGGGGAGGTGGGGATCGACCTGCGGCCCGAGCCTGGCCGGATGGTCGTGGCCGTGACCAACCAGGGCGAAGTGCCGGAGGCGATCCGGTGTCGGATGTTCGAGAAGTACGTCACCATGGGCAAGCGGGGCGGCACCGGCCTTGGTGCCTATTCCGCGGCCCTGGCCGCTCGGGCCCACGGCGGCGGCATCGCCCTTGACGCCGCCGTGGCCGGCCGGACAACGGTGACCGTGGTCCTGCCCCAGGCGCATGGCGGGGCCGCATGAGGGAAAACGCCCTTTTCGAGAGCCATTTCGACCTGATCCCCTTCGGCATCTACGTGGTGGAGGCCTCGACCTACGCCTTTGTCTACAGCAACCGGGCCTTTATCGACCGGTTCGGGGACAACCTTGGCCGCACCTGCCACAAGGTCCTCTACGAACGGGACGCGCCGTGCCCCGACTGCCGCATGGCCGACCTGCTGACCGCCGCCGGCCGGCCCAACGGCCGGACCATCGTGTTCGAGCACTTCAACGAGGGCGACGACCGGTGGTACCAGATGCAGATCCGGGCCATGACCTGGCCCGACGGCCGGGTGGTCAAGTATTCCATCGCCGTGGACATCTCCGAGCTCAAGGAGACCCAGAACCGCCTGGCCGAGGCCCATGCGGAGCTGGCGCTCAAAAACCGCGAGTTGGTACGTCTCTCGACCACGGACATGCTGACGGGCCTGGCCAACCGGCAGCGGGTGGACGCCCTGCTGGACCAGGGGCTTGCGGCCATGGCCGGGCAGGGGAGGCCGTTTAGCCTGATCATGCTCGACGTGGACCACTTCAAGGCCATCAACGACCGGGCCGGGCACCTGGGCGGCGACACGGTCCTTCGCGCCCTGGCGGAGCAGCTGCGCCTGACCGTGCCGCCGGAGCTGGACGTGGGACGGTGGGGCGGAGAGGAATTTTTGGTCCTGTGTCCGAACACCCGGCTGGCCGACGCCTACCTCCTGGCCGAGGACCTGCGCCGGGCCGTCTCGGGGCTGGACACGCCCGGCCACGGCCGCCTCACCTGCAGTTTCGGCGTGGTCGAGGCCCGGCCGGGGGAGGACGGAGAGAGCCTCATGGGCCGGGTGGACGAGGCCCTGTACGCGGCCAAGGAACTGGGCCGCGACCGGGTGGAGACGGGCTGACTGGTCCGGCGCGGAAGTCCTGGCCCGCGTTTCGATGTCAAGTCTTTACAGTCTCCTGCAAAGTCTCTACCGCCCGTGGATCACGGCCGAAGCGGACGGCGGCGGTTCCGCCCGGCTCCACACCCGATCACCTCAAGGGAGGCGCATCATGGAGGCGAAGCTGGCCAATCCGGCACCGCTCGGGCTCATGGGCTTTGGCATGACCACCATCCTGCTCAACATCCACAACGCCGGGTTTTTTCCCATCGGCTCCATGGTCCTGGCCATGGGCATCTTCTACGGCGGCCTGGCCCAGGTCCTGGCCGGGATCATGGAATTCAAAAAGGGCAACACCTTCGGCCTGACCGCCTTCACCAGCTACGGCCTGTTCTGGCTGACCCTGGCCGGGCTCATCATGCTGCCGAAAATGGGCCTGGCCGACCCCACGCCCGAGGCCTACATGGGCTGGTACCTGTTTTTGTGGGGCCTTTTCACGTTTTTCATGTTCCTCGGCACCCTGGGGGGCAACTTCGTCCTGAAGTTCATCTTCGGCTCCCTGACGGTCCTTTTTTTCCTCCTGGCCGCCCGGGACTGGCTGGAATCGCCGGCCATCGGCCGGCTGGCCGGCTGGGAGGGCATCGTCTGCGGGGCCAGCGCCTGCTACCTGGCCATGGCCGAGGTCCTGAACGAAAAATACGGCCGCACCGTGCTGCCGGTCGGCTGAGACGGCCGCCCGGGCGGGGCCGGACCTGTCGCCTGTCCGGCCCCGCCGCCGAGGGGGAGGCCGTGGGTCCCGGGCCTGCGCCCGGGGCTTTCTTTTTTGTCTCCGGTGCTGGAACATTCCCCGCAAAGCGGCTATCTTCAGCCACCATCGCCAGGAACAACCGAGGCCTCATGACGCAAACGACTTTCCAGCACATCGCCGTCGCCTTCGACTTCCCCGTGGTCTTCACCCGTGACGCCTTCGACCCCGGCAACCCGGCCCTGGCCGGGGTGCTGGAACGGGCCGGTCCCGGTCCCCACCGCCTGGGCGTGGTGGTCGACAGCGGCCTGGCCGCAGCCGATCCGGGCCTGACGGACCGCCTTGCCGCCTATCTGGCGGCCCATGCCGACCTGGCGGTCCTGGCCGCACCGCCCCTGGTCGTGCCGGGCGGCGAGCGGGCCAAGGCGGATTTTGCCGTGCTCGAGGCCGTGTGGCGGCTGACGGTCGCGGCCGGACTGTGCCGCCAGTCGTTCATCCTGGCCATCGGCGGCGGCGCTGTCCTGGACGCGGCCGGCTTTGCCGCGGCCACGGCCCACCGGGGCGTGCGGCTCGTGCGCATGCCGTCCACGGCCCTGGGCCAGAACGACGCCGGCGTGGGGGTCAAAAACAGCGTCAACGCCTTTGGCCGCAAGAACTACCTCGGCACCTTCGCGCCGCCCTATGCCGTGATCAACGATCAGGCCCTGCTCGGCACCCTGCCGGCCCGGGAGGCTCGGGCCGGGCTGGCCGAGGCGGTCAAGGTGGCCCTCGTGCGCGACGCCGGCTTTTTCCAGTGGCTTGCGGCCAACGCTCCGGGCCTGGCCGTGCTGGAACCGGCGGCCCTGGACGAGGCCAACCGGCGTTGCGCCGTGGCCCACCTGGAGCACATCGCGGGCGGCGGCGATCCCTTTGAGCTCGGTTCGGCCAGGCCGCTTGATTTCGGCCACTGGGCCGCCCACGCCCTGGAAGAGGCGACCGGCGGGGAGGTGCGTCACGGCGAGGCCGTGGCCGTGGGCGTGGCCCTGGACACGGTCTACTCCCGCCGGATCGGCCTGATCGACGCCGCCCAGGCCGAGGCCGCGCTGGCGCTTCTCGCCAACCTTGGCCTGCCGGCCTGGCACCCGGCCCTGGCCGGCCTGGACATGGCCGCGGCCATCAACAGCTTTCGGGAGCACCTGGGCGGCCGGCTCCACCTGAGCCTCCTTACCGGCATCGGCCGCCGGATCGAGGTCCACGAGGTCGATCTCGGCCGCATGGCCGCGGCCCGCCGGGAACTGGAAGAAAGGGACGCGGCCCCGGCACGGCGTCCCGGAATGTGACGGCTTGGAGCTGGCCGCGCCGGAAAGAAGAAACGCCAACCGCCAGGGAGAGGCCATGCTTCCGGTCACCTATTGCACCAACATCCACCCCGGCGAGAGCCTGGACGAGATCCGGGACGGGCTTTCCCGCCATGCCGCCAAGGTCAAGGCGACCCTTTCGCCCGAAGAGCCGTTTCCCCTCGGGCTGCGGCTGTCCGGCCGGGCCAGCCGGGAGCTGGCCGCGCCCGGCGCGGCAGCGGCCTTCGGCGACTGGCTGCGGGAGCAAGGCTTTTACGCCGTGACCGTCAACGGCTTTCCGTACGGCCGGTTCCACCACGCGCCGGTCAAGGAGAACGTCTACCTGCCGGACTGGCGGGACTCCGAGCGCCTGGACTACACCCTGCGCCTGGCCCGCATCCTGGCCGCCTGGCTGCCCGAGGGCGGGGAGGGGTCCATCTCCACGGTGCCGCTGGGGTTTCGCCGGGGCTTTCCGGACTCCGACCTGCCCCTGGCCCTGGCCAATCTGGACCGGGCCCTGGCGGCCCTGGCCGCGCTCCATGACGAGACCGGCCGGCGCGTCCGCCTGGCCGTGGAGGCCGAACCCGGCTGTCTGGTGGAGACCACGGCCGAGATGGTCGGCCTGTTCGAGCGCCTGGGGGACCGGGCCGATGTCGCGGGCCATTTGCGCGTCTGCTACGACTGCTGCCATCAGGCCCTGCAGTACGAGGACCCCGAGGCCTCCCTGGGTCTCCTGGCCCGGCACGGCATCGGGGTGGGCCATGTCCAGGTCTCCTCGGCCCTGCACTGCGACGGCCCGAACCTGTCGCGGCTGGCCCGGTTCGTGGAGCCGGTCTACCTGCACCAGGCCGTGGCCCGACGCGACGACGGCGCGCTGCTGCGTTTCGACGACCTGCCCCAGGCCCTGGCCGTGAGGCCTGCAAACGTGGTGTCGTGGCGCGTGCACTTCCACCTGCCGGTCTTCGTGGCCCACCTGCCGGAGTGCGGGACCACGCAGCCGTTTCTGGAACGCATCCTGCCGCTGTTCGATCCCGCGACGCCCATGGAGGTGGAGACCTACACCTGGACCGTGCTGCCGCCGGAACTCAAGACGCCGGAGGTGGCCGACTCCATCTGCCGCGAGATCGGCTGGATCGAGGCGGCGCGGCGCGGGACGCGGCCTTGACGGAGCAGGGCGGCCTTCTTATGTGGGAAGCTGGGATACGGAGCGGCCGGCTGCGCAGCGGCGCGAACCACGGCCCCCGGCCCGCCGGCCCGCCGGCCAAGGAGGCTCATGAAAAAACAGAGCAGCCCCACGGGGGCGTTTCTGGTCCTGCTTGCCTTCCTCTGCCTCGCGACCCTTCCCCGCACCGGTTTTTCCCAATCCTCGAGCGCGACTTCCAGCACCACCGCCAACCAGAACGCCAGTGACGCCATCGCCTCCCAGGACTACGCTTCCGCCCTGGTCTATCTGAACCAGGTGCTGGGCACGGCGTCCAACAGCACGAGCGGCGCGGGACTTGCGGACCCGGAAGTGGCCACGGCCTCTCTCGCCCGGGCCAAGGTGGCCCTTCTCTACGACGTGCCCTCGCAGGTCGTGTCCGACGCCACCCAGGCCCTGACTCTCCTTCGCGCCGCAAATGTCTGCGACCAGTTCCTGCCCCAGGACAGTCCGCTCCTCCTGGGGAGCGTGAACACGCTTGATCCGACCGGCCTGGCCACGGGCCTCACCGGCGTGGGAGGGCTCGGCGGCCTGGGCACGACCTACGGCAGCGTGCTCAACCTCTCGACCGTCAACCTGGGCACGACCACCATCGACTCGACCGGTGCCACGACGGGTACGACGGGCACGACCGGAACTTCCGGTACGACCGGGACCACGGGCGCCACCGGGACGACCTCCGCCACCGGGACGACCGCCACGACGACCGGCACGACGACGGCCGCGACCGGCACCACGACGGACGGGACAACGTCCGGTTCCTCGTCCTCCGGAACCACGGCTTCGGGGGCCGCCCTGTTCGCCTCGTCCAGCGGCAGCCAGAACCTGCCCGTGGCCGAGGACCTGACGGACAAGGACAAGGCCGAGAACGAGGCCCAGAACCAATACAACCTCCTCCTGACCCAGATGACCATGTATTCGGCCTACTGCGGGGCCACCTATCTGCGGAACATGGACGCCCTGGTCGAAGGCTATGTCCTGCTCGGCAAGGGCAACCTGCTCGGCGCGGACTTTGCCGACGCCCAGTCCGGTTTTTTGGCCGCCCTGTCGCTCAGGGACCAGGACGCCACGGCCACGGCCGGCCTCGGGCTGGCCTACCTCGGCCAGGGGGCCGGTTCGGCGGCCCTGACCGCACTCAACCAGGCCGTGTCCTTGGCGCCCCAGCAGTCGGACGTGTATGTGGCCAGGGGAGCGTACTGGGTGGGCGTGGGGGACTTCGGCCGGGCCTTCGAGGAATACGGCGCGGCCCAGTCCCTGGACGCGGCCTACCTGCCGGCCCTGGTGTCCCAGGGCCTGGCCCTGGCCCTGCAGGGAAACCAGGCGGCCGCCATCACGGCCTACGACAAGGCCGTGGCCATAAACGGCAGCTATGTCCTGGCCTTGCTGGCCCGGTCGGCGGCCTACGCGAGCCTGGCTGCTTCCACGGCGGACCCCGGCCAGGCCGCAGCCTACGCCCAAAAGGCGGCCGACGACCAGGCCAGGGCTGAAAAACTCCAGGCCACCCTTGCCAACGCCGCGTCCGGAACCCAGACGACTGCGTCGTCGAACCTGACTGCGACCCCGTCTGTTCCGGTTGCGACCACGTCTGTCCCCGAAGCGACCGCGACGGCGGGTACGGCGCAGACGACCGCGTCCGGCGTCCTCGCCACGACAGCCCCGGCCGCGCCGGTCATCGGCACGTTCTACTGACAGGTCTTGCCTGATAGAGCCTGCCGTGGCCAGAGGCGCGGCAAGGGCCGGCATTGGACGAGACGCCGCCGATACGGCCGAAACCATGGCCGCAGAGAGATGGTGACGGTGCTTCGCGCTTGATGAACGGCCGGGGACCAGGCGTGGCCCTGGCATGGTTTCGGTTTCCTGCCTTGTCCAGCGCCAAGACCAGGCCACGAAAGGCTGCGTCAATCTCTTGCCGCCTCGCAGGCCAAACAACGTGCGACCGAAAGATTGTGACGTTACCAGTGTCCGAACCGAAGCGCTTTGCTGTTGACGTGAAGCGGGATTTTACGTAATTGCAAATTGTCTAGTCCATGTTGTCCTAGGCCGGCTGAACCGGTGTCTGGGTCATCACCGCCCAAGCGCGTCTCATTTCTTGCTGCTTTGTAAGATACCGATCCTCAGTTGCGTTCTTCTGTTCGCATCAGATGAAATGACATCGGCCGCCGCGATGTCATCTGCTGTTTCATTCTGATCTAACCGCTGCAATGGATGCTACGGCTATCCTCGGTTGCATCACGCCATGAAGCAGATTACCAGCGATACCGACACTGCGTCCTCATCGACCGTGATCGCCCGTCAGGCCATCTTTGATACGTCTGATAAGGTAATCGGCTATGAACTGCTGTGTCGGCCGGTACGGAGGAAGACTGATGGGGATATGTTGCCCTCGTCCCCTATTTTGGCCGATTGTCTCGCCTACGGCATCGACTTTGTCGTCAATACCATAACAACGCGACAGAAGCTCTTTATCAACGTTTCCTTGCCGTTTCTGGTCGCAGGGAAGTACCGGCTTTTACCCCATGACAAGTTCGTCTTGGGCGTGGCCGAGCATGAGGTGAGCGACAAAGCCTTCCCGGAACTGCTGTCGCAGGCGAAGTCGCAGGGGTACTCCTTGGCCTCGGACGACGTGGGAAGACCGGAAAGGCTGAAAAAGATCCTTTCCTCCCTGGATTATGTCAAAGTCGACTTTCAGGTCTTGCGGGACCAGAAGACCATCACGGACGTCACTAGGTATCTGCAGAAGCACAAGGTGCAGCTCCTGGCCGACAAGGTCGAATCGTATGATGTCGTGGATTACGCCAAGAGCCTTGGCTATGCATTTTTTCAAGGCTTTTTCTTCAGCTCTCCCCAGTTGGTCAACGGCAAGATCATCTCGCCGAACAATGCCGTCTGTTTCAACCTGCTCTATGAGTTGAATAAGAACTTTTTGGATTATGACAGGATCGCGGACCTCATCGTATCTGACCCGGTGCTGAGCCTCAAGCTGCTGCGGTTCGTCAATTCGCCCTTCTACTGCCAGGGCGGATCCGTAACGAGCATCAGGCGCGCCTTGATGGTCCTTGGGCAGGCGGAGTTCTTGCAGTGGATCAATGTCAACATCTTGACAAAATGCATTAGTACCGATGCCGACAGGGAACTTGTCTATATGGCGGCATTTCGATGCAGATTCCTGTCGAAGCTCCGGCAACTCGTCCCTGCCACCTGCGACATGGAACTGGATATGTGTCTGCCGGGGCTCTTTTCCACCCTTGAGGCCATCCTGAAGATGCCGTTTGCGGATATTTTTTCCCAGGTCCAGTGTCTGGAGACAGTCAAGGCGAGGGTTGGCGACAGGCAGTCGCGGTGCGGCGATTGTATCCGGTTGGCCGACGGTTTTGAAAGAAACGATCGCAAGACGATTGAGCGATCGAAAGAGGTATTCAGGCAGGTCGATCTGGATTCCATCAACCTGGATGCGCATATGTGGGCAAGCTGCATTCTCAAATAGAGGATGCTCCAGGTAAGAGCGGAGAGGGGGCAGCCGCCTGCTGCAAAACAGGCTGCGTGGGCCAGGATGCCCGCCGGTTGCAACAGTCCGCGAAGAGACGCTGCGGCTCCATTCCGCTTCAAGTTGTGAAGCGACTTTTATGAGAAGAGTATGATCAACGCTCTGTTGCAGAAGATAAAATCTGTTTTTGTCAGGGACGCGGGGCAGAAGAACCCTGTGGCGTTTCTGAAAAAACGCCTGCGGCATCGGTGCATCTTTCAGCTCAAGCTCCCGCAAGGTTTCGGCCTGGTGGACCACCTCAACTTTCGTCCCTTGGCCATCAACCGCAAACACATTGTCCTCCAGGCGATGCGCCACCCTTTCGAACAGGAGAAGATGGCGGCGCTCGGGGAACTGGAATTCATTGTTTTTATCTTGGAATCCCAGGCAGGCAAATCCCTTACCGTGCACTTTCATTCCAATCTGGTGGAGGTGGTGTCTGACACCACCATCAAAATCGCCATGCCGGAAGGGTTCGATTCCATCTCCTCCAACAAGAAAGATCGGCTTTGTCTTGAGCACCGACACCAGCCGGCCATTTCCCTGTGGGGCATCGACAAGAAGTGCGCCAACATCCGCCTGCTCAAGATGTTCAATCCCCTGATCCTGTATCTGCCGCACGCCGGTGAGACGGAGCGGATGCTGGTCGACATCTCGCCGTCCGGGCTGTGCCTTTCTCTTTCCAGGAATACCTACAGCGCCTATTCCGGCCTTTTTAAAACCAACAAGGACATTCTGCTGCAGCTGTTGTTTCGAAATCCGGATATGATCCAGAAACATGAATTTGTCCTTATAGCCACCATCCGGTATCTGCGGCCCAACACAAAGACCGGTCGCATGGAAATCGGCGTTCAATTCGCGAATTTCTTTCAGCGCGAGCCGAAACCGGAATGGGTCGTCTGCAAGAAAGATGGCATTCCCGAGCTCGAATGGCTCCTCAACCAATACCGCGACAGTTATCTCGCCGAGATCAAGAACAAACTATCGGAGCTTTACCAGGCGGAGATGTTTTTTGACGACAATCTGGCCGCTGTGGATGCCGCGAAAACCTCGGAGTATCTGAACCAGGAACGGTTGGCTGTCATGAACAGGGCGGCCTTTGGCGTCTGCAGCAATGTCGTCCCGGTCCTGTCCAATATCAATATGACGTTGCAGTATCTTCTCAGCAAGAACGTCGATCCCCTAGAACAACGGCTGCTCCAAAACGCCGTGAACCAGATGAACCTCGTTTCGATCAAGCTGGAGAACATCTACGAATTCACTTCGTTGGAGTCGACGCGGCACGAACTGGTGGATGTCGCCGCCCTCATGCGGTCCGTGGTTTCGAAATTCAAGGACTTCAGCGAAAGAAACCGGATAGCCGTGGACGTGTCGGGGGACGCGTCGCCCCCCCAGGTCTACGGCGATGCGCACCAACTCACGCTTGTCTTCAACAACCTTGTTCTCAATGCCATGGAAGCCATGAAACCCTTGGGCGGCCGCTTGGGCGTGGCCGTCAAATGGGATGCGGATCAGCACCAGCTGCTTGTTTCGGTTGCAGATACCGGGGAAGGGGTCCCAAGCGAGGTGCGGGACAGCATTTTCGAACCCTACCGCACCGACCGCCAGCAGGCGGCAGGCCTGGGCCTGGGGTTGGCTGTCGTCCAACGGATTGTGGCCGGCCACGGCGGGCACATCGACATCCAGTCCACTCTCGGCGAAGGCGCCACCTTCACCGTGCGCCTGCCGTGTCCGTCCGAGGTCGTGGAAGCCTTTTCCGGCGAGCGCCTGCAATGAGCGACGCGCCTTCGGTCTCCCCGGGCGCTCCGGACAGCGACGCCAGCAACTCCTTTGCCGACGTGCCGTACAACGCCCATCCCGGATTGACCCGCGTCATGGCCGTGGCCAGCGGCAAGGGCGGGGTGGGCAAGACCAGCGTGGCGGTCAATCTCGCTTTTGCCCTGGCTTCCATGGGCAAGCGTGTCGCTCTCCTCGATGCCGATCTCGGCCTGTCCAACGTGGATGTGCTCCTCGGGGTCACGCCCACGGTCACCCTGGAACAGGTCCTTTTCGAGGGCCTGCCCATGGAACGGGCCGTCCTGCCTGTCGGCCACAACATCGACGTCATTTCAGGCAGCTCCGGCGTCTCCCGCATGGCCGAGCTGAGCCGGGAAAAGCGGACCATGCTCGTCCGGGAGTTTCAAAAGCTCCGGTCCTACGATTATCTTTTCATCGACAATTCGCCCGGCATCTCCACCCAGGTCGTTTCCCTCTGTCTTTCGGCCAGTGAAATCCTGTTGGTCCTGAACCCCGACCCTTCGTCGCTGGTCGACGCCTACGCCCTCATCAAGGTCCTCAAGCAAAACGGCCTGTGCAAGAGTCCGATGCTGCTGCTTAACCGCATCAATTCACGCCAGCGGGCCAAGTCGATCATCGAGCGCATCCGGTCCACCACCCGGAAGCGGCTCCAGATCGATTGCCGCCTGGTCGGACTCATTCCCGACGATCCCGCCCTCTACCGCGCTTCGGTCAAGCGGCGACCGCTGGTGGAGGTTGAAGGTCGGTCCCTGGCTGCCCGGGCCTTTGCCGAGACGGCCCACCGCCTCGACGGCCTGCAGCAAGGCCAGATCGCGTCCGTGGTGCTGCCGGAACGGTTTTTCGATCAGTCCGTGATGCGCGCGCAGCAGGCTTCCGCCCTCTTCCGGGAGCCTAGGGACGCCGGTGCTGTCGACGGAGGGCAATCCCTGGATATCCAGGAGGGGTTGGAGCTTCTTTTCCGGGAAGTGGGGACGTGCCTTAAGGCCCTGGATGGCCATGATTCCGTCCTGGCCCGCGAGATCGGGGAACGTATCGATGCCCTGCGGCCCCGGTTCGATGCCTGGGAATCCTTGCAGGCCCGGGAACGGTTGGGAGAAGGCAGTGCGCCCCAGGGCGCGGGGACACAAGCGGCCGCCGCGGGGCAGGGGACGTTTGCCGGCAAAAACGCGCTGCTGTTGTGCGACAATCCCCTGTGGACCGATCTGCTGCGCCAGATCCTGTCGGACATGGGGCTTGCAGTGACTGGTCCGAAAGAGGACGGCGGCTTGGTCGCCGAGGACACAGACTTGGTGCTGTTGTACAACGAATCCAGCGCCTCCGACACCCTGGCCATCGTTGCCGGCTGCGACAAAACGCCCCTGGTAGGCATTCTGCCGGACAAACGGGCGGCCCTGGACCTCCTGGCCAGGGTGCAGCCGGCCGAGCGCCGGATCATCCTGCACTATCCCTTGGGCCTGACGGACGTGCAGGATGCCGTCTCGAGGCTGCTGCGGGACAAAACCGTGCCGTCCGGAGCGTAACAAAACGCGTCGCAGACAGCCGGGGCCGATTACCTGCCCCGTTCCGTCACCACGGCCACGGACAGGTCGGCGTCGAGCCCGCCTTTTGCGGACGGCTGGAGGATCAGCTGGCGGACGCGCACGCCCAGGGCGGGCGATTCCAGGCGCTGCAAAAAGGCCAGGAACCGGGCCAGACCCAGGCCCGACAGGCGCAGGTCCACGGCCGATTCCCGGCGGCCGCCGCCGATGTCGCGGCTGGCCGGACGCATGAATTCCACCTGGTCCTTCACCCCTTCCCGGGTGGCGGCGGCCTCCACATAGGAAAAAAGCGTGAAGTCTTCCGGCCTGGCCGGCGGGGGCGGGGCCAGTTTCGCCTGATCGAGCCGGGCGGCCAGCCGGGCGGCCTCGGCTTCCACCCGCCGCACGTCGGCCAGCCGCTTTTCCCGGGCCGCGATGCCGTCCACCAGGGGCGAGACCACCCACAGGTACAGACCGAGGAGCACGGCCGCCCCGCCGGCGGCCAACATCCAGGGACGCGGCAGCCGCCCGTTCACGGCGTCGCCTCCCCGGCGCCGGATTCGGTCCCGGCCAGGCGGATGTCGAGCTGGAACTCCACCTGCTTCCTGTCGGGCACGTTTTTGGCCCCCTTGATTTCCACGTCCGCGAAAAGCGGCATAACGGCCAGGCGGCGCTTGACCTCGTCCACGGTGTTGTAGTCGTCGGCCGTGGCGTCGATGGCGACCCGCCGGTCGTCTGCGGCCAGGCGGCGGACCCGGACCCGGCCGCCCTGGCCGAGGCCCTGGTGGATGGCCGCCAGGACTTCGAGGGTGGATCCGGTCCCGCCGCCGGCCCGGTTGCGGACGGTTTCGTCCTGCTCGGCCAGCCGGCCGCGCAGGACCGAGAGCTTTTGGGTGAGCGTCAGGCCGGGAGCGGCGTCCGGAACGGCCTGCTCCACCAGGGCGGCCGTCCTGGCCTGGGAGGCCTCGATGGCGGCGTCGAGACGCCAGTAGGCGCGGGCCACGGCAAGGACGGCCGTCACGGCCAGGGCGGCCACGGACAGGCCGGCCACCAGAAACCCCCGCCGCCGGACCGAGGCGGCCATGGCCGGAGCCAGCGCGCCGCGCAGGAAATTGAGGGCGCCCGGCTCCCGGGCCGCCAGCAGGGCCAGGCCGTAGGCGGCGGCGAAACGGTCGGGCAGGGGGCCGCCGTCCGGCAGGGCCGGCCAACCGGGCGTGTCGGCCAGGACCGTCGGCCCGGCGTCCAGGGCTGCGGCCAGGGCGGTCCGGGCCGCCTCGGGCAATCCCTCGCCGGCCAGGAACAGGCGCAAGGGCGTGGCCGGGCGCAGGGCCACGGCCGAGAGGGTCAACAGGGCCTCCCGGACCAGAAAGGCGGGGAGGGCCGGGTCGTCGGCCCCGGGCGCGGCCAGGCTGCGCCACACGGCCGGCAGGCCGTCCAGGCGGCAGGCGAAGTCGACCCGGCCCGCGTCCAGGGACACCAGCAGCATGGCCCCGGCCTGGTCCAGGTGCCCCAGGGAGGCGTCGAGGCCGGCCAGGTCCAGGCAGGCGGCGCGCGGCGGCAGGCCGGCCGCGGCAAAGGCCGCGACCGTGGCGGTCAGGTCGGCCAGGGGGTAGGCGGCGGCCAGGGCCACGGCGGCCGGGGCGGGTTCCGCAGCTCGTCCATGGCGGCGTCGATCGCATTCGTCGCGCGCGTCAGGGC
>CAZIJE010000002.1:65574-97428 GCA_964539435.1 uncultured Desulfovibrio sp.
GTCGATCTTGCTTGGGGCCGTGAAGGGAAAACGCAGCCGCCGCACAACGGCTGCGCCGGCGGGCAGGCCGAGGATCACCTGGTCCGCGGCCAGGCCCGCGGCCTCGGCCGTGCGCGCGGCCAGCGCCGCCGTCCCGGCCGGGCCGTCCTCCGGCCCCGGCGCGGCCTCGGCGACGCCAGCCACCCGGGGCCGGCCCGGACCGAGGGCCAGCCGCAGCAGGCGCAGGGCATTGGGGCTTTGGGTCACGGACAGGACGGATTCGCGCATCTATCCCTTGTGGCACGGCAGGTCGGTCAACGCAACTCCCGGTACAGGACCTCGCAGACGGCCTTGCCGCCGGACTGTTGCGCCGCGCCCCGCCGCAGGACGGCATGGAGCCGTCTGGTCGCGGCTCCGGAGCGGCCCTCGAGCAGCACGGAAAAAAACTGGCTCCTGGTGGTCAGCGCCCCTTGGGGCCAGGCGACGCCCTGGTCCGTGACCGCGGCCCTGAGCCAGTCCGGGGTGGCCAGGGACTCGCGGCGCACCGGATCGCGGCGGTAGGCGTCCAGGGCTGCGGCCAGGACCTGGGCCCGGGCGGCGTCCACGCCAGCGGGCAGGGCGGCCAGGACCGGCAGGGGCGCGGTGTTGACGTTGATCAGTCCCGCCCCCCAGACCGTCAGCAGGGAGAAAAGCCCGGGCCGGCCGTCCTGGCCGTAGAGCAACGGCCGGGAAAATCCCCTGACCAGCAGCAGTTCGGCCAGGGTGTCCAGGGAGTTGTTCTTGACCTTGTAGGCAAGCCCGGCGGCAGCGTAGGCCGCGTCCTCGGCCCCGCCCGGGCTTGGGGCGTCGTCCGGATCGAGCCAGTCCGACAGGGCGGCCAGCAGGACCCGGGCCTGGTCGCCGGACAGGGAAAAGGGGCTGGCCGTCAGCAGGCGCAGGAAGATCTCCCCGAACACCGCGTGCTCGGGCAGGCCCGGATGCAGGCTGTTGACCGGGAACTTGCCGGATTCGTCCTCGATGCGGCCGGCGATGTGCCCGTCCAGGAACCAGCGGCCGGGATAGGCGGGCAGGTCGGGAAAGGCGGCCCAGTCGTCGCCCAGGCTGACGCTGGCCGGGTTTGCGTCGGCCTCGGCCACCAGGGCCGCCGCGGCCAGCAGGCCGGATTCGGCCATGGCCTCGGCCTGGCGGGCATAGATGGCGGCGTAGGCGGAAAAGACCTCCAGTTGGGAGGTCCGCACGGTCTGCACGGCCAGGGCGGCCAGGACCGCCACCAGGGCCAGGACGAACAGGAGCACGGCCCCGTGGTTGGCCTCGCGCCTCATGGCCGGCTCCCGGCCGCGAGGGTCCGCGCCGGCAGGTTGATCCGCAGGTCCAGGGGGAAGCTGCGGCCGGAGACCAGGACGGTCCCGGCCAGGCGGACCTGGGCCGGCAGGGGAGACTGCCTGGCCCGCTCCCGGGCCCGGCTGTCCCAGGCGGCCAGGGGGGAGGCGTCGGCTCCGGGGTAAAAGCGGAGGGACACGGCGTCCAGGGCCTCCAGGAGTACGGTCTCGTTCCAGGTCACGGGCGCGCCGGGCCGTCGGGCCACGGTGGCGGCCGGCAGATCGCGGCGCACCAGCCGCCTTGCCCGGGCCGTGTCCCCGCCCTGCGCCTCCTGGGGGCGCAGCACGTATTCGACCCGGGAAAAGCCGTGGGAGGGAAAGGGCAGGCCGGGGTCCAGGCTGGCGGCGGTGGCCAGGGAAAAAAGGAGCGCGTCCCCCTGTCCGGACAGGCCGGCGGCGTCCTGGCCGCCCACGACGGCCATGTCCGGGGAGACGGCCTTGCGGCCCTTTTCCACGTAGATGATCGAGCCGAGGTCGCCGGCCAGGGCCAGGCGGACCACGGCCGTGGCGGTCTCCAGGTCCAGGCGGGCGCTGGCCTCGTCGGACAGGCGCATGACCTGGGAGGCGACCGAATAGCTGCCGACCATGACCAGGCCGGCGATGAGCACGGCCAGGAGCACCTCGATGAGGGTGAAGCCGGCCTGGCCGGCCGGGCGGGCGGTCATGGCCGGGGCGCCAGGCGCGAGATGCGCACGGCCAGGGAGTCGGTCCCCGAGGCCCGCGCCCCCACGGTCAGGACCCGCATGGCCGTGTCCGGCGTGTCCGTGACCTCGACGAACCATTCGTAGGCCTCGTCTGGCGCGGGGAACCGGCCCATGCCGTTTCGAAAGGCCGGCTCCCCGGCCAGCTCCACCTCGGCCAGCCTGGCTTCGGCCAGCTGTCCGGCGTGGCGGGTCCGGGCCGCTTCCAGGCGGCGGTCTTGGAGTTGGACCAGGCCGGCCAGGAGCGACACCAGGGCGATGGCCAGGATGGCCACGGCAATGAGGGTCTCGAGCAGGGCCTGGCCCGGGGGGTGCTTGGCGCGGCCGGACAGGGACGGTTCCATGGATCAGCTCCGGGGCTCGGGCAATGCGTCGGCCCGGAAGAGGCGGGGTTGGCCGTGGGTGGCGTCGAACCGCTCCTGGGCCCTGTCCAGGTCCGCGTGCGCCAGGTCCACCCGGCAGCCCACGGCCGAGACGGTGATGGCGGCCTCCCGGCCGGCCGCGTCGGGCAGGCGGATAAAGGCCGGCTGGCACAGCCCTTCCGGCCGCAGCACGATGCCGGTGACGTCGGGATCGGCCTGGACGCCCGCTTCGGTCAGGACCAGCCGGGGCCGGAGGGCGCTGGGCAGGTCCGTGGTCACCACCATCCCTTGGCCGTCCTTGGCCGCCGCGCCGCCTCGGCCCGGGACGGCGTCCCGGCCGGCCGTGCTCCTCTGGACCTGGACCTGGGCCTGGGACCGGATCTGGCGGGCGGGAGCCGGAAACGGGGTCCGCTCGACCTGGGAGGCGCGGCACCGGCCGGCGGCCCAGTCGATGTCCACCCGCCACTCCCGGCCGGTCAGCAGGGCCTCGGCCCGGGCCCGTCTGAGGGTTCCCTGGATGAGCCGGGCGGCGGTTTTTTCCCCTTCGCGGGCCAGGAGCCCGGACAGGGCGGGCAGGACCAGGCCGGCGGAGATGCCGAGCACCACCAGGACGATGGTCAGCTCGATCAGGGTGAAACCGGCCGTCGCCGGGCCGGGGCTAGCCGCCAAGATCCCAGCTCTTGATGTCGGCATTGACCCCCTCCCCGCCTTCCTCGCGGTCCGCGCCGAGGGAGATCAGGTCGAAGTCGCCGTGCTCGCCCGGGGAGATGTAGACATAGTCGTGGCCCCAGGGGTCCTTGGGCACGGCGTCCAGATAGCCCTTGGCCGGGTAGTTCTGGGGGACGCGGCCGATGCTCGGCTTTTCCTTGAGCGCCCGCAGGCCCTGTTCCGTGGACGGGTAGAAGCCGTTGTCGAGCTTGTATTGCTTGAGCCCCATGGACAGGCTCTCGATCTGCATCTTGGCCTTGACCGCCCTGGCCTTGTCCGGCTGGTCCACGATGCGGGGTAGGACCAGTCCGGCCAGGACGCCGAGAATCACGATGACCACCATCAGTTCGATCAGGGTGAAGCCGGCCGCGGCGCGGTTGCGGCCCAGGGCCGCCCGGAGCCGGGGCGAAGCGTTGTCGTTTTGCATGGCTACTCCTTGGCAAGAGAAAAGCGGCCCGCCGGCGGTCATCCGATCAGGCTGCTCATTTCAAAGATCGGCAGCAGCACGGCCAAAACCATAAGACCGACCATGCCGCCGAGCAACAGGATCATGACGGGCTCGAACAGGGCGCTGGCCGCCCGGATGCGGGTGCTGACGTCGTTTTCGAGCATCCGCGCCAGGTTGACGAGCAGTTCGCCGAGCCGGCCGCTCTGCTCGCCCGCGGACACGAGCTGGACCACGATGGGCGGGAAGATCTCGGCCTCGCGCATGGGTTCGGTCAGGCCGCCGCCCTGGCTGGCCTCGTCCCGGATCCGCTCCATGGCCTGCTCGAAGACCACGTTGCCCGAGACCGAGCCGGCGATGCGCAGGGCTGACAGCATGGTCACGCCCTGGAGCAGGCAGGTGCCGAGGGTGCGGGCCAGCCGGGCCGTGGCCGCGTTTTGGGCGATGGGGCCGACCACGGGCAGGGCCAGGGCCAGCCGGTCCTTGAGGCTGCGGCCCCGGGCCGTGCGGACCAGGCGCGCCAGGAGCGCGACCAGGCCGACCAGGCCTCCCAAAAGGGCCGGCCACCAGGCCCGGAAAAAGTCGCTGACCGCAATCAGGACCACCGTCGGCAGGGGCAGGGTGCGCTTGAGGTCCACGAAGATGCGGGTCACTTCCGGGATGACGTAGGTCAAGAGCAGCCCGAGGACCAGGGAGCCGAACAGGAACATGAAGGCCGGGTAGGCCAGGGCGGCCTGGAGGGTCCGGGCCAGGGCCATCTGCCGGTCCATGTACTCGGCCAGGTTGGCCAGCACGATGGGCAGCATGCCCGTGGCTTCGGCCGAACGGACCATGCTGATGTAGGTGGGCGGAAAGACGCCCGGATAGGCGGCCAGGGCGGTGGAGAACTCCTGGCCTTCCCGGATCCGCTCCAGGATGTGGGAATAGACCCACTTGGCCCGGCCGGGGCGCATCTGGTCGATCAGCGACCCCAGGGCCTTGTCCAGGGGGAGGCCGGCCTCGAGCAGGGTGGCCAGGACCTGGGTGGCGGTCAGGAGCTGGGCCCGGCTGACCCGGCGCGCAAAAAGCGGCGTGCGCGCGCTCCCGGCCGTCGCCCCCGACGTTCCGGGAGCACCCGGAGCCCGGGACTCGGCAATGCCGCTGACAAAGAGCCGCTTGGCCCGCAGGAGCTGGCGGGCGGCCTGGACGCTTTCGGCCGAAAGGGTCCCGTGTCGGGTCCGGCCCTTGGCGTCAACGGCGGTGTATTCGAAAACAGGCATGCTGGCCTACGGCTTCATGGACAGGATTTCGTCGCGCCCCTGGCGGGTGAGGATCACGAAATTCTTGCCAATGCTCTTGATGCGGGCGTCCTTGACGGTCGCGCCCACGAGGTAGGGTTTCTGGCTCTTGCCGGTCTTGTCGCGCAGGAAGGCCACGTTGCGCGCCGGGTCGGCCGTGACCACGGTGCCGGTCAGCTCCATGTCGATTTCGGCCGGCTTGGGCGGCGCGGCCTGGACGGTCCGGTCCCCGGCCGTGGGCTTGAGGCCGAAGATGTCGTTGTCGAGGATGGTCCGCGTCAACTCGGCCGGCTGGGGCGGCTTTGGCGGCGTGGCGGCCTCATGCGGCGCGGCCGTGTCCGGGGGCGGCGGCGCAATGTCGCGGGAAGAAACGAACATCAGGACCAGCAGGCCGAGGGTGGCCGCAAGGGATGCGGCGCTGACAAGGGTGACGCGTCTTTTGAAACCTTTCTCGGTCATGGTTGCCGGAAGCTTCCGGCCGGTCCTACTGGCACAGGCCGAAGTCCTTGGCTTTTTTCGTCTGGTTGCACTGGCCGAAACGGCAGGCCAGCTCCAGGTCGGCGCAGCCTTCGGCGGTCTGGTGCAGCCGCAGGCGCAGCACGCCCCGGTTGCGGTAGGCCTCGCCGAAATTGGTCCGCAGCCGCACGGCCCGGTCGTAGTCGGCCAGGGCCGGCGGGAACTGGCCGTCCAGCTCGCGGGCCAGGGCCCGGTTGAAGTACAGGTCCGCATCGCCCGGGGCGGCTGCCACGGCCTGGTCCAGGACCGCCGTTGCCTCGGCGTACCGGCGCAGGGCGATCAGGATGTCGGCCTTGTTGTTGAGCGCCGCGGCCAGGGCCGGGTCGACGGCCAGCACCCGGTCGTAGTCGGCCAGGGCCCGGTCGTAGTCCCGCTGGGCCTGCTCGGCCAGGGCCCGGTTGAAAAGCGCCGCCGTGCCGCCTGTCCCTTCCAGCTTGTGGGCCATGGTGAAATCCGCCGTCGCCTTGTCGTACTGGCCGAGGGCGAAATAGGTGACGCCCCGGTTGTTGTAGGCCCGGGCCATGGCCCCGTCGGCCGCGATGGCGCCGCTGAAGTGCGTCAGGGCCTTGTCGTAGTCCTGGCGCATATAAGCAGCGGCCCCCTGGTTGTAAAGGGCCAGGGCCGAACCACCCGCTTGGGAGCCGGCTTGGGCGAAATCCTTCTGGGCCAGATCGAACTGTCCCAGGCGGTAATAGGCCTCCCCGCGCTCCTGATACAGGGGCGATGCGGCGTTGCCCGAGGCGATGGCCGAGGAGTTGCGGCGCACGACCTCCTCGGGGCTGTCCATGGGCGACGGATCGGCCAGGCGCACGGGGGTTGGCGGGCGCTTGTCGGCGCAACCGGCCAACGCGGCGCAAAGGACCAGGGCCAGGACGACCGCGCGCGGCGGACGCGTCATGGAGGGACCGGACACGGCCTCACCGGCTGGGCCGGCCAGGCCGGAAGCGGGGCTTGTGGGTATTCACGGCAGGACTACGCAACCTTGTCTGGAGGTTGTCCGGGCTATGGCGACCATGCCGCAAAAAGCGGCCTGGGACAAGGTGGTTTTTGATGAAAAACGGGTGGTTCGGCGTTTCGGCCCGGGGCGGCGCGCGCCGGGCCCAAACCCCCGCCCAGGGGAGGGCGGGGGCGGGGCGGGGCGATCGGCCCCGGCGGGCCAGGGCCCCTGGCCACCGGTCCTGCGGCCCAGCAGCGCGCCGAGGCCCATGATGAGCTTGAAAAAGACCGGGATGAAAAACGGCGCGAGGATGGTCGCCCCGAGCATGCCGCCGATGACGCCCGTGCCGATGGCGTGGCGGCTGTTGGCCCCGGCCCCGGTGGAGATGGCCAGGGGCAGGCAGCCGAGGATAAACGCCAGGGAGGTCATGATGATGGGCCGGAACCGCAGCCTGGCCGCAGACAGGGCCGCGTCGGCCAGGGTCTTGCCGGCCTTGACCTCGAGCACGGCGAATTCCACGATCAGGATGGCGTTTTTGGCGGCAAGACCGATGAGGGTCACCAGGGCGATCTGGAAGTAGATGTCGTTGGACAGGCCCCGGCCGAAGACCGAGGCGATGGCCCCAAACAGGGCGAACGGCACGGCCATGACCACGGCGAACGGCAGGGACCACCGTTCGTACTGGGCGGCCAGGATCAGGATGACCATGACGATGCCCATGCCGAAGACCAGCATGGAGGAACCCTGGGCCGCCTTTTCCTGGTAGGCCGAGCCGGCCCAGGACAGGGTGTAGTCCGCCGGCAGCGCGCTTGCCGCCGCCTGTTCCATGGCGGCGAGCGCCTCGCTCGAGGTGTGGCCGTCGGCGGGCTGGCCCATGATCTTGGCGGCCGGGAAGACGTTGAACCGCTCCATGACCTCCGGGCCGGTGGATTTCTCGATGGTGGCCAGGGCGGTCAGAGGAATCATCTCGCCCTTGCTTGAGCGCACGAACACGTCGCGCAGGTCCTCGGGCCGGTCGCGGAAATCGGCCTCGGACTGGATCTGCACCCGGAACGTGCGGCCGAACTTGTTGAAGTCGTTGACGTAATATGAGCCGAAAGTGGCCTGCATGGCGTCGTACACGTCGTTTACGGCGACTCCGAGCGCCTTGGCCTTTTGTCGGTCGAGGTCCACGCGCAATTGCGGCACGTTGGCCCCGAAGGTGGTGGCCACGCGTCCCAGGGCCGGATGCTTTTTGGCTTCGGCCACGAGCTTTTCGGTCATGGCCGCCAGATCCTGGACGCTGCCCTCGCCCCGGCTTTGCAGGTAGGCCTCGAAGCCGCCGGTGTTGGACATGCCGGTGATGGCCGGCGGGTTGAAGGCCAGGGTCATGCTCTTGGGCAGGGCCATGCCGCGGCCGAAGATGCGCTTGACGAAGGCGAACGAGCTTTCGTCTTCCTTTTTGCGCTCGTCCCAGGGCTTGAGCGGAATGAACATGGTGCCGTAGTTGGACCGGTAGGTGGAGGTCAAAAGGTCGAGGCCGGTGATGGTGATCTGGTGCTCCACCGCCGGGTCCGTGGCGTTCATGGCGTCCATGGCGTCGTCCACGGCTTCGGTGGCCCGCAACGAGGCGCCGTCGGGCAGGATGTTGACGCCGATGACGTATCCCTGGTCCTCGTCCGGGACCAGACCGCCGGGAACGATGCGGAAAAGGCCAAGCGTGCCGGCGCACAGGACCGCGAACAGGACCAGGGCGATGACGTTGTGGCGCAGCAGAAAGGAGACGCCGGCGGCGTAGCCGTTGGTCACGGCGTCGAAGAGGCGGTTGAATCCCCGGAACAGACGGTTGGGCTCCTGGTGGCCGGATTTGAGCAGGGTGGCGCACAGGGCCGGGGTCAGGGTCAGGGCCACCAGGCCGGAGATGACGACCGACACGGCGATGGTGATGGCGAACTGCTTGTACATCTGGCCGGTCAGGCCGCCGAGGAAGGCGACGGGCACGAACACGGCGCAAAGGACCAGCACGATGGCCACCACCGGCCCGGTCACCTCCTCCATGGCCTTGGCCGTGGCCTGCCTGGGCGGGAGCTTCTGGGTGGTCATGATCCGCTCGACGTTTTCGAGCACCACGATGGCGTCGTCGACCACGATGCCGATGGCCAGGACCATGCCGAAGAGTGTGAGGGTGTTGATGGTGAAGCCGAGGGCGTACATGCCGGCGAAGGTGCCGATGATGGAGACCGGCACGGCCAGGCAGGGGATGAGCGTGGCCCGGAAGTTTTGCAGGAAGATAAACACCACCAGGAAGACCAGGATCATGGCCTCGACCAGGGTGTGGACGACCTCCTCGATGGACACGCGGACAAAGGTGGTGGTGTCAAGCGGCACCTTGTAGACGATGCCGTCGGGAAAGCGCTTGGCCAGTTCGGCCAGCTTGGCCGTGACCCGGTCGGCCGTGGCCAGGGCGTTGGCGCCGGGAGACAGATAAATGCCGATGTTGACCGCCGGGTTGCCGGATATTTTGGAGGTGGACGTGTAGTCCTTGGCCCCGAGTTCCACCCGGGCCACGTCCTTGAGGCGCAGCACCGAGCCGTCGGGCTGGGCCTTGAGGATGATGTTCTCGAACTCCTCCGGGGTCAGCAGGCGGCCCTTGGTGGTGACCATGTAGTTGATGGCCACGGGATTGTCGGCATTGGTCGGCTCCGCGCCGATGCGGCCGGCCGCGAACTGGGCGTTTTGCTCCTGGATGGCGGCGGATACGTCGCCGGGGGTGAGCTTCAGCTGGGCCAGCTTGTCGGGCCGCAGCCAGACGCGCATGGAATAGTCCATGGCGCCGAAGATGGAGGCGTCGCCGACGCCGGGCAGGCGCTTTAACTCGTCGAGGATGTTCACCAGCACGTAGTTGCTGATGTAGACGGCGTCGTAGCGCTTGGTCGGGGACTCGAAGGTGACGACCTGAAGGATGTTGGAGGATTTCTTGCGCACGGTCACGCCCTGGCGCTGCACCTCGGCGGGCAGGGTGGTCAGGGCGGCCTGGACGCGGTTGTTGACGTTGATGGTGTTCTGATCGGGGTTCGTGCCCACGGCGAAGGTGATGGTCATGGACAGGCTGCCGTCGCCTGAGCTCGTCGAGCGCACGTAGAGCATGTTGTCCACGCCGTTTATCTGCTGCTCGAGCGGCGCGGCCACGGTGGCCGCGATGACCTCGGGGCTGGCCCCGGGGTAGGCGGTGGTCACGTTGACTTCCGGCGGAATGATGTCCGGGTACTGGGCGATGGGCAGGTTTCGGATCGCCGCCAAGCCGGCCAGGATGATGACCAGCGAGATGACGATGGAAAAGACCGGGCGGCCCAGGAAAAAGCGCGAGATCATGAACGGGGCTCCTTGGCGGGTTCGGCGGCGTCGGCGCTTTTCCGGGCGGCGGGCTTGGCGTCCCGGCCGGCGTCGGCCGGGGTCCCGTCCTGCTGCGAGGCGGTGGCCGGGGCGTCGCTGCGGACCCGCACGACCATGCCCGGCCGGACCTTGATCACGCCTTCGGCCACGATCCGCTCGCCGTCGGACAGGCCCTGTTCCACCAGGTAGTCGTTGCCCACGGTTTCGCCGAGGACCACGGGACGCGGCGCGACCTTGTTCTCGGCGTCCAGGACCCAGACCATGGCCCCCTGCTGGGTGTTGAGCACCGCGCCCTGGGGCACGGCCAGCACGTCCTTGTAGCGGGCCCCTTCCAGGCGCACCCGCACGAACTGGCCGGGCAGGACCCCGGCCTCGGGGTTGTGGAACTCGGCCCGGACCTTGACCACGCCGGTTGCGGCCTCGACCTGGGTGTCGGTGAAGTTGATGCGGCCGGGCTCCTTGTACTCGCTGCCGTCGGGAAGGGTCAGGCGGACCACGAAATCGCCGTCCTTGCCGATGACCACCTTGCCCTCGGCCACCTGCTTGCGCAGGTGCAGCATCTCCGGACCGGACATGGAGAAGTTAACGTAAAGCGGATCGACCCGGGAGATGGTGGTAAGTAAGCTCCCGTCGGCCGCGGTGGTGACCAGGCTCCCCTCGGACCGGGTCTCCTTGCTGGTCATGCCGGAGATCGGGGCCACGACCCTGGTCCACTCCAGGTTGAGGGAGGCCTCCCGGACCTTGCCCTTGGCCGTGTCCACGGCGGCCGTGGCCGAATCCAGGCTGGTCTTGGCGTCGTCGAAGTCCTTTTTGGCCACCACGTCGCCCTTGTAGAGGGTCTCCATGCGGGCGGCGTCGCGCTTGGACTGGGCCAGGGTGGCCTCGGCCTGGCCCAGGGCGCCCTTGGCCTGCTCCAGGGCGGCCTGGTAGGGGGCGGGGTCGATCTCGAACATCAGTTCGCCCTGGCGCACGGGCCGGCCCTCGGCATAGGCCCGGCGCAGCAGGATGCCGCCGACCCGGGCCCGGACCTCGACCTCCCGGGAACCGGCGGTCTGGCCCATGAAGGACATGGCCAGGGGCATGTCGGCCCGGCGGACGCCGTAGGCCACGATCTCGGGCGGGGGCGGGGCCTGGGCGGCCGTGTCCTGGCCGGCGCTGTCCGTGGCGCAGCCGGAAAGGCCGGCGCCAAGGGCCAGGAGCAGGCCGAGGGGACCAAAAAGTCGCAGGGTGGGACGAAGCTTCGGAAATGTGAACATAGCAACCTCCGGAAAAACAAACCGCCCCTCGGGAAGTCCTGGGGCGTGGCTTGGCGTGGCGCAGGCCTATTGCAGGGGGAGCGCCGTTTTTTCGCCGGTGACCAGAAGCGGCATCCAGGCGGCGGCGAAACGGTCGGCCGCCCGGGCCGTGAAATGATAGCCGTCGTTGCGGTCGAACCACGGCACGAGCAGATCGGTGTTGGGGCCGGCGAAGATCCGCGCCCCGGCGTCGGCCGCCGCGGTCTGGGCCGCGATAATGCCCGGGCAGGACCTGTAGCAGCCCGGGCTTTGCCGGTTCCCGCAGACCGGATCCAGGAACAGGGAGGCGCGGGAGACGAAGATGTCGCAGTCCGGGGCCACCCTGGCCCGGACCGCGTCCAGCACGGTGTCGAGCACGATTGCGTATTCCTCGCTGGAAAGCCCGAGGTAGCAGTCGGCCTCGCCCTGGTGGAAAAAGACGTGGGTCGGCCCCAGGCCGCTGGCCCGCAAGGCGTCGAGGGCGTCCAGGAGCAGGGGGTTCAGGTCGCCCCTGGCTCCCCAGTTGAGGACCGAGGAACCGCCCCGGCCGATGTCCACCAAAAGGACGGCGTCGTAGAGGCCCGAGGCCACGATCCGGTCGCCAAGGCGCGTCCAGGCGCTTCCCTTGTCGCTCGACGCCCCGGGCAGGCCGTCGTGGGCCTTTTGGCACTGGCCGCCGTGGTAAGCGTAGACCGGCAGGGACGAGTCGTAGCCGGGGTCCACGGTGTTGGAGGCGTTGGACTGGCCGAAGACCAGGGCCACCATGGTGCGCGGGCCGGCCAGATCGGCGCAGTCCACGGCCGGCTCCCCGGCCGGCCCCTGGTACACGGCCAGTTCGCCGCGGTTGTCGATGATGGGCATGCGGTCCCCGTGGCGGGCGTAGACCGCGTCCACGCGTTCCGCGACGCTTGCCGCCCCAAGGGCGCAAAGGCCCGCGTCGGCCGCGAGCAGGGCCAGGGCGGCCAGGCCGACCACGCTCCGGGCCAGCCGGCCCGGGCGGCCGGCCAACCGGGTAAACGGGTGTTCACCTGGCGGGGAAAAAAAATCAGGCCGCCACGGCATGGGCGAAAAGCTCCCAGTTGGCGGCGGTCTGCCGGGCCATGTCCACGTCCTCGGGACTGCGGGCGCACATGAGCGCCGGCATGGCGATCAGCCCCAGGTAGTGGACGAACAGTTCTTCCGGCCGGATGTCCGTGCGGATCTCCCCCTGCTCCTGTCCCTGGATGAGGAGTTCCGTCACGGTCTCGCGCATCATGTCGTGGTGTCGCATCTTGAGGTTCCGCAGGCGCGTTTCCTCGAACCAGAGCACGTCGGACAAAAAGACGACCGGCAGGGCCCGGTAGCGCTCCACGAGCTTCATGGTGCTCTGGTAGAGGAGCCTCAGGGCTTCCATGGGGGTTGCGGCTTCCGCCTTGGCCTTGCGCACGTTGGCCATGTGGATCTCGTGGTGCTCTTCGAGCACGGCCGCCAGGATGTCGCCCTTGTTCTTGTAGTGCCGGTAGAGCGCCGCCGCCGAGATGCCGACCGCGTCGGCCACCCGGCGCACGGTCACGGCGCCGAGGCCCTGCTCCACCACGATGGCCAGGGCCGCTTCCGCGATCTGCTCGCGGCGCAAGGGGGATTCCATGCGTTCGGCCATGGCGGCAAGTTAACACCTGTTTACGAGTTGTCAAGGACCTGTTTCCCGACCTTCTTCCACGGGGAAAAGCTTTTTTCGGAAAACCCGTTCGGAGTCAAGACCTGCCGGGTCGCGGCCCGCTCCGGGCGAAGGCGCGGCCCGGGCGGCCTGGTATGACGTCCCTGAAAAATACGACAGTATTTTTTCAAAAAAACATAGATCCTAAAGCATGTTGCCCATGGTACACGCCTGCACGTGTTTCGCGGACAAGACACTAGCGGGAACGGGGAAGGGCGGGGCCAGGGGGGCGGCTAGACCACGGTGGCCCGGACCACCTCGTCGATGGTGGTGACGCCGGCCAGGATCTTGGCCAGGCCGTCGTCGCGCAGGGTGACCATGCCGGCGGCGATGGCC
Organism: uncultured Desulfovibrio sp.; assembly: GCA_964539435.1. Lineage (GTDB taxonomy): Bacteria > Desulfobacterota > Desulfovibrionia > Desulfovibrionales > Desulfovibrionaceae > Solidesulfovibrio. The sequence goes on from CAZIJE010000002.1 coordinate 78,557, forward strand.
CTGGACCGGATGCGGCCGGCCTCGGAACTGTGCAGGATCACCTCGGCCATGGGCTCGTCCACCTCCAGGACCTCGTGGATGGAGGTGCGGCCGCGAAAGCCGGTGTGCATGCACTGGGAACAGCCGCCGGCCCGGTGGATGGTCCGGCCGAGGAGGTTCTCCCCGGCCGGACCCAGGGGCAGGAGGTCGTCCTCGGCGGCCGTGACCGGCACCCGGCAGCGGGGGCACAGGACCCGGACCAGGCGCTGGGCGATCAGGGCCCGGACCACCGAGGCGACCATGTAGGGCTCCACGCCCATGTCCACCATGCGGGTGACGGCCGAGGCCGCGTCGTTGGTGTGGAGGGTGGAGAAGACGAGGTGGCCGGTCAGGGCCGCCTGGCAGGCGATCTGCGCCGTTTCCTCGTCGCGGATCTCGCCGACCATGATCACGTCCGGGTCCTGGCGCAGGATGGAGCGCAGGCCGCTGGCGAAGGTCAGGTCGATCTTGGCGTTGACCTGCATCTGGCCCACGCCCTCGATCTGGTACTCCACCGGGTCCTCGATGGTCAGGATGTTTTTGTCCGAGGAATTGATGTGGTTGATGGTGGCGTAGAGGGTGGTGGACTTGCCGGAGCCGGTGGGGCCGGTGACCAGGATGATGCCGTGGGGCAAGGCGACCAGGCGTTTTAGGATCTTCAGGTTGCCGGGCGAGAGGCCGAGCTCCCCGAGGCTCAGGATGCGGGTGTTTTTTTCCAGGAGCCGCAGCACCAGCCGTTCGCCGAACTTGGTGGGAAAGACCGAGACGCGGATGTCCACGTTGCGGTTGCCGAGCCGGATGTCGAAGCTGCCGTCCTGGGGCAGGCGGCGCTCGGCGATGTCGAGCTTGGCCCGGATCTTCACGTGGGACACGACCGGCGGGTGCCACCGCTTGTCCAGGGTCTTGATGTCGTAGAGCACGCCGTCCAGGCGGAACCGGATCTTGAGGGCGTTCTGGTAGGGCTCGATGTGGATGTCGCTGCACAGGTCCTTGACGGCCTGGGTCAGGAGCTGGTTCACCAAGCGGATGACCGGGGCGCTCGAAGTCTCGTCGAGCAGGTCCTCGGTGGACATGTTCTCGGGCGGCGGACCGATGAAGTCGTCGAGACCCACGTCGTCGAGCAAGGGCTGGCTGTCGGCGTCGGCCTCGCCGAAGGCGTGGTTGACGGCGTCCAGGATGGCCTCGGGCGTGGCCAGCACGGGTTCGAGATCGGCCGCGCCGAGCAGGCGGCGGATGTCGTCGGCCAGTTCCGGGGCGAAGGGATCGGCCATGGCCAGGCGCAGGGCGTTTTCCGGACCAAAGGGCAGGGCCAGGTTGCGCTTGAGGTAGGAAAAGGGCAGGGCGCGCAACCGCAGGGCGTCCTCGTCGGTCAGGGGCAGGGTTTCGAAAAAGGGCAGGCCCAGGGCTTCGGCCAGGGACCGGTAGGCGAGCATGGCGTCCACCTTGTGGGCTTCAGCCAAGTGTTTGATCGGGTTCTGGCCCAGGCGGGCGGCCGCGGCAAAGGCCTCCTCCAGGGTTTCGAGGGTCAGGCCCAGGGTTTCGGCCACCGGGGCCAGGAGGCCGCGGTGGGGCAGGCACGACCCCTCGGGCGGCAGGGGCGCGGCCGCGCCCGGCGGGCCGGCCATGCCCGGTCGGGGCAGACGGCACATGCCGGCCAGCCGCTCCCCGATGCGCCTGAACGTGGGGAGGGACCGGGGGGTCGGGCGGGCCATGGCCTACCTGCCGACGCCGGCCGCGAAAAAGACCGGGGCCTTGCGGATGGGCGTGGCCAGTTCCGCCTCGCCGAACTCGATCTGCCGTTCGATGTCGGTCTGCTTGGCGTAGAGCAGCCTGTCGTTGTCCGGGCCGGGCGCGGTGATCCGTGGGGTGATGAAGACGTAGAGGTTGGTCCGCTCGTCGGCCACGGTCTTGTTCTTGAACAGCCAGCCCAGGACCGGCACGTCGCCGAGGCCCGGCACCTTGCTGTTGCCCTCGCTGCGGCTCTTGCCGATCAGGCCCGAGAGCACGATGGTCTCGCCGTTGCGGCACATGACCGTGGTCTCGGTGACCCGCTTGCGGGTGGTGGGCTGCAGGGTGCCGGTCTCCTTGGTCACGGTGTCGTCGATGCGGCTGGTCTCCTGCTTGATCTTGAGCTTGATGGCGTCGCCCTGGTTGATCTGGGGCGTGACCTTGAGCGAGGTGCCGACGTCCTTGTAGTCGAAGCGCTGGTAGGGGCGGTCCGTGGTGGACTGGCCCACGTCCTGGCTGGTCAGGTAGGGCCGGTTTTCGGCCACGGTGATGGTGGCCTCCTCGTTGTCCAGGGTCATGAGCTGGGGCGTGGCGATGATGTTGAAGCTGTTGTCGGACTTGGCCGCGCTGACCATGGCCTGGAGGTTGGAATAGACCACGTCCCCGATTTTCACGGGAAAGGCCAGGGCGCCGAGGCTGCCGCCGGCCGGGGGCACGAAGGCCCCGGAGGCGTTGTAGAGGGACTCGTAGCCCGAGGGGTTGGACGAGCCGAAGACCAGGCCGCCGTACTTGCTGTCGCCAAGGGCCTTCTGCTTGTTGGCCACGTTGAGGTTGACCCCGAAGGACACGGACTTGTCCGTGGACACCTCCATGATCAGCGCCTCCACGTAGACCTGCTTGCGGGCGGTGTCGAGCTTGCCGACCACCTGGTCCACGAAGGAGAAGTCCTCGGGCGCGGCCGTGACGAGCAGGCTGTTGGTGGTCTTGTCGGCCACGAAGTTGAAGCCGCCGGAGATGGCGGGCGCGGCCTGGCCCTTGTCGCCGCCGTTGGCCGAAGCCCCCTTGGTGAACAGTTCGTTTAACACCTTGCTCAGGTTCTCGGCGTCGGCGTGCTGGAGCTTGTAGACCCGCAGGTTCCCCTGCTCCACCTGGTTGGGCGCGTCGAGGCGGGCGAGCAGGGCCTTGATCTGGCTGACGAACTGGGGCTCGGCCAGGACGATCAGGGAATTGGTCCGCTCCTCGGGCACGACGTTGAGCCGGGCCGGGCCGCCGCCCTCCTTCTGGACGTTCTGGGCCAGGAGCTTTTCGATCTTCTGGGACAGCTTGGCCGCCGAGGCGTGCTTGAGGGGGAACATGTAGAGCGAGGCCTTGGCCGAGGACACGTCGAGCTGGTTGACGATGCCGATGATGCGCTGGATGTTGGGCCGGTAGTCCGTGATGATCAGCGAATTGGTGTCCGCGTAGTCGGCCAGCAGGCCGTCCGGCGAGACCAGGGGGGCCAGGACCTTGCGGACCTCGGGCGAGCGGACGTTGTGCAGGGAGAGGACCTGGGTGACCATGTGGTCGTTTGGCGACGGCACGGTCTCCCGCCCCTCGACCAGGGGCATGCTCCGGGACCGGCTGGTCTTGGCCGGCACGATCTTGACGAAGTTCTCCGTGGGCAGGGCGGTGTAGCCGTTGACCTCGAGCACGGACTCGAAAACCTTGTAGACCTCGTTGAGCGAGAGGGGCTGGGGCGAGATGACGGTGACCGCGCCCTTGACCGCGTCGTCGATGACGAAATTTTTTCCGGTCACCTGGCTGATGTATTTGATGAAGGCCCGCAGGTCCACGCCGTCGAAGTTGAGGCTGATGGCCCGGGACGAGGCGTCGGGGGACCGGCCGGGGGCCGGACTGTCGGGAACGGCGGCCGGGGAGGGCGCGGCCGGCGAGGGCGGGGCCGGGATGGCGGCGTCGGGAGGCCCTTGAGGCGGCTGGGCCGGCGCGGGCCGGACCACGGCCAGGGCCAGCAGGACGGCGAGGCACCACGCCCGGGACCGCCGGAGGAAACCGGCGGCGGACGGTCGGAAGGCGAACCTTGGGCGGCACGTCATGGCGACACCTGTCGAGAGGTACCCGGAGGCAGCCAGGGCCTTCCGGAGGGTGCGCCGGGCTTGTCCTTCTCTGGGGGAGTCCCGCGCGGCCGGCGGTCTGGCGGGAGGCGGGCGATGCCGGCCGTCCGGGGCCGGCCGAAAGGCGCGGTCCCGGCGGCGAAGCGGACGCCACAAGCCTGGACGACCCTAGCACGGCGGCAACGGGGCGTCCAGGCGCGGCGGCAAAAAGGTCAGAAGGTGTACAGAAAACCGATCGAGCCCATCCAGGCGTCGGCGGCCCGGCTGGCCAGGCGGTGGCCCCAGATGCTGGACTTCATGCCCTGGGGCGAGGCGAAGCCGGTCTGGGCGGTCAGGGACAGCTGTTCGGTCAAGGCGTAGGTGTGGTCCAGGTTGACGCCGAGGACCCATTCGCCCTGGGCCAGGGTGCGGCCCATGGTCACGTACTCGCCGACCCCGCCCGTGGCCAGGACGGCCTTGCGCAGCCCGGCCGGGCTGTTGGTGCCGGCCACGGCGGCCACGGTCAGGCGGGTCGCGTGGTCCTCGATGAAGCTGATCTCCCGCAGCGACGCCGCCAGGCCCCAGGTGCCGGTGGGGTCGATGCCGATGGAGTTGTTGGCGAATTCCTGGTCGCAGTCAAAGAGAAACGAGGTGCCGGGCCCCCATTTGGGCGTGATGACCGGCAGGCGTTCGCTGCCGTTGCCAAGGCTCGCGTCCTCGCCGCTGGCCAGCCAGCCGAAGACCCCGGGCACGGCCCAGCCGAAACCGGTGTAGGTGACGCCGGCGTCGAAAAAGTAGCCCCGGCGGCGGTTCCGTTCCCGGTCGGAGCCGGCGGCGTCGCCGTAGATGGCGTCGAAAGAGAACTTGAAGGGGTCGAGCGCCGTCACCGTGACCGCCACGCCCGCCCACCACATGGCGTTCTGGTTGTCCTTCCAGCCAAAGCCGCCGGGATTAAGGTAGCTGCCGGCCGCGCGCAGGCCGGCGGCATCAAGGCCCTCCGGATCGGCGCCCTTGCCGTAGCCCCCGGCCAGCACCCAGGGCGTGGCCGCAAAGCCCTCCACGGCCACGGGCAGGGCCAGCTGCCAGACGTCGAAGGCGTCGCCGACCTGGGTGGTGGTCGGCTGGAAGGTCCGGTTGGCGGCCAACAGCCTGGCGTAGGCCGCTTCGACGGCGAAAACGTCCTCGACCACCGGAATCCGCACGTGCAGGGCGGCGCTGGCCTGGTCGCCGTCGTCGGCGGCCAGGACCACGCTGTCGTAGAAGACCTCGGTGTGGGGCGCGGCAAAGGGCTGGTAGCCGGCCGTCACCTCGATGTCCGTGCCCGGCCACTTGAACTGGAGGTAGGCCAGGTAGGGCTCGATGGCCACCTCCGGATTGGCGGCGGTCAGATAGCCGTGGCCCCAGGCCTCGTCGTCCACCCGCAGGCCGAAGCGGAACTTCAGGTTTTCGTTGGCCACGAAATCCGTCCGCACCCGCAGGCGCTGCCAGATGGTGACGCGGTCTTCGGTCCGGGCGCCGGTCGCGTCCCAGCCGGTGAAGTTGCGGTTGGCGAAAAACACCCCGTAGACCCGGGCGTCGCCCGCGATCTTGACTTCGGTGGCGGCCCGGACAGGGGACGCCGCACCGGTCAGGACCGTCAGGACGGCCAGGACGGACAGGATCAGCCTCGTGCGCGACATGGTGCTCTCCTTGTGGGGCGGACGCCGGTCCGGGACCTGACCCGGACCGTTGCCCGCCGTTATGGTGGTAGCGTTTTCACTGCCCCTGGTCACGCCCCGCCGGCCGTCACAGCAGGTTGGCGATCTGTCGGACGGCCACGGCCGCGCCGAAGCCCAGGGCCGTGTTGGCCACGACCGCGAACCCGGCCCATTGCCACGAGGCCTCCCGGGCCATGACGACCACGGTCACGAAACAGGGGGCGTAGAGGATGGTGAAGGCCATGAGCGCCAGGGCGGTGGCCGGGGAAAAGGCCGGATCGGCCGCCAGCTGGGCGGACAGGGCCTCGGGCGCGTCCGGGGAGACCTCGCCCAGGGCCGAGGCCGTGGCCAGGGTCGAGACCACCACCTCCTTGGCCGCCAGGCCGCCAAGGAGCGCGATGTTGATCCGCCAGTCGAACCCGGCCCATTGGCTGACCCCTTCCAGGGCCAGGCCCAGGCGTCCGGCCAGGGAGTGGCGCAGCGCCTCCTCGGCCTCCTGGTTGCGCAGGGCCTGACGCCTGGCCTCCAGGCCGGCGGCGTCGGCGGCGTCGGGCCCGGACGCGTCGGGGCCGGACGCGGCCGCCATGGCGGCTCGATCGGCCTCGTAGGCCGCGACCCGCTCGGCCGGCAGCCCCGGAAAGGTCATGGCCGCCCACATGACGACCGAGATGGCCAGGATCGTGGTGCCGGCCTTTTTGGCGTACTGCCAGGCCCGTTCGCCGGTGTGGATCAAAAGGCCCCGCAGGGTGGGCAGGCGGTAGGGCGGCAGCTCCATGAGAAACGGCGTGGACGCGCCCGGGATGACCGTGGACCGCCACAGCCTGGCCGCCAGCAGGGCGGCGGCCCAGGAGGCCAGGGTGACGGCGAACATGACCAGGCCCGGGTGCTCCGGGAAAAAGGCGGCGGTCAGCAGGAGAAAAACCGGAATCTTGGCCCCGCAGGCCATGAACGGGGCGCAGAGGACCGTGGCCAGCCGTTCCCTGGGGCTGCGCAGGGTCCTGGCGGCCATGACCCCTGGCACGGCGCAGCCGCCGGGAATGCCGCCGGAGATGATAAACGGCATGACCGAGGCCCCGTGCAGGCCGAAGGCCCGGAAGACCCGGTCCAGCATGTAGGCCATGCGCGCCGTGTAGCCCAGGTCCTCCAGGCACGAGAGCAGGAAGAACATGACGCAGATCAGGGGCACGAACCCCAGGACCCCGCCGACCCCGGCGATGACCCCGGAGACGAGGAGCGAGCGGAAAAGCCCGGGCGGCAAGGCCGCGGAAGCCTGGTCCCCCAGAAAGGCGAAACCGGCTTCCAGCCAGTCCATGGGAGATCGGCTGGCCAGGAAGGTCAGCTGGAACATGCCGAACAGCACGGCCAGCATGATCGCCGGTCCCAGGACCGCGTGGGTCAGGACCCGGTCCACGGCGTCGGACAGGGCCACCCGGTCCGGCGCGCCCGCCTTCTCGAGCACCCCGCGCCGCAGGAGCGAGGCGATGAACCCGTAGCGGTAGTCGGCGATCACAGCCTCGGTGCAGGTCCGGGCCGTCTCCCCTACGTGGCGGCCAAGCCTGGTGGCCATGGCCTCCAAATCGGCGGCAACCGGCCCCGTCTCCCGGCCCAGGCGCATGACCTCCTCGTCGCCCTCCAGGTATTTGAGCGCCAGCCACCTGGCCGGGAACCGGTCGGTCAAAAACCGGTCCGCTTCGATCCGGGCCTGCATGGCCAAAAGCGTCCGGTCCACGTCCGGACCGTAGGACAGCTCCAGGGGCTTCCAGCCGCCCCGGCGTTTCTCGGCATAGGCCAGGGCCTCGCGCACGAGCTCGGTCTTGCCCTCGCCCAGCCGGGCCACGGTAGCCACCACGGGCACGCCGAGCAGGCGCGAGAGCAGGCCCGCGTCAAGGACCAGGCCCCGCCGCCGGGCCTCGTCCATCATGTTGACGGCCAGGACCAGGGGCACGCCGAGCTCCAGGAACTGGACCGCCAGGTACAGGCCCCGCTCCAGGGTGCCGGCGTCCAGGACGTTGATGACGCAGTGGGGCTTTTCCTCGACCAGGAAGGACCGGGCCGCCCGCTCGTCGGCCGAATAGGCGGTCAGGGAGTACATGCCGGGCAGGTCCACCACGGTCAGGTCGCGGTTGCCGGCATGGACCCGGCCCTCGCGTTTCTCCACGGTCACGCCCGGGTAGTTGGCCACGTGCTGGCGCGCGCCGGTCAGGGCGTTAAACAGCGTGGTCTTGCCACAGTTGGGGTTGCCGGCCAGGGCGAAGGTGAGGGTGGGGGACATGGGCGGTTTCCTTTGGCGGCTTTTATGAAATAGACTTCAATTATCATTATCAATTAAACAACGGACAAACGCCGGACCGGCCGGCTCAGTCCTGGTCCGCGTCGCGGCCGGCCAGGGCCACTTGGTTGCCGCCGCCGGTCTTGGCCCGGTACAGGGCCGCGTCGCAGCGGGCGGCGAGGGACGGCAGGCGGGGCGGGGCGTCGCGGCGCGGGTCCAGGCAGGCCAGGCCGATGCTGGCCGTGGCGCCGTGGGCGTTGGCCGCGGCGAAACGCTCCCGGATCCGCTCGGCCACGCGCGCGGCCCCGGTCCGGGGCAGGCGCGTGAGGGCCACGGCGAACTCGTCGCCGCCCAGGCGGAAGGCCAAGTCCAGGCCGTCCCGGGTGGAGTCGCGCAGGGTCTTGCCCATGGCGGCCAGGACCGCGTCCCCGGCCGGATGGCCGAATCGGTCGTTGACGGCCTTGAAGGCGTCGCAGTCGATCAGGAGCAGCCAGAGGGGGAAGCCGCGCGCGGCGGCCTCGTCGGCCAGGCCCGGCAGCACGGCGTCGAAGTGGCGGCGGTTGGACAGGCCGGTCAGGCCGTCGGTGCGCGAGAGGTCCTCGAAGTGGCGCTGACGTTCCTGGGTTTCGTCGAGCAAGGTCCGCAGCCAGGTCTCGCGGGTTTCGACGCTGTGGGCCAGCCAGTTGAGGTCGCGCTTGAGGCGCAGGACCTCGTGCTCGTCGTCGCCCTGGGGCGGCAGGGGCAGGCGGCGGTGGTATTCGCCCCGGCGCAGGGCGCCGCAGAAGGCGTTGAGCGCCGCGATGTCCCCCAGGGCCACGAACCGGGCGGCCAGGCGGGAGACCGGCAGGAGCAGGACCAGGGCCAGGGCCAGCCACAGGCCGAGCAGCCGTCCGGGCGAGGCGACGTGCCCGTTTTCCGCCAGATACAGGGCGCAGGCCGGGGGCAGGACGAGCAGGCCGAAAAGGACCAGGCGCATGCGGGCCGTGACTCCGAGCCGGGCGGCCCGGCCTTGCCGGACGGTCGTCCGGGCGGCGCGGACACCGGTCGCGGTGTCGCGGTCCAGGGTCAGGGAAGCGGCGGAGGCGGCGGGAGTGGAACGCATGGGGCCATCCTTTGCGGGTCGGGACATGGACGCGGCCGGCTACGCCCGGTCGCCGGCCCGGCGAAACGTCCGGGTCAGGCGGCGCAGGTCCTCGCCGACGGCGCAAAAGGCCGCAACCACCACGGGATCGAACTGGCTGCCGGCGCAGCGGACGATCTCCCGGCCCGCGTCGTCAAAGGACATGGCCGGCCGGTAGGGGCGGGCCTGGAGCATGGCCGAGAGGCTGTCGGCCACGGCGATGATCCGGGCGCCGAGGGGAATGTCCCGGCCGCCGAGGCCCCTGGGATAGCCCTGGCCGTCGAAGCGCTCGTGGTGGGCCGCCACCATGCCGCCGACCCCGAGGTGGGCCAGGCAGGACAGGGGGGCGAGGATCTCCGCGCCGATGGCCGGGTGGGCCTTCATGCAGGCCCATTCCTCCGGGGTCAGGCGGCCGGGCTTGCCGAGCACGGCGTCGGGCACGCCGATCTTGCCGATGTCGTGGAGGTGGCCGGCCACGTGGACGGCGTGGGCCGTCTCCCGGCCGAGTCCCATGGCCACGGCCAGGACCCGGGCCACCTCGGCCACCTCCTCGGAGTGGGCCTGGGTGTGCGGGTCCTTGGCGTCGATGGCCTTGCCGAGGGAGGCGGCCAGCTCGTGGACGAGGCCCATGACCGCGTCCTGGTCCGGGACGGCCCGGACCGCCAGGGAGTGGACCAGGCCGGAGGCGTCGAGGAGGGGGCTTTTGAGCATGGGCATCTCGGGCCGGGCTAGGCCAGGAACCGGCGGCGGTACATGGCCAGGTGCCAAGCGGCGAAACCGGCCAGGCCCAGGCCGAAGACGAGGTGGGCGGCCTTGGCGTCGGCCAGGCTGGTCGTCACGGCACCGGCCAGGCAGGTGGCCAGGCCGATCTTCTGGGTCCGGCGCTTGATCCGGGCGACATTGGGCTTGCCCCTGGCCGGAGCCTTGGCCGGGGCGGCGGCCAGGGCCTCGGCCTGGCTGGCGGCGTAGCTCTCGGCCATGGCCACCAGGTCGGCCGTGGCCAGGGAGCTGTCGTGGGTGACGAGCAGGCTGCCGGTGCGGGGATTGCCCGCGACGTGGGTGATGCCGGGCACGGCGGCCACCTGCTCGGCCAGGGTGCGCAGGAGGTCCGGGTCGGTCAGGGCCGGGTGCCGCAGTCTGAGGCGGCCTTCAATGCAGCTGGCTATCATGGGATGCGTCTCCGCTGGGAAGGGGTTTGGGCAGATAGGGCCGCAGGCTGGCCAGGGCCACGCCCACGGTCGCCAGGTTGTGGGCCAGGGCCGAGACGCCGGGGGTGACGCGGCCCAGGAGGCCAAGGGCAAGGATCACGGAATTGACCAGGCAGATGGTGCGGAAGTTGCCTTGCAGCCGGCCCATGAGGCCGGCGGCGATGTCGCGCAGCCCGACCAGGCTGTCCAGGCGGCCCTCGGCCAGGAGGATGTCGGCCGCCGCCTTGGCGATGTCCGCGCCGTGGCGCGGGGCGATGCCGACATGGGCGGCGGACAGGGCCGGCGAGTCGTTGATGCCGTCGCCGACCATGGCCACCACGTGGCCGGCCGCGCGCAGCTCGCGCACGATCCGGGTCTTGTCCTCGGGCAGGACCTGGGCGTGGAAATCGGTCAGGCCGAGCCTTTTGGCGGCGATGGCCGCCGGTTCCGGGGCGTCGCCGGTCAGCATGACCATGCGCGACACGCCCCTGCCGGCCAGTTCGCCGAGCACCGCCGGCGCTTCGGGCACCAGGGGGTCCTCGATGGCCAGGACGCCGGCCACGGCGTCGCCGATGGCCAGGTACAGGGCGGACAGGCCGGCCAGTCCCTTGGCGGCCAGGGCCGCGTCCGCGGCAGCCACGTCGATGCCTTCGTCCTCGCTGATGAAATGGCGGCTGCCCAGGCGGACCCGCGCGTCGCCGACCATGGACGACAGGCCGTGGGCCAGGATGTAGTCCACCTCGGCGTGGAACTCCCGGTGGACGACCCCTTCCTCCTCGGCCTGGCGGACCACGGCCCGGGCCACGGGGTGGGGGAAGTGTTCCTCCAGGCAGGCGGCGAGCTTCAAGACGTCGCGGCGGGTGTGGCCGTTTAGCGGCTCCACGGCCGCGACCCGGGGCCTGGCCCGGGTCAGGGTGCCGGTCTTGTCGAAGACGAAGGTGTCGGCCGCGGCCACGCCCTCCAGGAACTTGCCGCCCTTGACCAGCACGCCGTGGGCCGCGGCCTCGCGCATGGCGGTCAGGACCGCCAGGGGCGCGGACAGCTTGATGGCGCAGGAGAAGTCGACCAGGAGCACGGCCGAGGCCAGCCTGGGGTTGCGGGTGACCAGGAACACGGCCAGGGAGCCAAGCAGCGTCCAGGGGACCAGGGCGTCGGCGAACCGCTCGGCCAGGTCCTGGGCCTTGGCCTTGTAGTTTTCCGACTCCTCGATCACGGCCACCATCTTCTGGATCCGGGTCTCGCTCCCGGCCCGCTCCACCCGGACCACGATTTCGCCCTCCTCGACCACGGTGCCGGCGAAGACCGTGTGGCCGACGCGCTTGTGGGCCGGCAGGGGCTCGCCGGTCATGGAGGCCTGGTTGACCAGGCCCTCGCCCTCGGCCACCACGCCGTCCACCGGAATGGCGCTGCCCATGGCCACGATGGCCAGGTCGCCGGGCACGACCGCATCGGCCGGGATGCGGACCGGCTCGCCGTTCCGCCGGACCCAGACCGCGTCGAAGGAGGCGGACAGGGTCTCGGCCAGGGACTCCCGGGACCGCTTGCGGGTGTAGCTTTCGAGCATCTCGCCGAGGCCGAGCAGGATGGCGATGCCGGCCGCGGCCCGGTAGTCGCGGCGGGCGATGGACACGCCGATGGCCATGGCGTCGAGGACCTCGACGTTGATCTTGCCGCGCAGGATGGCCTGGGCGCCGCGTTTGAGAAACGGAAAGACCCGGCGCAGGAGAAACAGCGGCCGCAGCGGGGCCGGCAGGAACCGGCGCAGGACGAAAAGCCCGGCTTCGCGCACCAGGGCCACGGCCGGCGAGGCGACAGGCTGGCTGTCCAGTTCCGGGGCCGGTCCCGGGGCCGGGCCGCTGGCCGGCAGGTGGGCGGCCAGCCTGGCCACGGCCCGGGTCTTGGCGTCGGCCGGCAGCTTCCCGGCGCGCCCGGCCCGACCGGCCGCGGCCAGGACTTTTCTGGCCGCGCCGATGTCGGCCGCGCAAGGCCTGGCCTTGCCGGCAAAGGGGGAAACGCCGTTTTGGGTGATGGCCAGGATGGCCAGCCGGACCGGTTCCCCCTCGTAGCGGACGAGGACGCCCCGGGTGCGCAGCGAGGCCGAAACCTCGGCCACGCCGGGCAGGGCGGACACGGCCGCGGTCAGGGCCGGGGCCTTGGCCGCAAAGGCTTCGGCCGCATCGAAACGCAGGCGGATGCGGCCCGGGATGTCGTGGACAATGGCGCAGTGCGTCATGCGGTCATGCTCCAGCCGCCCGCCTGGCTAGGCGGTTTCCCCTTCGGGCATGGCGGTGCCGGGCGCGGCGTCGGTTTTGACGGTTTCGCGGCTCTCCTTGGCGTGTTTGGCCTCGGCCACCAGATCGTCGAGGTTTTCCTTGGCCCGCTCGATCACGGCGGCGGTCTTCTCCTTGAGCTCCATGCCGTGGGCCAGCAGGTCGGTCATGGCCGGGCGGATGGAAAACTTGCCCTTGCCCAGGGCCACGGCCCCGAGGGCGCCGACGGCCACGCCAGCGGTGAGGAAAAGCGCGTTTTTCATGGTTTCGTTCATGCAAGGTCTCCTTTTGTGCGTGTCATGCGGTGCAGTGGCGGTATCGATTCCGGTGGCCCGCGTGTCGGTTCGGACGGGCGCGGCGAGAGGCGAAAGTATGGAGATTGATAATTGTTGTCAATATCAAATAGATGGAGAGGGCCCAAAAAACGCCGCCGGCCGGAAGATCCGGCCGGCGGCGGGCGGGGCAGGGGAGGCGGGGATCGGCTAGTAGGCCTCGTCGGATTCCAGGTCCCGTTCGGTCACGGGGTGGCGGAAGACGTGGATGGTCCAGACCTGGTAGGCGATGACGATGGGCACGAAGACCAGGGCCACGCCGAGCATGATGGACAGCGTCATGGGCGTGGAGGCGGAGTTCTCGATGGTCATGGACCAGGCCGGGTTGAGGCTCGAGGGGAGAAGGGCCGGGAAGATGCCGACCACGCCGAAGATGGCCGTGCCGGCCACCAGCACGGCCGAGCCGATCCAGGAGGCCAGGGCCCGGCCCTGGCGGCGGTAGAGGAGGGTCAGGATCAGGCCGGCCACGGGCACGAGCAACAGGACGAACAGGACCGGATGGACGAGGTAGTTGTTGAAAAGCTTGGTCATGCCAAAGGACATGGCCAGAAACAGCACGATCACCCCGGCCACGGCGTACCAGAGCTTGCCGGCCAGGGCCATGGCCCGGGCCCGGATGTCGCCCTCGGACTTGAAGGCCAGCCACAGGACGCCGTGGTGGGCGAACAGCAGGACGAACAGGACGCCGCCGGCCAGGCCGTAGGGGTTGAGCAGGGTCAGCAGGTTGCCTTGCAGGATGCCGTCCTGGTCGATGGGCACGCCCTTGAAGATGTTGGCAAAGGCCACGCCGAGGAGCAGGGCCGGCAGGAAGCTGCCGACGAAGTTCATGGTGTCCCAGAACTTGTTCCAGCGGACGTTTAAGTTCTTGGCCCGAAATTCCAGGGTCACGCCCCGCAGGATCAGGCCGAACAGCAGCAGCATCAGCGGCGTGTACAGGGCCGAGAACATGACGGCATAGGTCTTGGGAAAGGCGGCGAAGGTCACGCCGCCGGCCGTGATGAGCCAGACTTCGTTGCCGTCCCAGAAGGGCCCCATGGAGTTGTAGATGATGCGGGTTTCGGTGTCGTTTTTGGCGAAAAAGGGCCGGATGGTGCCAAGCCCCAGGTCGTAGCCGTCCAGGGTGAAATAGACCGCCCAGAGGACTCCCCAGAGGATAAACCAGACTGTTCCGAGATCCATGGCCATTCTCCTTGCATTGTGCACCGGCCGGGCCGGCGGCGGGCTTTGGGATTGACGTCCTTGCCGCGCGGGCGGGCCTAGGCCGGGTCCTTGCGGGCGTATTTGGCCAGCAGATAGATGTCGAGGGAAGCGAGCATGATGTAGACCACGAAGAAGGCGGCAAGGCTTATGGCCACCTGGGACGTGACCAGGGGGGAGACCGCGTCCTTGGTCCGCATGATGCCGTAGACGATCCAGGGCTGGCGGCCGACTTCGGCCACGGCCCAGCCTGCCTGGAGGGCCACGTAGGGCACCGGGATGGTCCAGACGAAGGCCCGCAGGAGCTTGGAGTCGCTCTCGGCCGGCTGGTGGCGGGCAATGAAGGCCAGGATGCCCATGATGATCATGATGGTGCCCAGGGCGATCATCAGGCGAAAGGAGGCGAAGGTCAGGGTGACGGGCGGCCGGTCTTCCTTGGGAAAGTCCTTGAGGCCTTTGACCACGGCCGAGGGGTCGTTGAAGGCCATGATGCTGAGGATGGCCGGAATGCGGCCGATCTGGACGCTGTTGCGCTCGTTGTCCGGGTCCGGCACGGTCAGCAGGTACATGGACGCGCCCTTTTCGGTCTCCCAGTGGGACTCCATGGCCGCCAGCTTGGTCGGCTGGACCTCGGCCACGATGTTGCCCTGGCGGTGGCCGACCACGGCCACGACCAGGGAGAAGACCATGGCGAAGACCGCGCCCACGCGGAAGGACTTGGTGAAGAAGTCGACGTGCTGCTTGCGCAGGAGGTGCCAGGCCGAGATGCCGACCACGAAGAAGCCGGCCAGGGCCCAGCCGCCGGTGACGGTGTGGAAAAAGGCGTTCCAGCCGTAGCCGTTGGTCACGACCTCAAAAAAGTTGGACAGTTCGGCCCGGCCGTTCTGGATCACGTAGCCCACGGGGTGCTGCATGAAGCCGTTGGCCAGGATGATCCACAGGGCCGACAGGTTGGCGGCGAAGGCCACCAGCCAGATGGCCGTGGCGTGGACCTTGGGCGAGACCTTTTCCCAGCCGAAGACCCAGACGCCGATCATGGTGGATTCCAGGAAAAAGGCGGCCGTGGCCTCGATGGCCAGAAGCGAGCCGAAGATGTCGCCGACAAAGGCCGAATAGCGCGACCAGTTGGTGCCGAACTGGAATTCCAGGGTGATGCCGGTCACCACGCCCAGGGCGAAGTTTATCAGAAAGAGTTTGCCCCAGAACTTGGCCATCCGTTTGTAGGTTTCGTCGCCGCTGCGCAGGTACATGGTTTCCATCACCGCCACGATGATGGAAAGCCCCAGGGTCAGCGGGACGAAGATGAAGTGAATGAATGTCGCAAAGGCGAACTGCAACCGGGAAAGCATCAATACGTCCATGGTCTGTCTCCTTTTCCTCCGTGTTGTCCTTCCAGCCTGAATGCGTGTTCCCTGGTGAGCGCCTTTGAGCGGGCCGTGGCTCCGGCCGGCTTTGGCGGACCTTGGCCGTTGCTACCACGGAGCCGGGGAAAACGCATCCTCCACGCCGACAGGGATACAAAAAAACCGTTTATCTTCACGGCCCTCCAGGCCGTTTGGCGCAGCCCTTGAGTTCCTTTGCGGCCAGTTCCGCCAGGGTCGTGCCGCCAAGGGTGTCGCGCAGCTGGCGGCGGGCCTTGTCCCAGATGTCGTGCACGGCGCACAGCTTCTGCCGGTCGCAGGTCTCGGGGCGGTGGATGCAGTCGTTTAAGTAGATCTCGCCGTCGATGGCCTCGACCAGGGCGAGCAGGGTGATGTCCTCGGGCCGCCGGGTCAGTTCGTAGCCGCCAAGGGCCCCCTGGCGGATGGCGATGACCCCGGCCCGGGCCAGGTGCTGGGCCACCTTGCCCAGGAACTGGGACGGGATGTCCATGGCCTCGGCGATCTCCTTGCGGGTGATCACGGGCCTGTCCCGGTGCATGGCCAGGTACAGGACGCACCTGATGGCGTATTCTCCGGCTCGTGTCAGACGCATACGGCCCTCAATTTGGATTAATCGGACACGATTGATCCTATATACGGGCGGCCATGGCCTGTCAACGGATTTTCGTTTTTCGCGGCGGATTTTTACGGAAGGCCGGTCAGGGCCTCGCTACCCGGGGCGTGGCGGTCGAGGAGGCGCCGGGCGATGCTGGATTTGGGCGGCAAGAGGGGAGGCGGGCGGTCGGCGGAAAACCAGGCCGCGTCCTCGAGTTCGGTCCGGTCCACGACAATGTCGCCCCCGGCGTAGCGGGCCGTGAACCCGGCCATGATCTGGCTCGGGAAGGGCCAGTTCTGGCTTTCCAGGTACCGGACGTCGGCTGTGGCGATGCCGGTCTCCTCCAGGACCTCCCGGGCCGCGCACTCCTCCAGGGTCTCGGCGAATTCGAGGTAGCCGGCCACCAGGCCGTACTGCCCGGCCGGCCACTCGGCCTTGCGCACGAGCAGGAACTCCTCCCCCCGGGTCACGAGCACGATCACGGCCGGATGCAGGCGCGGGTAGTATTCCCGGGCGCAGGCCGGGCAGCGCATGCCCCAGTTGCCCGGGATTTCCCGGGGAAGGCCGCCGCAGGCCGGGCAGATCCGGCTGCGCTCGCGCCAGTGGAGGATCTGGCGGCCAAGTCCGGCCAGGGTCAGCATCCGGTCGGACAGGACCGGAGAGCGGTAGCCGGCCGGGGCCAGGACGTAGGGGGCGGGCACGGCGGCCTCGGCCATGAGCCGGGCCGCGCGCAGGGGGCTGCCCTGCCAGTCGCCGCAGTAGGCCGGCGGCACGGCCAGGGGGCCGGGCGCGGGGAGCGGGCCGAAGGGCAGGGCCGGCCCGTTGCCGGTCATGCGCACCACCAGGTCGTTTTCACGCAGGAGCAGCCAGTGGCCCGGCGTGTCGGACGGGTCCCGGTCCGGCGTGCCCGGCCGAAAGCCGTGGCCGAGGCTGGCCTGGGAAAAGGGGAGGTGGGCGACGAGGGGCTGGGACATGGTCTGACCGTCCTTTGTCCGGCCCGGGAACGCGGGGCCGCAGCCGGAATGTTACGCCTCGCGGGCCGCGTTGACCAGACGCGCCGGGCGGGACGGACGCGGCCGGCCGTGTCGGATCGCGGCGCGGGGGGAGCGGACCGGCGGCGGTCCCCCCATGGGCCGGGTGGGACCGCCCTCGGCCGCGGGGACTGGGCATGCAAAAGGGCAGGTATTTCAAGGAAGATCGGACCGGAGATTTTCTCCACGGATTTTCAAAAAAGAGTAGCCAAAAAAATACAGCATGTGGTATTCCCGAATGCAAGTCCTGCCTTGTGCAAGGACGACGCAGAGGGGGTGATACTAGTGCGGCTGCGGCCTGGCGTATGGCATTTTGCGTTTTGCCGAAAGTCGCCCACGCAACAGGAACTGATGAGGAGCGCCAGGCGCTTCGGGACAGGAGCGAGAGGCCTTTCCAGGGCATTGTCAGGTTGTCTTCCTTAAGGAAAGGTCTTGGCTGAGGACTTTTGCAAGGAGTTCACGCGATCCAAACGGGAGGATGTCGTCATGGGAAAATATTTTCTCGCCTGGCTGCTCGGCGTGCCGGCCGGCCTGCTCATCATCATCTACCTGATTTTCCGCTAGCATCGACAACGAATGCCCTCGGGCATTCACGCAATGAGGAGGATACGTCGTGAACAAGACAGCAGCTTGGGGAATTTCCGCCGTTTCGGTCGTGGCCTTTCTGTGCGGTTCCGGACCGGCGGCGGCCAAAACCATCGTGATCACGCCGGACGATCCCACCATGCAGATCGCCCAGGCGTCGCCGCCCGCAGCGACGACCGGCCCGGCCGGGACCATGAACGGTCCGACGCCGGGAACCATGAACGGCGCCAAGCCCGGAGCCACCACGGCGACGCCGCCGGGGGCCATGCAGGCCCCGGCCGGAACCAGCACCGCCCCGTCCGACGACGCGGACAACACGAAAGTAAACAAGCCCAACCGCCAGGGCGGCGGCGTGACAGCGGACCAGCAGAGCCACAAGGAGTCGGACCGGGAAATCACCCGCCAGATCCGCAAGGCCGTCACGGACGACGACTCCCTGTCCACCTATGCTCACAACATCAAGATCGTCACCAAAAACGGCAAGGTCGTTCTGAAGGGCCCGGTGCGCAGCAACGAAGAGAAGCAGTCCATCGGCGACAAGGCCGCCTCCGTGGCCGGAGCCGGGAACGTGACCAATTCGCTGACCATCAAGCCCAAGAAATAGCACGCACGAAAAGGAGCCATCGCCATGCACGAAGACGAAAAGATCGCCGTTTACGGCCTGTATTCCAGCCGCATGCAAGCCGAGGAGGCCGTGGACGCCCTGCGCGCCGCCGGATACCGCAATTCCGACATCTCCGTGGTCTTTCCGAGCGAACTCGACGGCGGCCAGGCCGTGGGCCATGAAAAAGGCACCAAGGCCCCGGAAGGCGCGGCCACCGGCGCCGGAACGGGCATGGTCATCGGCGGGGCCCTGGGCTGGCTGGCCGGCATCGGCACCCTGGCCATCCCGGGGGTGGGGCCGCTGATCGCGGCCGGCCCGATCATGGCCCTTCTGGCCGGCGCGGGCGCCGGCGGGGCCCTTGGCGGCGTGACCGGAGCCCTGGTCGGCCTCGGCGTGCCCGAATACGAGGCCAAGCGCTACGAGGAGCGGGTCCGGGAAGGCAAGATCCTGCTGTCCGTCCACGCCGACAACAGCGACTGGCGGGACAAGGCCAAAAAGATCATGGAATCCACCGGCGCCGAGGACATCTCGAGCAAGGACGAAGCCTAGAGCGAAACAGGTTGCTCGGGCCAGGACGGCCCACCGGTTGCGAAGCGACCGCGAGCCACGGCTGGGCAAAGCCCAGCCGTGGCGAGGTTGCAAACCTCCAGGACGGACGTTTGCAACAGTCTGAGCGTGTTCCGTCAGGGAGGGCGCGGACCCCGCCCTCCCGACGGCGCGCGGCATGGCCCCGCGCCCAGTCGCCCAGGGAGCAGTGGTGTTGAGCC
>CAZIJE010000003.1:0-56087 GCA_964539435.1 uncultured Desulfovibrio sp.
GGTCAGGGCGGCGATCTGGGTGGTGGTCAGGGCCGCGAGCTGGTCCTCGGTCAGGGTGGCCAGGGCCGTGGCGTGAAGGGCCGCCACCTGCCTGGCCGTCAGTCCGGCGATCTGGGTCGGCGTCAGGGCGGCAAAGCCCGTTTCGTTGAAGCCGGCCAGGGCCGCCGTGGTCAGGGCGGCCACCTGGGCCGGGGTCAGGGACGAAAGCTGCGTGGCGTCGAGGCTGGCGACCTGGGCGGCGGTCAGTCCCTGGACCTGGGTCGCGGTCAGGGCGGCCAGCTGCTCCGGGGTCAGGCCATCAAGGGCCGAGGCGGTCAGGGCCGCGATCTGGGTCGCGGAGAGGGCCGCCAGCTCGGTGGACGACAGTTCGGCCAGATCCGTGCTGGAGAGGCCCTTCAACTGGGTGGTGGTCAGGGCGGCGATCTGGGTGGCGGACAGAGCGGCCATCTGGGTCTGGGACAGGCCGCTGACCGTGGCGGCGCTTAGCCCCTTGATCTGGGTGGCGGTCAGTCCGGCCAGGGCCGTGGCGGACAGGGCGGCCGCGGCCGTGGTCGTCAGTCCGGCCAGCTGGGCCGCGGTCAGCCGGGCGATCTGGGCGGCGGACAGGGCCGCGACCTGGGCGTTGTCCAGGGCGGCCAGCTGGACGGCGGTCAGGGCCGCAATCTGGGTGGTGGCCAGGGTCGCGATCTGGGTCGTGGACAGGCCCGCAACCTGGGTCGTGGTCAGCCCGGCCACGGCCGTGGCCGAGAGCGACGCAAGCTGGGTGGCGTCAAGGGCGGCCAGTTGCGTGGTCGTCAATCCCCGAACCGCCGCGCTGCCGAGGGCGCGCAACTGGGTGGCGGTCAGGGCGGCCAGTTGTTCGAGGCCAAGCCCCTGGACGGCGGTGGCGGTCAGAGCGGCCATCTGGGTGGCGGTCAGGGCGGCCAGCGCGGTGGTCGTCAGTTCGGCGCTGTCCGTGGCGTCGAGGCCCTTGATCTGGGTGGCGGTCAGGGCGGCCAGCTGGGTGGCGGAGAAGGCCGCCATCTGGGTGGCGGACAACTGGCTGACGGCGGTGGCGGTCAGGCCCTTGACCTGGGTGGTGGTCAGCGAGGCCAGCTGGCTGGTGGCCAAGGCCTCGACGGCGGTGGCGGTCAGGCCAGCGATTTGGGCCGGAGTCAGGGACCGAAGCTGTGTGGCCGTGAGCCCGGCGATTTGGGTTTCGGTCAGGCCCTTGATCTGGGTGGCAGTGAGCGACGCCAGCTGGGTGGCGGACAGGGCCGCGAACTGGGAGGCTGTCAGCGCGCCAAGGCCCGTGGCGGACAGGCCCTTGATCTGGGTGACGGACAGGACCGCGACCTGGGTCGGCGTCAGGGCGGTCAGCTGGGTCTCGGCCAGGGCCCCCAGGGCCGCGCTGGAGAGGCCCTTGACCTGGGTGGCGGACAAAACGGCCAGCTGCTCCTCGGAAAAACCGGCCATGGCCGTGGTGGTCAGGGCGCCGAGCTGGGTGGCGGAGAGCATGGCCAGTTCGGCCAGGGACAGTTCGCTGACGTCGGTGCTGGTCAGGCCCTTGATCTGGGTCACGGTCAGGGCCGCGGCCTGGGCGGCGGCCAAAACCGAAAATTGGGTCAGGCTGAGCCGGCTGACCGACGCGGCGGTCAGGCCCTTGACCTGGGTGGCGGTCAAGGCGGCCAGTTCCGTGCTGGTCAGGCCGTCCACCGCCGTGGTGGTCAAGGCGCCGAGCTGGGTGGCGGTCAGGGCGGCCAGTTGCGCGGTGGTCAGGGATCCGATCTGTTCCTGGGTCAGGCCCTTGATCTGGGTCACGGTCAGCCGGGCGATTTGGGTGGGGGAAAAGGCCGCGATCTGGGTGATCGCCAGACTGGCGATGTCCGTGGCGGACAGCCCGACCATGGCCGTGACGGAAAGGGCCGCGATCTGGCCGGTATTCAGGGCAGACAGCTGGGTTTCGGTCAGGGCGGCGGTCTGGACGGCGGTCAGGCCGGCCACCTGGGTGGTGGTCAGGGCCGCGATCTGATCCTCGGAAAGTCCCTTGACCGCGGCCGTGGTCAGGGCGGCCAGCTGGGTCGATGACAGGGCGGCCAGGGCGGCGGCCGAAAGTTCGGCCACGTCGGTGGCGGTCAGTCCCTTGATCTGGGTGATGGTCAGGCCGGCCACCTGCGCGTCGGACAGGGCGGCGGCCTGGGTCTGGTTGAGGGCGCTGATCCAGGTGCCGCCGAGGCTGCTCAGCTGGGTGGCGGTCAGGGCCGCAAGCTGGGTGGACGAGAGGGCTTCGATGGCCGTGGTGGTCAGGGCCGTCAGCTGGGTTCCGGTCAGGCCGGCCAGTTGGGTGACGGTCAGGGCGGCGGCCTGGTCGCCGTCCAGGCCCTTGACCTGGGTGGTGGTCAGGGCGGCCAGCTGGGTGGTGGTCAGGGCGGCCAGCCGGGTCGGGTCCAGGGCGCCGAGGGCGGCGGCGGACAGACCCTTGATCTGGGTGGCGGTCAGAACCGCGAGCTGGGTCGTGGACAACAGGGCCGCCTGGCTGGCGGTCAGGCCGGACAGGGCGGCGGCGGTCAGGGCGGCGATCTGGGTGGTGGTCAGGGCCGCGAGCTGGTCCTCGGTCAGGCCCTTGACCTGGGTGGCGGCAAGGCCCGCCATCTGGCCGGCCGACAGGGCCGCGAGCTGGCCGGGGGAGAGCTGGCCGATGTCCGCGGCGGTCAGGCCCTTGAGTTGGGCGGCGGAAAGCGCGGCGATCTGGTCGGCGGACAGGGCGGCCAACTGGTCCTCGGTCAGGGCCGTGATCTGGGTGGCCGTGAGGCCCTTGATCTGGGTGGCGGTCAGGGCCGCGATCTGTGTCGTGGACAGTTGCGCGATTTGGGCGGCAGTCAGTTCGCCGATGTCCGTGGCGGTCAGGCCCGCCAACTGGGCGGTGGTCAGGGACGCGATCTCGTCGGCCGTGAAGACCGCCACCTGGGCCTTGGTCAGGGCCGAGAACTGGGCGCCGCTGAAGGAGGCGATCTGGTCGATGGTCAGGGCGGCGGCCTGGGCCGTGGTCAGGGCCGCGATCTGGGTGGCGCGGAGGGCTTCGACCTGGGAGCCGAGCAGGGCGGCGAAGCCCGTGGCCACCATGGACCGGATCACGGCCGTGGTCAGGCTCGAAATCGCCTCTGGACTGTAGGAGGAGATGGAAGCGGTGGCCATTGGGCGAACTCCTTGCACTGCTTGCGTCGCGTCGCGCTGCCTTGCGCCCGGAAAAACTTGCCCGCTTCCGCCCTTGGGGAAGCGACCGGCTGTCGGAGGCTGCGGGGGAGGACCCTTTCCGGACTCCCCGGTCCGGCCCTGTAAACCCCGCGTCCCGGCCGGCATCACGCGGCATCCCTGCGCTCCGGGCCTCTGGGGCAAATTTTGCCCCCCGGCCCTGCTGGGGTCTGTAAGGCAAGATCAGCGCCAAAACCGGGAAGCGGCCGGGGGCTGCGCGTGAAGCCCTGAGGAACGGGAACGGGAAGGCCAGGCGGGTTTTGACGGACCTCGGCCCCTGCATGTATGGACGCGGGGACAGGAGCCGCCGGACCGGGACCGTGGGAGCGGCAACGACCGGGGCGGCGTATTCGGAGGAGAGGGTTTCCCCCGTACCGACCCATGCAAAAGCACATGAACAACATCACCGTACTGATCGCCGACGACTCCTCGGTCATGCTGCATGTCCTGAAGCGGATCCTGCTTCGGATAGGCATCGAGGACGTGCGGACCGCGGCCAATGGCGAACAGGCCTGGGAACTGCTGGAAAGCGGGGAAAAAATCGATCTGGTGTTCGCGGACCTGAAAATGCCGCGGCTGTCCGGGCTCAAACTGCTCGACAGGGTGCGGGCCTCGGCGGATCTGAGCGCCCTGCCGGTGGTCATCATCAGCAGCGAAGCCGAAACGTCGAGCATCCTCGAGGCCGGCCGGCACGGGGCCACGGCCTACGTGGTCAAGCCGTTTTCCGTGGAAAAGATCTCGTGCGTGGTCAAGAAGATCATGGCCGGAGACGATGCCTGCGCCTCGCCGGCCGGCAACAGGACGCCGTAGGTTCCCCAAGCGCCGCCTGTCCCGGCCGCCTTGTCAGGGCGGGACGGCGTCATCCGGACGCGGCCCGGGCCTCCGCCTCTGAGGCGCGCGCAAACGCGCGCAACCGGTCCTCGACCAGGATGATCTGTTCCTGGAGCAGGAGCAGGTCCTGGCTGATGTCGTCCCTGCCGCAGGCCAGCTTTTTCTCAAGCCGTTCGGCCAGATAGCTGATCCGTTCGGCCCCGACCTGCAGGGAGATCCCCTTGAGGGAGTGGATGAAAAGGGGCAGGCTTCCCAGGTCCGGCGCTTGCCCGCGGTAGAGGATCCCGAACCGTTCGGCGTTGAACTTCTCCAGAAATCCGTTGCAGATGTCGCAAAAAAGCTCCCTGTCCCCGCCGAGTTTGGCAAGGGCCGAGTCGATGTTCAGTGTCGCCAGGCCGCGGGGGAGGGGGGAGGCGGCCGCGGCGGGGGCCGAAGGCTCCGGCACGCCGTCGGCCGGGCACTCCGGGGGCACCCGCCGGCCAAACGCCCGCAGCGTGTCGAACAGGACGTCCGGGTCCAGGGGCTTGGTGATGAAGTCGTTCATGCCCTGCTGCAGGCACTGGTCCCGGATCGTGTCCAGGGAATAGGCGGTCATGGCCACGATGTGGGTGTCCTGGTTCAGCGGCGCGACCTTGCCGCTGCGCACGATCCGGGTCACTTCCAGGCCGCCGATCTCCGGCATCTCGACGTCGAGGAAGACGATGTCGAAAAGCGCGGTCTTCAGGAGTTCCAGGGCCTCCCTGCCGCCGTGCGCCAGGATCGGCTCCTGGTTGAGCAGGGAAAAGACCTTTTTGGCCACCCGCAGGTTCAGCTCGTTGTCGTCCACCACCAGGATCGTCAGCCGGTCCAGGGGCGCGTAGGGAAAAGGCGCGGCCGGCGCGCGCCGGGGCACCAGGGCCCCGTTTCCCGGCTCCAGGGGCAGGGTGAAGGCGAAGTCGCTGCCAACGCCCGGCCGGCTCGCCACCGTGATGGTCCCTCCCATGAGCGTGACCAGCTGTCGGCAGATGGACAGGCCAAGCCCGGTGCCGCCGAACTTGCGGGTGGTGGAGTTGTCGGACTGGACAAAGGGCTCGAAGATCCGCTGGAGCGCCTCCTCGGCGATGCCGATGCCGGTGTCGGTGATCGAAATCGTGACGTCGTGGACGCCTCGCGCCGCGTCCCAGGCCGGGGTGGTCACGATCCGGACCTCGCCGGCCTCGGTGAACTTCAGGGCGTTGTTGGCCAGGTTGAACAGGACCTGGCGGATGCGGGCGGGGTCGCCCTTGACCGCGATGTCGGCGTCGCCTTCGTAGACCACGTGGAAGGCCAGCTTTTTCTTGTTGGCCAGGGGCTGCAGGATCTTGGCCGTGGAATCGACCAGCTGCCCGAGGTTGAAGTCGATGTGCTCGAAGGTGAGCTGTCCGGCCTCGATCTTCGACAGGTCGAGCAGGTCGTTGACAATGGTCAGCAGGTGGCTGGAGGACTCCTTGATGATGGAGAGGCACTCGAACTGGTCGCTGTTGACGGGGGTGCGCAGCAGGTAATCGTTCATGCCCTTGATGGAGTTCATGGGCGTGCGGATCTCGTGGGTGACCTTGGCCAGGAATTCCGTCTTGGTCTTGTTGGCCTCTTCGGCGATGTCCCTGGCCTGCCGCAGTTCCCGCTGCGCCTGCTCGTTCTCCAGGATCTTCCGCCGCAGGTCCTCGGTCCGTTCGAGAACGAGCCGTTCGAGATTGGTCTTGTAGTTGTTGATTTCGGCGATGTAGGAATTGATGTGCCTGGCCAGGGCGGTGATCTCGTCATGGCCCGACACGACGATGCGGCCGGGGTCGCCGCCTTCCCCGGCGTCGCCGTTGATGTGCGTGATCTGGGTCGTGATGCCGATGATCCGGCGCAGGATCCGCCGCTCCACCAGGAAGAGGATGGACCCGATCAGGATGGCCCCGCCGACGGCCAGCAGGACCGAGGAGTGCATGGTGACCGCCGCGCCCCGGTGCACGATGTCCTTGTCGCCGAAGACCGTCAGCCGCAACGACGTGTCCCCGGAAATGTCCCGAAGGAGCGTGACGCCGGTCAGGGTGTCCGCGTCGATGTCGTAGATGTCGACGGTTCCGCCGTCTTCTCCGGCGGCCACGGTCTGGAGCGGGGCGCCCATGCCGTCGGCCAGGGGGGCCTCCTTGGACTCCAGCTGGAACCGGAGGCGGACTTTTTCCGAAACCTTGGTCAACATGGCCTCGGTGACCCGCCGCCCCATGACCAGCATGCCCTGCTTCTGCCCCTTGGCCTCGCTGTCCAGGATCGGACAGCTGGCCACGATCATCAGGTGGTCCGGCAGGTTGGCGATGCCGTGGATCCGGTTCTCCTGGGTCGAGCCGGTCAGGATCGCGGTCCTGTTGAAGACAAGGTCCTTGATTTCGGACGCGACGCCCGAGACATAGGCGTCCTCGCCGGACGCGCTGCGGGACCAGACGGGACTGCCCTTGTTGTCGATGAACATGATAAAGGAGAGGTGCAGGGAGTCCAGCGTCCTGTCGTTCAGGTTCGACTTGATGTAGTTTTTCATCTTGCCCTGCATGAACAGGGCGCTGTCGTCCCAGATGGCCCAGTCCACGATGATCTCGTCGAGCTTGTGCACCTCTTCGTCCAGGGCGTTGCCCGTGCGGAGCACGTCGTTGACCAGGGCGTTGTTCTCGAACTCCGTGAAGGTCCTGTTGAGCAGATAGCTGTTCAGGAAGATATAGAAGGAAAACAACAGAATCGTGCCCAGGCAGATGCCGAGCAACGTGAACTTGCGGATGGAAATGCGGATCATCCCGTATACCTTGGCTTCCGGCCCGTCGCCCGGGGGGCGGCCAGGACCTGAAAGGGCCGGTCTGCCGGTCAGGCAGGGCGCTGCGTGTGAAGCCGCCAACAGTGCGACAGGCGGAAAACCATTTTCGCCCAAACCCGCAAGGCGGTCAATGCTCGCCTGACAGCCGCCGCACCGTCGGCGATCCCGCCCGACCCGGGACGCTCCTTCCGGCCCCCGCCTCGCCGGGACGTTCCAGCGCCATTGTTGCCAGGATGCGCCACGGGCAATGTTGTTTTTTGAAGAAGATGCTTTGCTTTCCTGTCTTCGTTTCCTCTAAATTTGCATTTCATATTGACATGCTATTGTTTGTTGGCTATCTGCCATCAAAGTCCTGTCCGAGAACGAAGGAGAGCATAATGATAGATAAGGAAATATGGGCGGAGGCCTTGAACCTGGCCAAGGATCAACTCCGTCATGGTAAGGTCCATTTCAGCGAACTCGAAGTGGTGACCAAGAGCATCTACGAAAAGCTTTGCGCCTTGCGCTGTGGTCCCATTGACGAAAACGAGCCCGAGGCGTCGCAGCAAATCGACGCTGCCCGGAAACACGAAAAAACCAGAAAAGCGGTCAAATGCGCCATCTGCGGTACGGAGTTCAAAACCCTGGGCAAACGGCACCTGGCCTCCCATGGATTGACCCGTGAAGAGTACATGAAGAAGTTCGACGTCCCGAAAAAGGACATGTCGGTGAAAAGCGCCCGGAAGACCACCACCGGCGAAGACAACCCGCTCAAGCAGATGCAGATGATCATGAAGGAGTTCGACATCAAGCGGGGCGAGGTCAAGGAATTCGTCACCGACAAGGGTTTTGACGGCCTGAAGGGCCTGGCCGCCGCGGCCAAGGAGAAAAACGTGGGCATCCTGGACCTGCTGCGGGAAGCGGCCGCGCAGGACGCCAAGGGGAACAAGAAAAAATAGCCCGCGCTCGGGAAAAAGGCCCAGGCCGCTCCGGAGACCCGGGCGGCCTGGGCCTTTTTCGTGCCCGGCCGGGCGCGCCGGAGCCGGTCACGGCTTTTTGTGTTTTTTTCCGGAGCATTCCCGCGACGTTCGGGAGGTGCTCCAGGAGAAAAGCGCCTGGGCCCGGTCCAGGGCGAACGACTCCACATCCTCGCGCCAGAGCTTGTAGGCGACCACGAGTTCGCGGCCAAGCGGCGTCAGGCTGAAGTGCTTTCTCGCGCCGATGCGGACGATCAGCGGCGCGCCGAGCACGGCTTCGGTCTGTTTGATCCGTCCCCAGGCGGCGCGGTAGGACATCTCCATTGCCAAGGCCGCCTTCCGGAGCGAGCCAAGGGCGTCCACCAGTTCCAGCACCCGAATCCGGCCCTGGCAGAGGAGCATGCCGTCGTTGGTCTCGAACCACAGCCGCAGCCGCTGCACTGCCTCGATATTGCCCATCATCCATCCCGATAGCGCTGCGCCCGGCCATCCGGTCCCGGACGACGGTCCGCCCGGCGCACCGAGCCCTCAAGTGCCCCGTGGCCAGGCGACAGCCTGAAAATAGTTGCCATTATAACAAATGGACCCCGGTTTGTTCCCCCACGGCAGCCGCTACCGCCGTGCTGGACCCGGCTCCTGTAGCTTCCGGAGCCGCCCGAAAGGCGGACAAAAAGGGAACGAAGCGCGGACAGGCCCGGAGCAGCGCCTCCCGACCACGGGGGACGCTTTCCGGTCCGCTCCAGGCGGCGTGCCGCCCGGGCCAGCGGTCAGTCCATCTTCTTGAAACCCAACAAGACGCGGTACGGGCCGGGCACTCCGGGCGGAGCCAGGGCCACCCGGTCGCCGCCGGTCACCACGGCCAGGTCGGGCGTGAAGGCCTTGCCGTTGACAAAAATGACCTCGACCATTGCTTCCGGCAGGCCGAGGAGGGCCAGGAGTTCCAGTCCCGTGACTTCGTTCGGGATCTCCACGTCCTTGGGGTTGCTCCAGTTCCGTTCCCGAAACGTACCGGAGAGATCCATGAAGGCGCGGACTTGGACCGTTGACGACATGAGCGGTTCCTCCATGCATGTTGCGACCGTGGAGGCGGGGCGAGACCGTAAGCGTCCAACAGGAGCCAGGGACAACGATCCGCACCGTCAAGGGCAGTCGCCAGGCAACCGCACTCTTGCAAACATGGGCGGTCTTGTCAGTGGCCCTGGGAAACCATGGGGCACGGCCAAGGGGCCTCCGGAGAAACAGCCAGGCTCGGCCTCGTTGCCGGCTGTTGCGGACGCTCCGAAGGCATGAAGGCGAACGGCGTTTGCCGTTCGCCTTCATGGTCGATCACCAGCGGGCGTCCCGGCCCGGCCGGACCGGGACGCGCCTGCGGCAACTAGAAGTTGAACACCTCGTCGATTTCCGCATCCGTGAAGTTCCAGGTCACGTTGTGCGGGGCGCACTCTTCCTCGAAGAACTCCGGCAGGCGGTCGTGGGCGTTGGTGAAGCCGGCCTGCTGGTTGAATCCCCGCTCGGCCTTGAGGATGCTCTTGCCCAGGGCCACGACGTCGTCGCCGGTCAGGGACAGGTTGTAGCGGGCGTTGATCATCTCGACCAGGGCGTTGAAGCCGTCGGAGATGTCCAGGATGGCGAAGGCGATGAACAGGCACATGCCGGTGCTGTCGACCGCGGCCGTGGCGATCTGCAGGTTGCGGGACAGCTCCACCTGGCCTTCCTTGCCGAGAGGATCGACAAAGCCGCCGACCTTCAGGATGTTGGTGGCCACGGCGTAGCCGGCGGTGTGGTCCGCGCCCATGGGGGTCGTGGCGTAGGTCAGGCCGACGCCCTTGACGGCCCGGGGGTCGTAGGCCGGAATGGCCTGGTTTTTCACCACCGGCACCCGGGTGAGGCCGTACATGGTGCCGACCGCGCCGGCGCCGCAGCCGAGGATGCGGCCAAGGGGCGTGCCCTTGCGGATTTCCTTGATGAGCTCAAGGGCGGCCTTGCCGTCGCCCCAGGGGATGATGCCGGCTTCCATGGCCACGCCCACGGCAACGGCGGTCTCGATGGAGTCCACGCCGACGTCGTCGAATTCGCGGTCCGCGTAGGCGATGGCGTCAAGGTCGTCGATGCAGGCGTTGGCGCCGAGGGCCCACACGGTCTCGTATTCGAAGCCGCTGGTGAGGTACTTGCCTTCCTTGTCGTTGTAGTGCTGGGAGCAGCGGATGATGCACCCGGCATGGCAGCCGTGGGTCGTCTTGCCGCCCCGGGCCTCGATGGTGGCGGCCATGGTCTCGCCGCCGATGTTGTTGGCCCATTCGTTGCGGCCGCAGCGGAAGTTCTTGGTGGGCAGGCCGCCGGCTTCGTTGAGGATGTTGACCAGGACGTTGGTGCCGTACTTGGGCAGGCCCTGGCCGGTGACCGGATGGGTGGTCAGGGAGTTGGTGAACCGCTTGGAGGCGCTCTTGAAGGCCTCGGGGTTGGCGATGGTGACGCCGGGGGCGCCGGTGTCGTCGATGACCACGGCCTTGATCTTCTTGGAGCCCATGACCGCGCCCAGGCCGCCGCGGCCGGCGCTGCGGATGTTGCACTGGGGATCGGCGAAGGAGATGTTGGCGGCCGTCAGGCGCATTTCGCCGGCCGGTCCGATGATGGCCACGCCGACCTTGGGCCCGTACTTCTCCTGCAGGGCCTTGATGGCGTCGTAGTTGCCCATGCCCACGATGGCGGCGGGCGCTTCGTCGATGGTGACCTCATTCATGGTCACCTTGACCACATAGTACTTGTCGTCTTGGGGGATGCCCTCGAACACCAGGGCCTTGATGTCCATCTTGGACATCTTCTGGCCGAAGGTGCCGCCGGTGTTGCTTTCCTTGATGCCGCCGGTCAGCGGGCTTTTGGCGCCGCAGGAAAGCCGGCCGGAGTTGGCCGCGCTGGTGCCGGTCAGATAGCCGGGGGCGAAAATCAGTTTATTGTACTTTCCGAGCGGATGGCAGGTCGGCTTGACCTCGTCGGCAACGAAGTTCGAGGTCAGTCCGCGACCGGCCAGGCCGACGTACTTTTCGGGACATTCCTCGATCTGGACTTTTTTCGAACCCATATCAACCCTGATGAACTTTGCCATGGAATCCTCCGTCGATGTTTCACAGATAGGGCCACACTGGCTTTACGTTCCACCAGATCCCAAGTGCTCTCGGAATCTGCCTGTTCCTGCGTTGTTGCAACGCCGCCTTCCGCGTCACGGCATCCGAGGAGACAGCCGCTGTCGGCCATCCCGGGCGTGACGTCCGGGGGTGGCGCGAAGAGGCTTTTTGGTTAAGTTAAAAATAGCAAGTAATGCTCCACTTGGAAATAAATTAATTAATTCATATTATTATCCCAAAAGATAGAACAGGCCGGACAGGCCGGCAGGGCAGGATGTGACCGGCAGCCGGTCGCAAAGAGGCCGAAACCGGACGCCGTGATTTATGTTATTATTAATATTTAAGCTAGTTGCGAGAAAATGGGAATGAATGCAACAGTCTGGGGCGACAATTGGGTCAAAATGTCTCCTGGACGACGCTTGCGGCGTTGCGGACCTGCGCACGGCCACGAAAGGATGCCGCGGCAACGGTATGGAACGGCAGGCCAACGATCGGCAGGACCTGGCGCGGCGCGGGCGTTGCCGCCGATGACGCGATGTGCGCCCGGCGCGGCCGGTTCCCGGTTTGCGCGGCGTCATCCGCAATGCTAAACATGTATCGCTTCCGTCCTTCCCTGTGTCCGACACGCCATCAGGAGGCAGAGCCATGCAAGCGATGCGGCCGTTTACCATCTTTTTTTGGCTGGTCTGGATGATGCTCTCTCCGCAGCCGCCTTGCCTGGCGTCCGAGGCCCTGTCTCTTGAGGACGCATGGCGCGTGCTCAAGGAAAAGAAATTTGTCGACCTGACCCATGCCTTCGCGCCTGGCATTCCGCACTGGAAGGGGTTTCCCGATGAGGAGCGGGAGGTCTTGTACGGGTATGCGCCTGGGGCCGGAAAACTGGGCAGCGGTTTTTACGCCCAATCGTTCACCCATGTGGGGCAGTGGGGGACCCATGTCGATCCTCCGGTGCATTTTGCAAAAGGCCTGCGCACGGTCGATCAGATCGATGTGAAGGAGATGCTCCTGCCCTTGGCGGTCATTGACGTCCACGAGGCCGTGGCCCGTGACCCGGACTATGTCGTCACCCTGGATGACGTGAAAACGTGGGAAAAAAGGCATGGTCCCATCCCGGAAGGGGCGTTCGTGGCCCTGCGCACGGACTGGTCAAAGCGGTGGCCCGATGCAGACGCCATGCAGAACAAAGACGCCGACGGCGTGGCCCACTCTCCGGGCTGGAGCCTGGAGGTGCTCAAATACCTGTACGAGGAACGCAAGATCACCGCTTCCGGCCATGAGACCACGGATACCGATCCCGGAGTGGCCACGTCCAGGGACGACTATTCTCTGGAAACCTACATCCTGCAGTCCGACCATTACCAGATCGAGCTCCTGGCGCATCTGGACGCGGTGCCCGAGGCCGGAGCCCTGATCGTGGCCACGTTTCCCAAGCCCAGGGACGGCTCCGGGTTTCCGGCCCGTGTCTTCGCCATTCTTCCTTGAAATTTCGTTTGAAATGCAAGACCATTGCAAGGCGTCCTGAACCGGTTGTCCCAATGCGTGCACGCCTGCGGCGTGGCGACGGCCTCTCTCGGAACCGTGGCTGCGACGCTTTGGAAGAGGCCGCAGGGGGGCGGGCAACGCCCTCTTCAGGAAGTCATTCTTACTGTTTGACACAGGAGAAACCATGAAAAGGATGATGGGAATATGTTTCGGAGCCGGGATTGCCATCCTTGCCGGCAGCATGGCCTGGGCAGCGGAGTGCCCGCAAGAGGTTGCCGTGGATTTCCCGGCCTGCAAGGAAGCAAAGGTTGTCCAGACGACAACAATGAACGACACGACAATGGTCGTGTTGGATGCGAAAGAGCCGCTGGATGTTGTGTCAGGAAAATACAAATCCCTGGCCGAGAAAAGCGGCTGGAAAATCGTCATGGAGATGCATCAGGAGAGTTCCAAGATGCTGATGGGCGAAAAGGCCGAGC
This sequence comes from uncultured Desulfovibrio sp., assembly GCA_964539435.1. Lineage (GTDB taxonomy): Bacteria > Desulfobacterota > Desulfovibrionia > Desulfovibrionales > Desulfovibrionaceae > Solidesulfovibrio. The sequence goes on from CAZIJE010000003.1 coordinate 12,911, forward strand.
AACAGATCATCCTGAATTTTCAACAAGAAGAAGCCGCAACCATGGTGCAGATCACGGTCGTGAAGAAAAGTTGAGGTCGCGGCGGTGGCGTCCAGCCAGGGCTTGAGCCAGGGCGACGCGTTCAGGCCGTCGTGTCCCGAGGCCGGGTGCATTGTGCTGGAGAAGAGAGGAAAGGGAAGTTTCGCACGGCTATTTGACGCAAGCGGTTGGGAAGGAGAGGGCGCATGCAAGGGTTTGCGTTGTGGCAACGCCTGGATAGGCCAGGTCATGACGCCGCTCTTTTGACGCGTAGCGACGACGGCTGGTTGTTGCGCGGAACGTCGGTCTTTCGCCATCCACACGGTCCCGCGTGCGTTCACTATGGCGTTTCTCTCGATGCTGCCTGGAGAACAACGGCTGGAGAAGTTGCAGGCTTTGTCGCCGACAGAAACTTCCGGCACACGATCAGACGCGGTCCCGAGGGTTGGTGTCTCGACGATGCCGTTGTGGACGGGCTGGGCCATGTTCTCGATCTCGACTACGGCTTCACGCCGGCGACAAACTTGCAGCAACTGCGCCGGGCAGACCTCAGGCCGGGACAGACCGTTGATCTGCCTGTCGCCTGGTTCGATATTGATGCCGCCGTCCTGCTCCTCCTGCCGCAAAGCTATCGCCGCATGGACCAGACATCGTACTGGTACAGGGCTCCGACCGTCCCCTACGAAGGATTGCTCACGATGGCGCCGAATGGATTTGTATGGCGTTATCCTGGATTGTGGCAGATGGAAGTTGAATGAAGATTTCCGATCTGTAAATCAGCAGGTGGCAATAGATGCCCATGCAACCGTCCTCTGCGCTAAAGCTGGGCTTCGATGGCTGCCTTGTCGATGACTGACCACACCTGCCAAATCTTGTTTTCTCTGAGCTCGTAAAAGACATTCTCGGTAAAGACGACGTTTTTTCCGTTGACGAAAAGGCCCAGGAAGGTTCCCTTTGGTCGACAATCAAATTTGAGACGGCTGGCTACATAGGGTGGATCGGAAATCAAAAGCGCTATGTTGAAATATAGATCGGGAATTTCGTAAAAGTTTTTTTGCAACAGGTCTTGATAGCCTGGTATTCCGATGGACTCGCCGTTGTAATGAACTTCAGGATGCACAAATTTTGTGAGGTTCGGCCAATCCTGGGTGTTGAGACAAGAAATGTAGCTTCGGTAGGTTTCGGAAAGTTCGTTTTTCAGCATGGGATTGCTCCTGATGCTCCTGGAGGGCTGTCCCCGTATAGCGCAAAATTCCGGCAAATTCCACGGGGGAGGCCTGGATCGCGAAGTCCGGCGAAATATTGCGTCCCCGCCAGCGCCAAGGGTACGCAAAACGCGTCAATCTTATTCTTATTTTGTTTGTAAGGAAGCATATCGTTGCGCTTCATGCCACAGGCAACCCCGAGGAGAGCTCCATGAAAATCGAGGACATCCTGCAAAAGAACACAACGCCTCTGTGCGCACCGGCCTATGCGCCCGGGCGGCATCAGTTTCACAACCGGGAATATTTGAATGTCGTGTATGAGACGGATCCCGAGGCCTTGCGGGAGGTCGTTCCGGAGCCGCTCGAAATAGTGGGGAATACGGTCCGGTTTGAATTTATCATGATGCCGGACGCGACCGGCCTCGGCAGTTATACGGAAAGCGGCCAGGCGATCTCGGTGAGCTTCGATGGCGAAAGGGGCGACTATCTGCACGCCATGTACGTCAGCAGCGTCGGGGCCATCTCGTCCGGCCGCGAGACCAGCGCCTACCCGAAAAAAGCGGGGCACTCCTCGCTGACCGTGGACGGCGACACCCTTGTCGGCGCGTTGGATTACGGTTCCCTGCGCATCGCCACGGCGACCATGGGCTATAAGTGGCAACGCCTGTCCGAAGCCGAGGCGGTGGGGGTCATCAGCCGGCCGACCTTCATGCTCAAGATCCAGCATGGCCTGCAGGGCGAACTGGAGAAGTGCCTGCTCACGCGGATGCCGCCGCTCCGGGACCTGGTCGTCAAGTGGGCCTGGACCGGACCGGCGAGACTGCAGCTGTTCGCGCATGCCCTCGCTCCGGTGGCCGACCTGCCCGTCAGGCGCATCGTCGCGGCCAGCCATATCCTGACCGATATGCATCTGGAGCCTGTCACGCCGGTCTTTGACTATCTGGAGCGGAAGTAGCGCGTCTGGCGACTTGTCTGGTTTCACTGAAGAAATGTTGAAAGCCAGATTGGTAGAATGATTCCCTGAAAGGGGAGACCCTCACCGAGCCAAGTTTCAGATTCCATGGCCTTGCCAAAAAAGGATACACAGGCAAGTTTGGCGTGGCGAAAAGAATAGGTCCGTGAAGAGCGCCAGGGAAACGGCTTCTGGCGAGGACAAACCTTTGCATCAGATATACCAGGTCATAAAGGAGTTTGACATTAATGACTTATCCATAAATAACTTTGGCTTTTTTCGTTTTTTCCCTCGATCCGTGGGATTTCTTCCGGAACTTTCTTTGGCCGTTGGAGCCTTGTCCATGCAGGCATCGATGGATTGCCATTCCCATGCGATTCCTGCCATTTCGCCATACTCGGATAACCCTCGTTGCCAAAGCTCCAGAAAGAAACCAGCGTGTTCCCATTCCCTGAAATATCGATGAATTGCGCTTGGACTGCCAAAGACTTCTTTGAGCAATGCTTCCATTGAACACCGGTCCGCAGCACATAGGCTACTTATCTTGGCTTTGTACTGGTGGCTGTCACTTGGCTCTGGCTGAAATGAATATCGACACGACCTAGTCGAAGCGGCGGGTGTCGAGGAGTTTGGGCCCGCCGGGGCCGCTTCCTGCATCAGGCGGCAGCACCGTCACCTGGGGCCGCAGTTTCAGCCGTTCCTGGAACCGGGCAACGAAAGCCGCCGTGTCCAGCGGGCCGTTGCAGCAAAGCCGCACTTCAATGGCATCCTTGCCGTCGGGATTGCGCACCACGATCTGCCAGTCCACGATGGATGGAAAGGCCGCGACCACTGCGGCGGCCTGGGCCGGATAAATGAACTGTCCCTTCACGTTGGCCGTGTCGTCCACCCGGCCGAGGATGCCGGCCAGGCGCGGCGAGGTCCGGCCGCAGGGGCAGGGCGTGTCGTCGAGCTTCGAGAGATCGCCCGTGGCCAGACGGATGAGCGGATAGGCGTCGGCAAAGGGCGTGAAGACCACTTCGCCCAGCTCTCCGGGCGGCAGGGGGCGGCCGGAGCCTGGCTCGCAGATTTCCAGGATGCCCCGTGAACTGGCGTGCATGCCGGTGAGCGCGGCGCATTCGTAGGCGATGCAGCCCACGTCGGCCGTGCCGTAGCCCTGGCGGATGGTCATGCCGAAGGTTTCCTGGACCTTTTGGCGCAGGCTTTCGGGCAGACGCTCGGCCGCCACAAAGGCCACGCGCAGGCGGAAGTCCCGGCGCGGCTCGAGGCCGCGTTCCCGGGCCTTGTCGGCGATGACGTCGAGGTAGCTGGTCATGCCGACGAAGCCGGTGACCGGCAGCCGGGTCATGAGATCGATCTGGCCATCGGTGTTGCCCGGCCCGGCCGGAATGACGGCGCAGCCAAGCTCCAGCAGCGGCTCTTCCAGCATAAGGCCGGCCGGGGTCAGGTGGTAGCTGAAGGTCATCTGGACCAGATCCCCCCGGGCGAAGCCGGCGGCATGGAAGGCCTCGGCCCAGCCCCAGTAGTCCGGCCCGGGGCCTTCGGGGTCATAGAGCGGCCCGGGCGACTGGTAGATGCGCCGCAGGCCGGCAATGCCGCCGGCAAGCAGGCGGGCCAGTCCCGCCCCGCCGTCCTGGAGGGCGAGCAACTGCTTCTTGCCAAGGGGCGGAATGCGGGCGAAATCGTCCCAGGAGGCGATGTCGTCCGGGGTCAGGCCGGCCCCGTCCAGGCGGGCTTTGAACTCCCCGCTGCTTTTGTAGGCGTGGCTGATCAGCCGGCGCAACCGGTCGAACTTGCGGGCTGCCGCCGCCTCCGGGGCCATGTTCTCCAGCGGATTGTAGAAACCGGATTCGGGCTTTGCTGCTTCCATGATGCGCCTCTTTTCGTTGCCGGACCATCCCTGACCGACCAGTGGTCCGCCTGCGTCCAAAAATCCTTACTCCCTTTCCCCATTACGGGGGGGCCGGGGGCCTCAGGCCCCCGGCGGAGAGGTCCAGGAGAGGCAGCGCCTCTCCTGGCCGCCGGAGGCATTTTTCCTCTCGGCTACCCCAGCCAGCGTTTGCGGCGGCGGTAGTGTTTGACGTCCCGGTAGCGGCGTTTCTCGCCGCCATGGGACAGGCCGAGGTAGAATTCCTGCACATCGGGGTTGCCGAGGAGTTCCGCCGACGGGCCGTCAAGGACGATGCGGCCGTTTTCCATGATGAAGCCCACGTCGGCGATGCCCAGGGCCGCCCGGGCGTTTTGCTCCACCAAAAGGATCGTCACGCCTTCCTCGCGGTTGATGCGCCGGATGATGTCAAAGATTTCCTCCACCAGCAGCGGGGCCAGGCCCAGGGAAGGTTCGTCCAGGAGCAGCAGGCGGGGCCTGGCGAGGAGCGCCCGGCCAATGGCCAGCATCTGCTGTTCACCGCCGGACATGTAGCCGGCCAGTTGCTGGCGGCGCTCCCTGAGGCGCGGAAAGTAGCCGTACACGCGCTCCACCCCGGCCTTGAACTCCCGGGCCGGGCGTGTGACCCCGCCGCAGCGCAGGTTGTCCTCCACGCTCATGTCCTCGAACACCCGCCGCCCCTCCATGACCTGGAACACGCCCAGGCGCACGATGCGCTCCGGGGGCAGCCTTTCGATGGGCGCGCCGTCGAACACGATGCGTCCGTCGGTGACGGCCCCGTCCTCTCCGGCCAAAAGCCCGGAAATGGCTTTGAGCGTTGTGGATTTGCCCGCGCCGTTGGCGCCGAGCAGGGCGGTGATGCCGCCCTGGCCGGCGCGCAGCGAAAGCCCTTTGAGGGTCAGGGCCACGTCGTTGTAGACGACTTCGAGGTTTTCGACGGCGAGCAGGTCCACGGCGCCTATTTCCCCAGCCATTCGGGCTTGCGTTCCAGGGTTTCGGTAGCCGCCTGGACCATCTTGCCGTCCTCGACCTTGTAGATGATGACCGCCATGTTGGGACGGTGGTCGTTGGGGAAGAAACTGATGGGCGGGGTCAGGCCCATGGGATCGAAGTCGCGAAGGGTCTCCAGGGCGTCCTTGATGGCCGGGCCGGTAAGGGCGCCCTTGGCCGCGGCCCTGTTGAGGCCTTCGGCCATGACCAGCATGGAGGCGAAACCCCGGATGTAGTGGGTCATTTTCGGCGTCCCGCCGGTCATCTTCTCGATGGCCGCCATGCCCGGCGCTTTCTGGCCGTAGACCACGGCGGTCTGGAGGGAATACGCGCCGTTGGCGGCGTCGCCGGCCAGCTTGACCAGGCTCTCGTCCACGCCCCAGATGTTGCAGAAAAAGGTGGTCTTGAACCCGAGTTTCTGGGCGTCCTTCATGATGACGGCGGCCGACGGCGTGGTGCCGCCGATCCAGACGTAGTCCGGGGCGAGCTTTTGCAGACGCAACATCTGGGCCATGGCGTCCATGGCGTTTAGGGCCACGGTCTCGTCACCGACGATCTCGAAGCCCAGCTCCTTGGCGTATTCCTTGGCCGCCGGGATGGGGACCAGCCCGTAGGGGTGGTCGGGGTAGACGAAGGCCACCTTGGGCGGCCGGGACTCCTTCCAGTTGGCCTTGAAATACTGAAGCGCCCCCCGGATCTGGGTGGAGTAGTCGGCGGCCACGAAGAAGTTGTAGGGCGCCTTGGCCGGATCGGTGAGGTGGGCGGAATAGGAGGCGGACAGGGTCGGGATCTGGTCCTTGCCCACGAACTTGGTCAGGGCCTCGGTGTCCTGGGTGCCCCAGCCCTGCAGGGCCACGATCCTGTCCTGGGAGGTGAAGCGCTTGTAGGCGGCCAGGGCCTGCTGGGCATTGTAGGCGTAGTCCACTTCGACGAGGTTGATGGGCTTGCCGGCGATGCCGCCGTTTTCATTGATGTACTTGGCCGCGTCCTTGACGCCCTCGGAATAGGGCACGCCCACGGCCGAGGTCGGCCCGGACAGGTCGGACAAAAGCCCGATGTTGACGGTCTCCTGGGCCAGGGCCCCCCCGGCCAGGGTGAGGGTCCAGGCCAGGGCCAGGGCCAGGGCCAGGGCCGACAGGTGCGCCATGCGTTTCATAGATACCCCCGCGTTTGCGTGTTGCGTTCCGGTCCCGCCCGCCGGAACATCCTCCGATCCCCGGAGCTTGCCGCAAAAGCGCCTCCCCCGGACCGACCGGACGAGGCGTTTTCGGGCTAGTGGGCAAAGGGATAGAGCTTCCAGTAAGCCTTGACGAGCCGCCAGCGGTTGGCCAGCCCTTCGGGTTCGAAGATCAGGAAAAGGATCAGGACCAGCCCGAAGACGCCCTCCTTCATGGCCAGGAGCGCGCCGCTGAGGTCCGTGAAGGCCGCGCCGGCGTGCTGGGCCAGGAAGTTCAGGAACTCAGGCAGGAGAGTGATGAACACCGCGCCGAACACGCCGCCGGTGACGCTGCCCAGGCCCCCGATGATGATCATGGCCAGGTAGCTGACCGACAGGCCGATGCCGAACTGCTCCGGGGTGATGTACATGGTGTAGCTTGCCCACAGCGCCCCGCCGACGCCGGCCAGGAAGGAACTCAGGCCAAAGGCCCGCAGCTTGTAGGCAAACAGGTCCACGCCCACGATCTCGGCCGAGAGGTGGTAGTCGCGGATGGCCACAAAGGCCCGGCCCAGGCGGGTGCGCATGACGTTGGCAACGGCCAGCACGCACAGCACGGCCACGGCCAGGGTCAGGTAGAACATCTTGAGATCGGAATCGAAGGCAAAGCCGGCGATGGAAGGCGGGTCCAGGGCCATGCCGCCCGAGCCGCCGGTGACGGCGTCCCAGTGCAGGAACACGTATTCGAGGATGAGTTGGGCGGCCAGGGTGGCGATGGCCAGGTAGATGCCCTTGAGCCGCAGCGACGGCAGGCCGAAGACCATGCCGGCCAGGGCCGTCACCATGCCGGCTCCGGGCAGGGCCAGCGGAAAGGGCAGGCCCAGGTTGGCGAGATAGGCGGCGGTGTAGGCCCCGACGCCGAAAAAAGCGCCGTGGCCAAGGGAGATCTGGCCGCAGGAGCCGGTCAGGAGATTGAGGGACACGGCCCCGATGACCGCGATGTTCACCAGGCACAGGATGGAGACGAGGTATTTGTTCATGGCCCAGGGGGCCAGGCACAGGGCCGTGAAAAAAAGGGCCAGGGCGATTTTCTGGAACCGGCTGGGAAAGAGCTGGGCTTCGCCGGCGTAGGTTCGGAAAAACAGGCCGCATTGTCCGTGCATGGGCTACACCCGCTCGATTTCCCGGGCTCCGAAAAGCCCGTAGGGTTTGATCATGAGGAGAAGGACCAGGAAGATGAAGGCGGCCACGTCCTTGAACCCCCCCAGTCCCAGGAATTCCTTGGCCGCGCCGTCGCAGACGTTTTCGAGCACCCCGATGACGAGTCCGCCCAGGGCCGCGCCGAGCAGGCTGTCCAGGCCCCCCAGGATCACGGCCGGGAAGACCTTGAGGCCAAGGTGGCCGAGTTGGGCGTTGATGCCGTTGATGTTGCCGAGGATGATGCCGCCGATGGAGGAGACCATGGCCGCGATGCACCAGGACAGGGCGAAGATGTTTTTGATCCCGATGCCCATGCTGGCGGCGGCCTGCTGGTCGAAGGCCGTGGCCCGCATGGCGATGCCCAGGCGGGAGTATTTGAAAAAGGCCGAAAAGATGAGGAACAAGACAATGGAGAGGACAAAGGCGGCCAGATAGACCGGGGCCACGGGCAGGCCGGCGATCATCACCGGCTCCTGGGGCAACACCGGCGGGAAAACCTGGATCTGGGTGCCCCAGCCCAGCTGGACCAGGGACTTGAGCACCGAGGACAGGCCGATGGTGACCATGATGACGCTGATGATGGGTTCGCCGATCATGGGACGCAGGATGAGGCGCTCGATGGCCACGCCGAGGACGAAGGAGAAGGCCAGGGTGAGGAAAAAGGCCGCCAGAAAAGGCAGCCTGGCCTGGACGGTCAGCGAGAAGCAGATGTAGGCCCCGACCATGACCAACTCGCCCTGGGCGAAATTGACCACCTTGGTGGCCTTGTAGATGATGACGAAGCCCAGGGCGACCAGGCTGTAGATGCTGCCGATGACCAGGCCCGAAACGAGCAGTTGCCAAGCGTATTCCACGAAATCTCCTCATGCCGTGGCCGCGTCAGGCGGCCTGGTCCCATGCAATGGCGGCAAGGCGGCCGGGAACGGCCGTCTCGCAGGCTGTTGAAAAAGTCCGTTCTGGACTTTTCCTGCCTCGCAACGGTTGCATAAAGCGCAACCTTCGCTTTCGGTTGCCTCGCAACCGGCGGGCCATCCCGGCCCGTGCAGCCTGTTTGGCAACAGGCTGCTAGGCCACGTCTTCCAGTCGCAGTTCGCCGCACATTTCCCGGGCCCTGCCGTCCTGGTATTTGATCTCGGCCCGCAGGCTGAGCGTGCGCGCGTCGGAGTACAGGGCCTCGACGAGTCCGGCGTAGCGCTCGCCGACCACCGCGCGGCGCACCTTGCGGGTGCGGGTCAATTCGCCGTCGTCGGCGTCGAGCTCCTTGAAGAGCAGGGCAAAGCGCCGCACGCGCATTTCCGGGGCCAGGGCGGCATTGATGGCCGCGATCTCCCCGCGCACCAGGCCGTAGACCTCGGCCTTGGCGGCCAGATCCTGGTAGGTGGTGTAGGTCAGCCCCCGGGCTTCGGCCCAACGGCCGACGATTTCGGCGTCAATGCAGACAATGGCGGCCAGATGGTCGCGGCCATGGCCCAGGACCACGGCCTCCTTGACGTAGGGCGAGAACTTGAGCTTGTTCTCCATGAACTGGGGCGAGAACTTGAAGCCGCCGCCAAGGGCCATGACGTCCTTGACCCGGTCGATGACCACCAGCCGGCCGGCGTCGTCGAAGTAGCCGGCATCGCCCGAGCGCAGGCGGCCGTCGTTGGTGAGGGTTTCGGCGGTGGCCTCGGGGTTTTTGTAATAGCCGAGAAACACGGACGGGCTTTTGGACAGGATTTCGCCGTCCGCGGCAATGGTCAGTTCGGTTTCCGGGATGGGCTGGCCCACGGAAGTGAAATCAACGGCCCCGTCGCGGTGGATGCAGGAGATGCCGGCGATTTCTGTCTGGCCGTAGATCTGCTTGAGATTGACGCCCAGGGCGTGGAAAAAGCGGAAGGCGTCGGGCCCCAGGGCCGCGCCGCCGGTGCTGGCCGAGCGGACGTTGGAAAAGCCGAGGCGGTCTTTGAGGGCCCGAAACAGGCAGGCCCAGGCGACAAAATAGCCCAGTCGCAGGAAGAGCCCCGGTTTGCGTCCGGCAAAACGGGCATCGGCGTAGCGGATGCCCACCGGCAGGAGCTTGGCATAGAGAAAACGCTTGAGCGGGGTGGTCTCCAGGATTTTGACCCGCACCCGGGCGGCCAGGTTCTCCCAGACGCGCGGCGGCGAAAAGATGACGTGGGGGCCGATTTCCCGGATGTTGTCCTGCACGGTGTCCGGGTCTTCCGGGAAATTGACGCTGAAGCCGAAGAGCAGGGCCGAGGCCACGGCCATCATCTGCTCGCCCATCCAGGCCAGGGGCAGGAAGGAAACGAATTCGTCGGTGTCGCGCTTGGGGTCCACCTGCCCGAGGTTGCAGGCCATGGCCAGAAGGTTGCGGTGGGACAACATGGCCAGTTTGGGCCGGCCGGTGGTGCCGGAGGTGGTGGCGATCAGGCACGGGTCGTCCGGGGAAACCGCCTGGGTCCAGGCCTCGAACTGTCCGGCCACGTCGCGGCCGAGGACGCGCACGGCCTCGAAACTGACCAGCCCGGGTTCGTCCAGGCCGGCCAGCCCCTTGGGGTCGTGGAAGACGATGTGGGCCAGGTGCGGCAGGTCGGCGCGGATGCCGAGGATCTTGTCTACCTGCTCCTGGTCTTCGGCCACCACGAGCTTGGCCTCGGCCAATTTGAAGATATAGGCGATTTCCTCGGCCGGGGCGTCCTGGTAGAGCCCCAGGGCCATGCCGCCCAGGGCCTGGACGGCCAGTTCGGCAAAGAGCCATTCCGGCCGGTTGTCGCCGATAAGGATGATGATGTCGCCCCGGCCCAGACCGTATTTTCGAAGGCCGCCGGCGAATTCGGCGGCCGCGTCCCGGTAGTCGTTCCAGGAAAACCGCTGCCACACGCCCCACTGCTTTTCGCGCAGAGCGGTTTTTTTGCCGTGGGCGCGGGCGCGCTTGCACAGGAGTCCGGGCAGGGTGTCGTCGTAAGGTTTCGGGGCGTCGCCCATCGTCACATCCGCGTTTCGTTTGTCGGTTGTCGGACGCGTAGCAGACTGTCGCTTCGCAACCGGCGGGCCCTCCTGGCCCGCGCAACCTGTTTTGCAACAGGCTGTCAGCGCCCCAGAAAGACCGCGTTCTCGCCGCCGAGGTAGGCGGCCACCACCTCCGGGTCGGCCATCACCGCCTCGGGCGGTCCCTCGGCCAGGACCCGGCCGAAATCCAGGACCACCACCTTGCTGGAGATGTCCATGACCACGCCCATGTCGTGTTCGACCAGCAGCACGGTCATGCCCCATTCTTCGTTGATATCGAGGATGTAGCGGGCCATGTCCTCGGTTTCCTCGAGGTTCATGCCGGCCATGGGCTCATCGAGCAGAATCAGGTCGGATTCGGCGGCCAGCGCCCGGCCGAGCTCCACCCGCTTCTGCACGCCATAGGGCAGCTTGCCGGCCGGATGGTGCCGGTAGGGCGAAAGCCGCAGGAAATCGATGACGTCCTCGACCCGGCGGCGGTGGGCGTCCTCGGCCCGCCTGGCCGGACCAAAGTAGAAAAGAGAGGCGAGCAGCCCGTAGTCCATGCGGGCGTGGCGGCCGACCATGAGGTTGTCGAGCACCGAGAGGCCACGAAAAAGCGCGATGTTTTGAAAGGTGCGCGACAGGCCCAGGCCGGTGCGGGCATGGGCCGGCACGGCCAGCAGATCGCGCCCCCCGAGCGTGATCGCGCCGGAGTCCGGGGTGTAGCGGCCGCTGATGCAGTTGAGCATGCTGGTCTTGCCGGCCCCGTTGGGGCCAATGAGCGAGACGATGCCGCCTTTTTCCACGGTGAAGCCGACGCCGGTCAGGGCCGCGATGCCCCGGAAGGTCAAGGTGACGTTGTCGATTTCCAAAAAAGCCATCAGTTCGCCCACTCCTCTTCGAAGTCGGCGGCGGACACGAGCCTGTACCCCTTGCGTTCGATGGCCCCGGCCACCAGGTAGGGGTCGTCCACGGCCAGCCGGATGACCACCATGCGCCGGTCGTTGTGGTAAAACGTGCCCGTGGCGATGATGCTCACGCCGAGCTGCCTGATGATGCCCGAGACCTCGTGGAGTACGCCCGCGCGGTCCTCGACCTCGAAGACGATGCGCGACCCCCCGTGTTTGAGGCCCATTTCCTCGACCAGCACGTCGAGCATGACCGAACGGTTGATGTAGCCGATGAGCTTTTGCGCCTCGTTGACCACGGCCAGCCCGGCCAGGTTCTTTTGGTGCATGATCTCCGCGGCCTGTTCGATCTCCATCTCCGGATGCACGGCGATGATGTCCTTGCGCATGATCTTTTGCACGGTGAGCTTGGACAGGAGATAGAGGGCTTCGTGCTTGTCCAGGGTGGTCATGATGGAGGGAAGGGCCAGGGCGATGTCTTCCTTGCGCACGTAACCAAGCAGGTTTCTGCTGTCGTCCACCACGAGGAGCATCCAGAAATCGCTTCCCTGCAGCAACTTGTCCGCGTCCAGCACCGGCGTTTGCGGAGTGACTTTCTTGAAGTCCTTGAGCATCTTGAGGCCGACGTACATGATGCGTCTCCATGTGGGGATGCGAGGCGTGCATGCCTCCGCAGGCGTTCCGGGAGGCTTGGAGAGAGGTATTTCCGCCGTGTTGCCGACGGAAACCACGCAATAAGTTGTCCTGTTAATTTCTTGGAGAAGAAAGAAAACTATTTGATTTGTGGGTCTCGGTCAAGACTGAAGCAGTGTGGTTACATTGGGAACAGTTAACGTGTGTAGTAGTTGGAGCGTGTTGTGGTTTCGCCAGGCCGCCTGCAACGGTGCTGTCATACGGACAAGGGCGGCCGTGGCGGCCGGCCTCGGCCGTTTCCCCACAGCCGGTCAAAAAAACGCGCATCGTCCTTCCTCTGGCCTCCCGAACGGGCTATCAGAGGACATTCTGCTCCCCTGGCGCTGGCCGGACAGGAGCAGAGGGAGGGTGTCGCCATGAAAGCCACCAAGGAATTGCGCGACGAGCACGAAGGCATCCAGGTCATGCTCAGGGTGCTCAAGGTCCTGGCCCGGAAGGCCGCAAGCGGCGAGGCGTACGACAAGGAGCATGCCGGCAAGGTCATCGAGTTTCTTCGGGTGTTCGCGGACAAGTGCCACCATGGCAAGGAGGAGGACGTCCTGTTCCCGGAACTCGAAAAGGCCGGGATCGCCCGACAGGGCGGTCCGGTCGGAGTCATGCTCCAGGAGCATGAGGCCGGTCGGGACTGCATCCGGCGGATGGCCGCAGGCCTGGAGGCTGGGGACGACGCGGAATTCGCCACAGCCGCCGCGGGGTACATCGAACTCCTGACCGCGCACATCCGGAAGGAGAACGAGGTCCTGTTCAAGATGGCGGATCAGGTCCTGCCCGCCGAGAAGCAGGAAGCGATGTTCCGGTGTTTCGAACGGATCGAGGCGGAGCGAATCGGCCCCGGCGTCCACGAGTCCTTCCACGCGCTCATGGACGACCTGTCGGCGCGCTACCTTGGAGAAGGGTGATCCCCGGCCGGGTTGCTCGCCGGCCGCCGGTCGCGTCGTCCGGCGGAGCGGACCAGGGGCAATGGCCCACGGCCTGGGAGTGGGCGAGTGTCGCGTCCGCGAAACACGCGCAGGCGTGCCCCATGGACAACATGCTTTAGAAGCAACATTTTTCTGAAAAAATACGATCGTATCTTTTCAGGGACGTCACACGAGGACCGGACCTGACGCCGCCTTGGGGCCTACCTCTGGCCGCGAAGCCGCTCCAGGAACGGGAATGTCGCCTCCGGGGCCATGCGCAGCAGGACGTCGTCCCGGTTGAGGAAATGGTGCTTCACCGCCCCGGCCACATGCAGGCCGACCAGGGCCAGGATGACGAAGGCCCCTGTCTCGTGCAACGCCGTCAGGGCCGGGAGCACGGCCTGCGGCTCGCCCAGGGCCTGGACAAAGGGCAGCTTCGGCAAGGGAAACAGACCGTAGAAGCGGGTCTGGTCGGGCTGCGCGCTGTGGAGCATCCAGCCGACGGTCGGCTGCACGAAAAGCATCACGTAGAGCAGCCAGTGGACCCACAGGGACAGGAGCCGCTCCCAGGGGCGCAGCCCCGCCGACGGCGGCGGGACCCGATGGGTGCCGCGCCACACCAGGCGGAGCGCGGTCAGGGCCAGGATCACCAGCCCCGTGGACTTGTGGAACGTGACCGACATCTTCCAGGCCCCCTCCGGCAGATCCACGTCGCTCGCCAGGAGAAAGCCGGTCAGCAGCTGCAACACGGCGAGGAGGACCGTGGTCCAGTGCAGCGTCTTATGAAACCCGTTGTAGCCGACGCTATCGGAATCTCCCGGCGTTGCCGTCCCGGCGGCGGGCCGGCCAGGGTACGCCCGAGCCGCCTGGAAACCGGCCGGTTGCGGCGGTGTGGGCTGCGTCACCATTGCGTACTCCTTGCCGCGGCTGCACCGCTCACTGGGAAACGGTCTTCAGGTAGGCGATGATGTCGGCCCGGTCCCTGGGAGCGTCCACAGCCACGAACATCTTCTGGCCCGGCAGGAACTGTTCCGGGCCGGCCAGCCATTTTTCAAGCGTCTCGTCGTTCCAGACCACATTGGCGTTCCTGAGGGCGGCGGAATAGTCGTATCCGGGCACGGTTCCGGCCTTGCGCCCATAGACCCCTCGGTGCATGGGCCCGGTCCGGTTGACGTTGACGGAATGGCAGCCGCCGCAGATGGCGCCGTAGCGTTCCTTGCCGCGCTTGGGGTCGCCGCCGTCCGGCCCGGTCCCGACCGACGCGGCGGCCACGCACAGCGCCAGGATGCCGGCGATCCCTGCTTTTCCGGCTGTCAGCGGCATGGTTTCCCCCTTCCGGCCGGCTCCGGAGCATCCTTAACCGCCAGAACGCTCCGGAGCCCGCGACGGTGTTGGCGTTGTCAGGACCCGAAAAACATGGGCTTGGGCAGCGGCTTTTGCAGGGTGGCCCCCAGCGTGGTCCAGTGGACGGTCTCGTCCGCGGCGATGCGCCCCGAGACCTTGGCCAGCTGCCGGTCGGTAAACGACGGGATGACCCCGAGATAGGCATTGATGGCCTCGAGCTCCAGGCGCAGGGCCAGTTCCAGCACGTCGTTCTGGCTCTTGAGCGAGGAGGCGTTGAGCTGCCTGGCGTACTCTTCCTTGGACTTGGGCTGCACAGGCGTGCCGCCGAGCTTCTTGATGGCCTGGACCAGGTGTTCCCGGTGGTCCTCGTGGTCGTTCTGGAACTTCTTGGCCACCTTGAGGAGGTCGGGCTTGAGCAGCTTGCTCTCCTGGGCGAGCTGGTAGGCCGCGATCCCCTCGTCTTCCAGGGCCAGGGCGGTATTGAGGATGTTGACGTCGCCCGTGGCCTCCTGGCTGGCGGCGTGCAACGGTCTGGTCCCGGTCAGGACGGCAAAGCCCGCCATGGCAAGGATGCCGCTCTGCATCATCCGGCGACGCGTCAGGCACTTGTCCGTCATGTGGTTCATGGAGCACCTCCTGTGGGCAGTTGGTTGCCTTTCTGTTCGCCCTCCCTCGACGGGCACCGCAAGCCCAGGGAGGGACTTTGGCCCATGTTGCGGCCATACCACAGGAGGATGCGAGCGGCTACGGCAATTTGATCTTTTCTCTTCCGGCCGGTCCGGGAGGGACAACAGAGGAAAGGGAGGCCACGCGGCCTCGCATGCCTCCTGCCCGGTTGTCGGAGTCGGAGAAGGAATCCCGCGCAGCTTGAGGCCATGGAAAGCGCGTTTGAGCCGCGCCGGAAGCGCTGGTCGTCAGCGAAGCGCGCGGCGCGTGCTCCATGAATGCCGCCCTCCCCAGGGCGGCGGGTCAGGTCAAGGCCGTTTCCCCTTGCCCTTGGGCGTGGCCTTGGCCTTCTCCCTGGGCTTGTCCTTGCCCTTCCCCTTCTCCTTGGCCGCGCCTTCGTCCCCTTCCTTGACGAAATCGCGCAGCCCCTGGGCCAGGGCCAGCAGCCGCGCGTCCACCAGGGCGTTGACGCTGTCCTTGGGGTAGCGGCCGTCCTTGCCCCGGACGCCGGCGGCGCGGCCGGTCAAAAGGGCGATGCCCTCGTCGATGGTGGCCACGGCCCAGACATTGAACCGGCCCTGGCGCACGGCCTCCAGGACCTCCTCGCGGAGCATCAGGTCCTTGACGTTGGCCTCGGGGATCATGACCCCCTGGTTGCCGGTCAGGCCCTGGTCCTTGCAGCACAGGAAGAAGCCTTCGATCTTTTCGTTGACCCCGCCAATGGGCTGGACCTGGCCCATCTGGTTGACCGAGCCGGTGACGGCCACGTCCTGGCGCAGGGGCGCGCCCGACAGGCTGGAGAGCAGGGCGTAGAGCTCGGTGGACGAGGCCGAATCGCCCTCCACCCCGGAATAGGCCTGTTCGAAGGCGATGCTGGCCGTGAGCGTCAGCGGCTTGTCCTGGGCGTAGTTGCGCCGCAGGTAGCCGGCCAGGATGAACATGCCCTTGCTGTGGATGGGGCCGGAGAGCTCGGCCTCGCGCTCGATGTTGATGATGCCCTCGCGGCCCATGGCCGTGGTCGCGGTGATGCGCGAGGGCATGCCGAAGGCGTGGTCGCCGATGGAGTGCACGGCCAGGCCGTTGACCTGGCCCACGGCCGTCCCCTCCACGTCGACCAGCAGGCTTCCCCGGGCGATCATTTCCCGCAACAGCTCCTCGATGCGGCTCAAGCGCCCGATCCTGGCCAGCAGGGCCTCCCGGGCGTGCTCGGCCCGGACCGTGTCGGAACCTGCCCGGGCGGCGTAGAGGTCGGCCTCGTGGAGCAGGTCCACGAGCCGGGGGAAGGCCGTGGACAGCTTCTCCACCCGGCCGGCCATGCGGACCGCGTGCTCCACCACCACGGCCACGGCCCCGGCGTCAAAGGGCCGGAGGTTGTGGGCGGCGGCTTCGCCGGCGATGAACCGGGCCATCTGGAGCACCGATTCCTCGGTCTTGTCCATGACCCGGGCGAAGTCCGACCGGACCTTGAAGATTTTCGGCATGTCCTGGTCGTAGTACAGGAGCAGCTGGTAGAGCCGGTGGTCGCCGAGGACCACCACCTTCACGTCCATGTCGATGGGCTCGGGTTTGAGCCCGGTGCCGGAGATGAAGTAGAAGGGGTCGTAGGTCTGGATCTCGATCCGCTCGGTTTTCAGCGACCGCTTGAGGGTCTGCCACACGCCCGGCTCCATGATGGCGTCCAGGAGGTTCAGGACCAGGTAGCCGCCGTTGGCCTTGACGAATTCGCCGGCCGTGATCTTGGAGAAGTCGGTCTGCCAGGTCCCGAAGGGACCCACGGCCCGGTCGATGCCGCCAAACAGGTTGCGGTAGGTGGGGTAGGATTCGATGATCACCGGCGGCCCGGTCTGCTCGGCGTTGTCCACCAGGAGGTTGACGCCGTAGGGCGCGACGACCGCTTCGGGCGGCGGCCCCATGTAGGGCATGCCCGGCGGCATGCCCTTGGGGCGGCCGGCGACCAGCTTCAGGTCCTCCAGGTTCTCCACCATGTGCTCGACCATGGCCTCCAGGTGGGCCTGGACCTTCGGATCGGGGTAGCGTTCCTTGAGCGGGGCCAGGGCGTCCGAGGCCAGGGTCTGGACCATGAGCCTGTCCATTTCCTCGAGCTGGCGGTCCACGTCCTTTTGCAGGGCCCGGACCTCGAGCATGAGGTGGTCCACCTCGCCCTTGACCCGGGCCCGCTTCTCCTTGATCTGCTCGAATTCGGCCCGGGGAAAACGGCCGTTTTCCACCATGGTCTCCAGGTCCACCATGCGCCTGGGCTCGTTGTCCACGATCGGGAGCACGTCCGGCCGGGTGTAGGGGCCGACCTGCATGCGCACCACGGCCAGGCCGGTGTTTTTGACCTTCTCCTCCACCGCGGCGTAGAATTCCATGACCTTTTTTTCGTGCAGCTCGATGATCTCGTTTTTGCGGGCAATGTACTCCTCGCTTTCGAAGAGCTGCGGAACGTCTTTTTTGAGCCGTTCCAGGAAGTCGTGGATGTCCTTTTTGAAGGCCGATCCCTGGCCGGCCTTGAAGCGCAGGAGCACCGGGGCTTCGGGCCGCTTGAAGTTGTTGACGTAGCACAGGTCGTCGGGCACGCGGTCGGACTTGGACAGTTCCCGGAGGATGCGCTTGACCGCCGAAAGCCGCCCCAGGCCGGGCTCGCCGGTGACGAAGATGTTGTACCCCCGCCGGGCCATGTCCATGCCGAAACGCAGGGCCTCCAGGCCCCGGTCCTGGCCGACCACGGTGTCCAGGGCCGTGAGCCGCGCGGTGGTGTCGAAGGGCAGGCTGGCGGGATCGAGCTGCCAGCGGAGTTGTTCGGGCGAGAGCTTTCGGGGGGATGCGGCTTTGGTCATCGAGTGCTCCGGTCGGTTGCGTCGGTTGCGGAAGGGGCGGGCGTCGTGGCGGACGGGTTGGCTGGTTCCCCGGCCTGGCCCGTGGTCACGGGGATGGTCCGGGTTGCCGGCGGGGCCTGGCCGGCCAGGCGGACCGTGAGCACGCCGTCCTCGAGGCTGGCCCGGGCCTGGTCGATGGGAAAGGGCATGGCCAGTTCCTGGGACACCCTGACCATCCCTCCGCCCGGGCCGCGCTGCCTGACGGCCGCGATGGACAGGACCCGGCCGGTCACGGCCACGGCCACGTCCGCGGCCTCGAACCCGGGCAGGGGGCAGACGATGACCCACTCCCCGTCCCTTTGCGACACCCGCGCCACCCCTTCCGGGCAGGCCGCCCGGACGAGTCCGAACTCCTCGCACGCGGACGCGACGCGCCGGTCCAGGTCTTCCTTGAGTTTCGAAAGTTCCCTGGCCCCCCAGGACTTGAGATCGGGCATGGCCGCCGCCTCCGGATGAGGGTTGTCCGGCAGGCAGGGGCCTGGCCGGGATTTGGTTCCATCGTAAACGAGTAATGGGAGAAAAAGTCAAGGCAGGGTTTTCGCATCCTCCCCAACGGGCAGGAGGAAAGGGCCGGGCCGGTGGCGGCGCTGGTTGGGCTCTCTCAGGCTGGAGCCGGCCGGGAACAGGAGGCCGTGGACAACTCCGGCCACGGTGGACACCGTCGGGGGCCGCGCCCTGGAAAATCCCGTCACCCCGTCCTGTCCCCGGCCTGGTGATGTCGTGGACGTTTCCGCCTCCCAGGCCGTTCGCTCCTGTTTTATCGGGGGCAGGGTATACACAAGCCGCCGCTCAGGCTATGGGAGGGGCGGGGTTCCCTCGGGGAAAAGCGCTCAACCACGCCGTCAAGGAGCGTCGCCATGGCTGCACGCCGCATCGCCAAGATTTTCAAAAGCCGCCCCACCGTCGAAGGGGCGGGGGTGCATCTCAAGCGGGCCTTCGGCTATTCCCAGGTGCCGCAGTTCGATCCCTTCCTGATGCTGGACGATTTCCACACCGGCAATCCGGCCGAATTCCTGCCGGGATTTCCCTGGCATCCCCACCGGGGCATCGAGACCATCACCTACGTGCTGGAAGGACGGGTCGAGCACGGCGACAGCATGGGCAACCAAGGGGTGATCGGCCCTGGGGACGTGCAGTGGATGACCGCCGGCAGCGGCGTCATCCACCAGGAGATGCCCAAGGAGACGCCGTCCGGCATGCTCTGGGGATTCCAGTTCTGGGCCAACCTGCCGGCCGGCCGGAAGATGATGCCGCCCCGCTACCGGGATGTGAAGGCTGCCGACATTCCCCAGGCGACGCTGGAATCCGGGGTCAGGATCAAGGTCATCAGCGGCGAGGTCGGGGGCGTGCGGGGACCGGTCCGCGACATCGTCATCGATCCGGAAGTCCTGGACGTGTCGGTGCCGGCGGGCGCGACCTTCCGGCATCCGGTCAAGGACGGGCATACGGCCATTGCCTATGTCCTGGACGGGGAAGGATACTTCGACGACCGGCGCGACGCCTTTGCCTATGAAATGGTGGGGTCTGGCTGGCTGGATGTGGACCGGGACTGCCGGGTCGGGCCGGAAACGACCGTGCTGTACGAACACGCCGGCACCATGGTGGAAGTCGAAGCCCAGGACAGGCCGCTTCGCTTCGTGCTCATCGGGGGCAGGCCCCTTCACGAGCCGGTCGCCTGGTACGGTCCCATCGTCATGAACACCCAGGACGAACTGCGCCTGGCCTTTGACGAATACGCCAGGGGCGTCTTTGTCAAACACCCGTAGCCGGGCGCGCTGCAGGCGTTTGAAGCATCGAAGAACCAAATTTCTTTATCGGCCTTTTGCATTTGCGCGATTGGTGTTACGCTGTTTCGAACCTTTCGTGGTTTCCTTTGGTTGCGGGTGCGGCCTGGCAACTTCCCCTTGCGGCCCATTGGCGGCCTTGACACCTTGCCCGTCCCTTCCCGGCCAAAGGCGCTGTCCCAGGCCTGGAGGACTCCCGGACGGACGCCGCTTCCCTGGCGATGCTCAGGAGGGAGAGTCAGGGGAGCAGAAAGGCCAGGAGCCTAGAGCCACGGAACTCGGGGCGGAGGCTGGAATCTCCCCGCTTTTGGTATGGGAAGCGACAGGGGGGGCTGTACCCCCAGGGAGGGCGGCGAGGGCGGGGCCCGGTGCGGAGGCGGATGCACGGCGCGCCAGTGGCATTGCCCCTGGCCCCTGCAAGCCGGCTCCGGCTGCGGGCTTTGGAAGCTATTTTGAAAAGCGGGGTTCTTGCACTATCGACAACTGGAGGGAGGAAGAAATGGAGAAGATGGAAGGACTCAATGGCGATGCCATAAAGTCGCTTCAGGTCTTAAACAGCAAGGACGTCATTTCCTGTCCCTACCCTTGGATTCGAATGACGGAAAAAAACGTCGGAGGCGAATATACTTTTTGCCCTTGGATCAATGAATCCATCGGCAGGCTGGAAAAAGAAGAGACGAGGCGTCTGCCGGAACTGTGGAACTCTCCAAAGGCCCAAGAGATCAGGAACAACATCGTTGTCAACAATCGTTTCAGTTGTAACAACGATTGCAAGGTGAAGAATGCCTCGCTCGATGCCTTTCTTGGGTACGAAGCCTCTGAGTATAAGAATTTCGATCCTCTCTTTTTAGAAAACCTCCTGCAGGTTGCCCGCTCGATAGTCAATAAAAATACCAATATCGCCTGCAAGCCGATCTCCTTGTCGCTCTTTCCCACCAATGTTTGCAATATTCGGTGCCGGATGTGCAGGATGGAAAAAAGATACGGAGGGGAAGTCGCTCCTCAATACTTTGAGGGCGTCAAGCCGCTCCTTCCGTATCTCCACGAACTGTTTGTCGCCGGTGGCGAACCGTTTTTTGCCAAGTCGTCGAAAGACATTCTCTTTAGCGATGCCGTGAAAAAACAGAAGCAGTTACACATATCGACAATTACGAACTGTACGGTCCTTGACGAGGAAACGCTGGAAAAGCTTGCCGACCTCAGGCTGGGGCGGGTAATTATTTCGATCGATGGAATAACGCCCGAGGTCTATAATAAAATACGGCGCGGTGCTGACTTCACGAAAATGCATCTCAATTTAAAACGATTTCTTTCTTTTCGCGACTCAGGCAAGCTTAATGTAAAAATTACAGGCTCGAACTTTGTCATTCAAGCTTTAAATTATAAAGAAATAGAAGGATTTATAGAATTCTGTCACGAAAAAGGCATCAGGGCCTCCCTTAATCTTATCTATGGTTCAACAGAACTTGATGCTTGCATGGAAGATGTGCGGCAGCATGTTGCCAAAGGTCTCAAGCGGGCCACGGAACTGAAAATGGATTATACGCGAAAGAGCTTGGAAGGCGTCATGCAAAAACTTCCAAGGTATCAAAAAATGGTTCGAAGAATGGCGATGGCCAACAGTTTGCTTGGTGAAACGGCTGTGTCGAAACTTCGGACTTTTCTGGAGAAGCATGAAACGGTGAAACACTTTGTCAAGAATTTGGTTATGCATTGACCCTATCAAAACGGCAGTGCCGCTCCGGATGCAGCCCAACGCCTTGTACGACCGTCCCAGCAGCGGTTGCGCGCGTCCGGCTCCGACGCCTTTGCCGAAACGCTGTGCCCGTCCTTCTCGTCCGACAAGGGACGCCTCCCATCCCTCCCGGCCGGTACGCGCGGATGCACTCCGGAGGGTTTTTCGAGAGCAGCGACAGCGAGCGCGGCGTTGCGCTCTCCTTCCGGGATTTTCTCCAGCTTCCGTCCGCCGACGCCGTCCCCGATCATTTCTCGCTGCGTTCCGCAGCGAAAACGGAAAAACCGTCGGCTCAGCCTGGGTTGCGGCGGGCGCCCGGCGGTGGCGCGTCGGAGCGGGTGCACCGGGATTATTCTGGACGTCCGGCCGGCCCGGGAGCGCCGCGAACCGGGCCGGCCGGATCTACAGGCCGACCCGGACGCGCGAAGCCGTGGCAATGGCCTTTTTCTTGGCTGCATCCACTTCCTCGCCCAGGGCCAGGGCCACGCCCATGCGGCGCAGGCCGTGGACCTCGGGCTTGCCGAACAGGCGGATGGCCGTGTCCGGCTCGGCCAGGGCCTCGGGCGCGATGGCGTAGCGCGGGCTGGTGGAGTCGCCTTCGGCCAGGATCACCCGGGAGGCGGCCGGGCCGTACTGGCGGATGGCCGGGATGGGCAGGCCGAGGATGGCCCGGACGTGCAGGGCGAATTCCGACAGGTCCTGGGAGATGAGGGTGACCATGCCCGTGTCGTGGGGCCGGGGCGAGACTTCCGAGAAGAGCACCCGGTCGGCCTTGACGAAAAGCTCCACCCCGAAAAGCCCGCGCCCGCCCAGGGCGGCGGTGACGGCCGCGGCCATGCGTTTTGCCTCGGCCAGGGCCGCTTCGGACATGGGGTGGGGCTGCCAGGACTCGCGGTAGTCGCCTTTTTCCTGGCGGTGCCCGATGGGCGCGCAAAAGCTCGTGCCCCCGGCATGGCGGACGGTCAGGAGGGTGATTTCGTAGTCAAAGTCCACAAACCCCTCGACGATCACCCGCCCGGCCCCGGCCCGGCCGGCGGTCTGGGCGTAGTCCCAGGACTTCTCGGCCTCGGCCTGGCTCCGGGCCACGCTCTGGCCCTTGCCCGACGAGGACATGACGGGCTTGACCACGCACGGGAAGCCGATGTCCCGGCAGGCGGCCAGGAATTCCTCCTTGGTGTCCGCGAAGCGGTAGGGCGAGGTGGCCAGGCCCAGTTCCTCGGCGGCCAGGCGGCGGATGCCCTCCCGGTCCATGGTCAGCCGGGTCGCCTTGGCCGTGGGGATGATTGTGACGCCTTCGGCCTCCAGGGCCAGGAGCTCCTCGGTGGCGATGGCCTCGATCTCCGGCACCACGAAGTCCGGCTTTTCCGTCTCGATGATCCGGCGCAGGGAAGCGGCGTCGAGCATGCTGACGACATGGGACCGGTGCGCGACCTGCATGGCCGGCGCGTTGGGGTAGCGGTCCACGGCGATGACCTCGACGCCCAGGCGCTGGGCCTCGATGGCCACCTCCTTGCCGAGTTCGCCCGAGCCGAGCAGCATGAGTCTGGTCGCGGACGCGGAAAGCGGCGTGCCGATAGTCGCCATGAAGACCTCCTTGCGGGTGCGGAAATGGAAGAGGGAGGCTACAGGGGAGGCGCTTGAAGGACAAGTGTTTTGGGAATCCGGCCTGGTCCCGCGGTCCGGCGTCGGCCAAGGAAAAAGGCCCGGATCGCTCCGGGCCTTGGCGTGCTGTCGTCTGGCAAGGGCGGGCTACCGGGGCAGGGCCCGGGAGGCGGGCCGGCGCGGGCGCTGGGCCGCGCGGCTGGGGGCGTTGGCGCCGGTTCCGTCGCTTTGCATCTCCTCGATCAGGCTTTGCAGGACCTGGGCCTGTTCGGCCAGTTCCGCCACGGCCGAGGCCGACTGCTCCATGGCCTCCACGGTCTCGGCGGAGATCTGGTTGACCTCCTCCACGGACCGGTTGATCTCCTCGCTGGTGGCCGACTGCTGTTCCGAGGCCGTGGCGATGGAGCGGACCTGGTCCGAGGAGGTCTCCACAATGGCCACGATCCCCTTGAGGGCCTCGCCGGACTGGATGGCCAGGCCGGTTGCCTTGTCCACGGCCTTGGAGGCGTTGTCCACGCTTTCGATGTTCAGGCGCGCGCCGTGTTGGATCTCGCGGATGTTGTCGCCGACCTGGCTGGTGGCGCTCATGGTCTTTTCGGCCAGCTTTCTGACCTCGTCGGCCACGACCGCGAAGCCGCGTCCGGCCTCGCCGGCCCGGGCCGCCTCGATGGCCGCGTTCAAGGCCAGGAGGTTTGTCTGGTCCGCGATGTCGGAGATCACGTCGATGATCTGGCCGATGCCCTCGGCCTGGCGGCCGAGGACCGACATGTTCTCCTTGAGCCGCTCGGCCTGGGTCTGCACGTCGCGGATGGCCGCCACCACCTGGCCGACGACGCCCTCGCCGTCCTGGGCCATCTTCTTGGCGCCCTCCGTGCCGGTGGCGGCCTGGGTGGCGTTGCGGGCCACCTCGAGGACCGTGGAGTTCATTTCGTTCATGGCCGTGGCCGCTTCCTCGGCCCGGGTCTTCTGGATGGAGGAGCCGCGGGAGGCCTGGTCGATCTGGGCCGAGAGCTGGCTCGACGCGGCGGTCAGGCGCTCGACCACGCCGACCAGCTTGTTGGCCGCCGCCAGGATACCCTCGCGCTGGGCCTGGTCCGCCAGGGTCCGGGCCTCCTCGGCCTCGGTCATGGCCGCGTTGGCCTTCCTGGCCTCTTCCTCGGCCTCGCGGCCCTTGTCCTCGGCCTGCTGGATCATGCGCTTGAGGTTGCCGACCATGGTCCGCAGGGCGTCGGCCAGGACGCCGATCTCGTCGGCCTGGCGGACGTCGAGGTCCTGGGTGAAGTCGCCCTCGGCCACCTTGCCGGCGAAGTCGGCGGACTTGCGGATCGGCCGGACAATGCCGCCGGAGAAAAACCAGACCGAGGCGATGGCCAGCAGGGTCACGGCCGACCCCACCGCGATCTGGCGGAGCACGGCGCTGTCGGACCGTTCCTTCATGGCCTTGTCCAGACGATGGGCGTCGGCCATGACCACCTCCGGCTTCACCCGGATGAGCACGGACCAGGGCTTGCCGGTCCGGCCGAGCTGGATGGGCGCGAAGGCCCGGACCATGCCCGTGGTCCGGCCGAGGTCGGCCAGGGCCTTGCCGGACTGGACGACTCCCAGGACCTCCTGCCAGTTGTCCGGCAGGAAGGCCTTGATGGGTTGGCCGATGAGCGCGGGGTCGGCGCTGTGGGCCACCACCAGCCCCATGTTGCTGATGATCACGACCTCGGCCTGGCCGCCGTAAAGCTTCTGGGCCACGGACTTGCTCAGGTCCTCGAGAAAGTTGAGGCGCAGGTCCGTGCCGGCCACGCCCAGGAACCTGCCGTCCACGACCACGGGCACGGACAGGGTGGTCAGCCAGTCCTGCTTGCCCTGGACGATGTATGGGAAGGGATCGAGCACGCTTTCCTTGCCCGTTTCCTTGGGCCCGAGATACCAGCCGCCCTTGCGCACGCCGTTTGGATGCTTGTCCTGGCTTTCGTATTCCACGAGCGCCTGGCGGGCGATGGAGCCCTTTTCGTCGCGGTTCCAGTAGGGGACGAACCGGCCGGTCTCGTCGTGGCCGCCGGCCTTGTCTCCGGCGAAATCCCTGTCGCGTCCGTCCAGGGCGTCGGGTTCCCAGGCGGAGTAGGTGCCGAGGAAGGTGGGGTTGTCCTTGAGGACGGCCAGCAGGAGCGCGTTGAGAGTGTCCCGGATCGAACCCGCGCCGGCCCCTTGCCCCTTGTCGCGTTCGCGTTTGAGGACGCCGAAGGTCTGGGCCAGGGTCCGGGCGGCGTCCAGGTTGACCTGGATCTCGCTCTGGATGAGCCCGGCCTGTTCGGCGGCAACGGCCAGCAGATGCTGTTCCGTGGATTTGTCGATCAGTTCCGCCACGTTGGTTTTGCTGAATTCCTGGATGTCCCTGGTCAGGAACAGTCCGTAGACGACCAGTATCGCGGCCGTGGCCACGAGACAGATCGCGGCCATGACCGCAATTTTGGTTTTGATGGATCGCATCTGCATGTAACTCGCCTCTTGTGGGATGGAGAGAGATAGCCAGTTGCAAAATGGCGTCAAGGTGTCAAGCGGCTCCAGGCGCTGGCGCATTTTGTCACACGCGTGGAAAATATGACACGATACAGTAAAGGCAACATACTGGAGCCTGGGAACGAAGAGAGGCTTTTTTGACCGGCTGGAATGACGGATGGGTCCGGCCTGACGTGAGGTGCGGGGGCGCGATTTTCCGGCCGTCCATGCTCCAGGCGACTCTTCCGTCAGGCCAGGCGTTCCTGGGGCGGCGTCCTTTTCCCGAAGCCGAACAAAAAACGGCGGCCCCGCGAGAAGGCCTCCTGGGAGGGAAGGGCGGGACGGCGGCCTACAGCCCGGCCAGGACCCTTTCCAGGGCCTCGATTTCCACGGGCTTGGTCAGGTAGGCGGTGAACCCGCTTTGCGCATACCGGTCGATCTCTTCCTGCTGGGCATAGGCGGTCAGGGCCACGACCGGCACGCGCGGGTCCACGCCCGCCGGCGGCGTGGTGCGGATGATCCGGGTGGCCTCGTCGCCGTTCATGTCGGGCATGCGGATGTCCATGAGGACCAGGTCGAACCGCTCCGTGGCCAGCCGCTCCAGGGCCTCGCGTCCGGTTTCCGCAAACCCGACCTCGTGGCCGTGGGACGTCAGGACCTCCTCGATGAACAGGCGGTTGATGCGGTTGTCCTCGGCCACCAGGATGCGCCGGGGCCGGCCGGCCCTGGCCCGGCTCCGGTCCGGCCCGGCCTTGCGGGGCGCGGCATCGGCCGTGAGCAGGACCACGGTGAAGGTGAAGACGCTTCCCTCGCCGGTCCGGCTGGCGACGCCGAGGCCGCCGCCCATGAGCTCCACCAGCCGTTTGGAGATGGAAAGCCCGAGTCCGGTCCCGCCGTATTCGGGATGGGCCGAGGCGTGGGCCTGCTCGAAGCTCTCGAAGATCCGCTCCAGCTTGTCCGTGGGAATGCCGATGCCCGTGTCGCGGACCGTGAACCGGAACCGTCGCCCGCCATCGCCGTCCGGGACGACGCCCGCGTTGTCCATGGCCACCTGGATGTCGATGCCGCCGTGGTCCGTGAACTTGACCGCGTTGCCGACCAGATTGGTCAGCACCTGCCGCAACCGGCCGGCATCGCCGGCCACCTGGTCGGGCACGTCGTCGGCCACGGCCCAGCCCAGGGCCAGGCCCTTTTTCGCGGCCGCCAGGGCCAGGGGCTCGAGAATGGCCCCCACTTCCTCGCGCAGGGAAAAGGCCCGTTTCGTCAGCCGAAGCCTGCCGGTCTTGAGCTTGGACAGGTCGAGCACGTCGTTGACGAGTTCGAGCAGGTGCAGGGCCGAGGTGTCCGCCATCTCCAGGAACTGCTGGACCCGGGCGTCCCGGGTCTTGAGCCGGGCGAGCTGGATCATGCCCAAGATGCCGTTCATGGGCGTGCGGATCTCGTGGGACATGTTGGCCAGGAATTCGGACTTGGACCGGGTGGCCTCCTCGGCCAGCCGGGTCGCTTGGCGCAGGGCCTCCTCGGCCCGCCGCCGCCGCAGGGCCTCGGCGGCGTAGCGGGCGTGGAGGTCGGTGACCCGCAGGGCCTGGGCGGAGGGCCGGGCCGGGTCGGGAAAATGGACCGTGACGATGCCCAGGCGCTCCCCGTCCGGAGCGACCAGGGGCGTCAGGACCAGGCCCCGGAAACCGGCCGCCACGGCCAGGGCCTGGTGCGGCGTCCGGCCGGGGCCGGCGGCCGCGTCCTCGATCACCACCGCCCGGCCGGCGGCCATGGCCCGGCCGCAGAGCCAGTCCGGGTGGTTTCCCCCGAGGGCGGCGTACGGGGCCAGGACTTCGGGCGCGAATCCCCGCTGGGCCGTCATGACCAGGTTGCCGGAGCGCGGACAGACGCCCTGGACGTGGCCCATGGCCGCGCCGTGCACGTCCATGAGCGCGTCGAGCAACGCGGCCATGGCGGCCGCCTCGTCCGGAGCGCCGAGGAAACGGATGATGAAATTGTTCAGTTTTTCAAGGGCCGTTGCAGCCGCCTCGCCTTCATCCCGTGTATCTTGCCCCCGCGTCATATGTATCCCCGTAGGTTCTTTGGTAAAAGCCTCCGAAGCCTGGAAGCGTCCTGGACGCAGTCCGCAGGCCAGCCGAAAGCCGGGTTCCGGAGGGGAAGGCGAAACCGGGAGGAGGGGGGTCAGGGCGCGGAACGTCGCGCGCCGGGAGTGCGGGAGGAGGAAGCGCCGTGTCTGATCCCTGGTCCGGAACGATCCAGCAGATGGCAAAATCCGGGTCAGGCGTCAATTGTGCGCAAGGCCCCATGCCGGGGATGGGGGCGCGGCCTCACAAACGGTGGGGCCGGGCCCACCGTCGGGGCGCAACCCCGGGCCGCGCCTTTCCATTCCCGCCGGTTGCCGGTAGGGGAAGCGCATGCCCGTCTCCCGGCCCGGCGACCGGGGCCGGAGGCGGCGAGGGGGCAAAGGGGGCCGCATCCATGGGAAAACTGCTTTTCGGCGTGTCGGGCCTGCCCATGTGGGCGGGCAGGAAATTTAATTACGCCTCCGGCATCGCCTACCTCAAGGGCCTCGGCCTCGACGCCCTGGAGATGCAGTTCGGCCGGCGGATCAACGTGACCGACAACAACCGGGAGGCCATCCTGGCCAGCAGCCGCGCCAACGGTTTCCGGCTGTCCGCCCATGCCTCGTATTTCGTCAACCTGAACGCCGAGGATGCAACCACGCGGCAGGCGTCGGCGGAGCGGATCGCGGCCGCCGCCCGGGCCGTGCTCCAGGTCGGCGGCGCGGCGGTTGTCCTGCACGCCGGCCTTTATGGAAGCGCGTCCCCGGAGGCGGCCTACGCCCGGGTCCGGGAGACCCTGGCCGGCCTGCCCGCAATCGGGGCCGTGTACCGCCTGGAAACCACGGGCAAGGAGAGCCAGTTCGGCTCCCTGGAGGAGGTGATCCGCCTGTGCCGGGACCTGCCGGGCGTCAAACCGTGCATCGACTTTTCCCACCTCCATGCCCGGGGCCGGGGAAGCCTGCGCCGCTACGAGGACTTCGCCCGTGTCCTGGACCGCCTGGGCGAGGTCCTGGGACGGGAGGCCCTGGACGACATGCACGTCCACATGAGCGGCATCGCCTATACGGCCAAGGGGGAGCGGAGCCACCTGCCGTTGGCGGAAAGCGACTTCAACTTCCGCGACGGCCTGCGGGCGCTCAAGGACTACGGCGTCGCGGGATGCCTCATCGGCGAAAGCCCCATTGTCGAGAAAGATGCGCTCCTGCTGCGGCGGACCTACGAGGCGCTGTAGCGCGTGACCTGCCTCTGCCTTGTCTTGGGGGAAGCTGATTCGCCTAGTGTCCGGCGTAGCAACAACAGGCCGCCAGCAGCGGCAGCGGTTGAGGAACAGCAGGCATTTTTTACGGAAAAGGCCGTCTTTTGGACGGTTGCGCTGCGCTGCGCGTTTGCCTAAGAAGGAAGTGCAAGGAGCGCGGCGTGAAACAAAGACGGCTCATGTGTCTCGTTATCATCATTATCATTGTCTGTTGCGTCAATGCAACGAACGTCGACGCCTCGCCCGTCCGTGTCTTGCGCTCCGCAAGCGAACTGGATTATCCGCCGTTCTCCCTGGTGACAGCGGACGGCCGGGCCGATGGCTTTTCCGTGGAGCTCCTCACGGCCGTGGCGAGAAAAAGCGGCCTGGACATCACGTTTGCCATAGGACCGTGGCAGAATATCAAAAACGACCTGATCGCCGGCGCAATCGACGTGCTGCCCCTGGTCTCCCATTCCAAGGAGCGGGAGGAGGTCTTTGACTTTTCGATCCCGTACCTGAAGATGCATGGCACGATCTTCGTGCGCAGCGGCAACAAGGACATCAAGGGCGAGGCCGACATCAAGGACAAGCAGGTCCTTGTCATGCGCGGCGACACGGCCCACGAATACGTCGTCCGAAAAGGCCTGTCCGACCACCTCGTCCTGACCGACTCCTACGAGGAGGCCTTCCGTTTGCTGTCCGAAGGCAAGCATGACGCGGTGGTCACCCAACAGCTCGTGGGCTGGCAGCTGATCAAAAAGCTGGGGCTCAAAAACGTGTCCGACGTCAGCGCCGACCGAAACGCGGACCTCAAGCCCTTTGGCGCGCCTCTGGCCGATTTCGAACAAAAATTCTGCATCGCCGTGCGAAAGGGCGACCACGAACTCCTGGCCCGGCTCAACGAAGGCCTGGCCACGGCCATAGCCGACGGCACCTACGAAACGCTCTACGCCAAATGGTTCGGTCCGATCCTGCCGCCCCAGACCGTGGACGCCAAAACCGTGGTCCGCTCCCTGGTCTTCGTCGTCGTGCCGAGCCTGCTGTTGATGGCGCTTGCCGGCCTTTGGTATCTCAGGCGGAAGGTGGCGCAAAAGACCCTGACCCTGCGGCGGGAGATCGAGGAGCGCAAGGCCGTGGAACTGGCCCTGCGGGAAAGCGAGACCCGCATCCGCCACATCACCGACTCGGCCCAGGACGCGATCCTGATGCTCGATCCCAAGGGGCGGGTCTCTTTCTGGAATCCGGCGGCCGAACGGATCCTCGGGTATGCGGCCGACGAGGCCCTGGGCCGGGACGTCCATGCCCTGATCGCCCCGCGTGGACGCCAAAAGGCCTTCCAGGAGGCCTTCGACGCCTTTCGCGGGAGCGGCCGGGGAGAAGCCCTGGGCAAGGTCCTGGACCTGTCGGCCCGGCGCAAGAGCGGGGAGGAGTTCGCCATCTCCCTGTCCCTGTCCGCCCTGCGGCTCACGGACGGCTGGCACGCGGTCGGCATCCTGCGCGACATCACCGGCCGCAAGCGGGCCGAGGCGGCCGTCCGGCAGAGCGAGGCGCGCTACCGGTCCCTTTTCACGGCCCTGCTCGACGCCTTCGCCCTGCACGAGATCGTCCTGGACCCGTCGGGCCGGGCCGTGGACAGCCGGTTCCTGGCCGTCAACCCGGCCTTCGAGGACCTGACCGGATTGCGGGCCGATCAGGTCCTGGGGCGGCTTTTGACCGAAGTCTTTCCCCTGGTCGAGGCCGACTGGGTCGCAACCTTCGGCCTCGTGGCCATTGGCGGCCAGTCGCTTCGGTTCGAACGCTACAACCGGGACCTGGACCGGCACCTCGAGGTCCTCGCCTACCGTCCCCAGGAAGGGCAGGTCGCGGTCCTTTTCCGCGACGTGACCGAGCGCCGCAAGGCGAACCAGGAGCTGACCCGGGCCAAGGAGGCGGCCGAGGCGGCCAGCCGGGCCAAAAACGAATTCCTGGCCAACATGAGCCACGAGATCCGCACGCCCCTAAACGGGGTCCTCGGCATGCTCCAGCTCCTGGCCGACACCGCCGGGACGCCGGAACAGGAACAGTACGTCCGGGGGGCCATGAAGGCCTCGGACCGCCTGACGCGGCTCCTCTCCGACATCCTGGACCTGTCGCGCATCGAGGCCGGGCAACTGTGCATCCAGGCCGCGCCCTTTCGTCTGGCCGAGCTCAAGGAGACCACGGAAACCCTGCTGTTGCCGGCGGCCCGGGAAAAGGGCATCAGCCTGGAATGCGTCCTGGACCCGCGCCTGCCGCCGGTCGTGGTCGGCGACCAGGTCCGGCTGGGGCAGATCCTGTTCAACCTGGCCGGCAACGCCGTCAAGTTCACGGACAAGGGCGGGGTGCGCGTCGCGGTCTGCCCGCTTCTGGAACACGACAAGGTCCTGCGCCTGCTCCTGACCGTGTCCGACACCGGGATCGGCATTGCCGACGCGCAGTTCGGGCGCATCTTCGAGCCGTTCGTCCAGGCCGAGGGCTCCTATACCCGCCGGTTCCAGGGCGCGGGCCTGGGCCTGTCCATCGTCCGCCGGCTGGTCGCGCTGCTCGGCGGGGAACTGACCGTGGAGAGCGCTCCCGGGGAAGGAACGACGTTTTACGTCTCCCTGCCGGTCCGGCTTGCCCCGGCAAAGGGGCCGGAACCGGCGGAGGCCACGCCCGTGGCCGCGTCCGTCGGCTCCGTTCCCCGGGTCCTCCTGGCCGAGGACGACGAGATGAGCCTTGTTATTGGCAAACGGATGCTGGAGGGGACAGGGTACGCCGTGACCACGGTCGGCAACGGCCAGGAGGCCCTTGACCATCTGGCGGCGGGGACGTTCGACCTGGTCCTCATGGACGTCCAGATGCCGGTCATGGACGGGGTCGAGGCGACCAGGCGGCTTCGGGCCTCGGGCGGGCCCCAGGCCCGCATCCCGGTCATCGCCCTGACGGCCTACGCCATGGCCGGCGACCGGGAGCGGTTTTTGGCCGCCGGCATGGACGACTACGTGGCCAAACCGTTTCAACGGGAGACGCTTCTGGCCGCCATCGCCCGGGTCCGGTCCGAACGCGGCGCCCCCTCGGCCCAGGCTGGCCCCTAGCGGCCTGGCCGCGAAATGCGGGCCTACGGCCCATGCGTCCTCCCGCCAAAAGCAGTTATTTTCTTAAAAAATACGATCGTTTTTACCAGGGGACGCCCCGCTAGCCCCTGGCCACCCGGTTCCTTCCACCCTCCTTGGCCGCATACAGGGCCGCGTCGGCCCGGGCCACCAGGTCCTTGACCGATTCCCCCGGAAGCCGCGTGGCCACGCCGAAGCTGCAGGTCACCCGGCCGGCCGCCGGAAAGAAGGCCGCCTCGATGGCCGCGCGCAGGCGCTCGGCCAGCTGCTGGCCCTCGTCGGGATCGGTCTGGGGCGCCACCACTAAAAATTCCTCCCCGCCGTACCGCCCCAGGGTGTCGTGTTCGCGCACGTGGCCGGCCACCAGCCTGGCCAGGGCGATCAGGACCGTGTCCCCGGCCGGATGGCCGTGGGTGTCGTTGATGGCCTTGAACCGGTCGATGTCGAACAGGACGACGGTCAGGGGCGCGTCGTAGCGCTCGGTGCGGTGGACCTCGCGGCTTAGGATTTCGTCGAGGCCGGCCCGGTTGGCGATGCCGGTCAGGGCGTCGGTGGCGGCCCGAAGGATGAGCTGGCGGCGCTCCTCGGCCAGGGGCGTGATGTCGGTGAAGGTCAGGATGCGCCGCTCCAGTTCCGGAAATTCGGCCGAGGCGACGAGGAAGGTCCGCTCGCGGCCGGTCTCGCCCGGCAGGCGGGAGAATACGGCCTGGTGGGTGGCGTCCGGGCCCGGGCTGACCTGGGCGGTCCAGGTCAGCTCCCCCGCGTCGTGGCGGCGGCCGTCGATCTCGATGGTCCGGCCCGCGTGCTGGCCGGCCTTGAGGGCGTCGAGGTGCGGCGCGCCCAGGAAGTCGAGAAAGGTCCGGTTGACGTAGTCGACCACGCCGGCGTCCAGGGTCAGGATGAAGTTGGGGTTGATGTCCAGGGTGAACTGGAACAGCCGGGCCCTGGCCTCGGCGGCCCGGGCGTCCAGGAGGTTGGCCGCCAGCCGGGACAGGAGGCGCAACAGGGCCTCGGCCTCCACGGGCTTGACCACATAGCCGTCCACGCTGATCTCGATGGAGCGCAGGAAAAAGGCCGTGTCGCTGTGGGCCGTGACCAGGACCACGGGCGTGGCCGGGTCCATGGCCTTGATGGACGCGGCCATGTCCAGGCCGTTTAACTGCGGCATGTGGATGTCCGTGACCACGATGTCGGGCCGTTCGAACTTGAAGGCCTCCAGGCCCTCGGCCCCGTTGGCGGCCGTGGTCAGCCGGCCGGCGAAGCGGGACAGCAAAAGGCCCAGCTGCTCCCGGGCGAAGCGGTCGTCCTCCACCACCAGGATGTGCAGCCTGGCCAGCGCGCGGTACTTGTCCTTGGAGGTCTGGGAAGTGGGCACGGACGTCCTCCGTGGGGTTTGGCCGGGGGGCCCCTAGTCGGGCGGGGCCAGGGGGAGGCGGATGGTCAGGCGCGCCCCGTCCCCGGTGTTGGCGGCAGAGAGCCGGCCCTGCAGGTGGTCCTCGACAATGGTCTTGGACATGTACAGGCCGAGTCCGGTGCCGCCGTGGTCGGATTTGGTGGTGAAATAGGGGTCGAAGACGCGGTCCCGGACGCCGTCCGGGATGCCGCCGCCGTTGTCGCGGATGTGGATCACGGCCTGGCCGCGCCGGGACATGACGCGGATGGCGATGCAGCCGCCGGCGGTCCGGTGGGCCAGGATGGCCTCCTTGGCGTTGCCGAGGAGGTTCAGCACGACCTGGGAGAATTCGCCGCGAAAGCCGAGGACCTTGGGGTCGTGGCGGGCCGTGAAGCGCACGAACACGCCGTGCTGGGCCAGGCTCGCCTCGATCAACAGCAGGGCGTCGCACACGGCCTCGACCACGGAAAACGTCTCGCGCTGCTTGTCCGGCCGGAAGAAGTTGCGGAAGTCGTCGATGGTGGAGGACATCTTGCGCAGGATCTCCCCGGCCTGGCGGTGGGCGGCGAGCAGGGCGCGGGGATCGTCGGCGCACACGGCCTCGTACTCGAACCGCAGGTTGGCCAGCAGGATGGACAGGGCGTTTAGGGGCTGCCGCCACTGGTGGGCGATGTTGCCGATCATCTCGCCCATGGCCGCGAGCCTGGTCTGGTTGAGGAGCAGGATGTCCTTTTGCCGGTTCTTCTCGGTCTCGTCGCGGATCCGGCGGGCCAGGTCGCGGTTGAGCGCCGAGATCTCCTCCTGCCGGGCGGCCAGGGCGGCCTGGACCAGCTTGCGCTCGGTCACGTCGCGCACGTTGGCCAGGATGACGGGCCGGTCGGGCAGGCGCAGCCGGCGCAGGTAGACCTCGACGTGAAAGACGGTCCCGTCGTGGGGGCGGCGGGCCTTCCACTCGAAGAACCGGTCCTCGCCCCGGATGACGTCCCGCCAGTATTCGGACAGCCGGCCCGGCGGGTTGTCCGGTGCCGAATAGTCGGCCTCGATGGAGAACGAGGCCGCCTCGTCCCGGCGCACGCCGTAGAGTTCGAGCATCTTGTCGTTGCAGTCGACGATGGTCCCGTCCGTGTCGTGGAGCAGGATGGCGTCGTAGGTGCTGTTGAACACCCGGCGGAACCGGTCCTCCGAGGCCTTGACCGCCTCCTCGGCGGCGCGCCTGGCCGAGATGTCCCGGTAGAAGCCGAACACGGCCGGCCGGCCGCCGTAGGTGATGGGCTGGGCCGAGATGTCGGCGAAAAACGAGCTCCCGTCCTTGCGGCGGCAGGGGATGTTCTCCAGCAGCCGCAGGCGGCCGGCCGCGATCTCCTGAAACAGGGTCAGCGACCGTTCCCGCTCCTCCAGGGGATGGAGGTCCCAGGGCGACAGGGCGGTCAACTGCCGGGGCGCGTAGCCGAACATGCGGCAGGCGGCCGCGTTGACCCGGACGATGGAGCGGTTGCCGACGTCGGCGATGACCAGGCCGTCGGAGGTCTCGTTGTAGATGGCCTCGAGCTCCTCGTTTTTCTCCCGGAGTCCGGCCAGGGCCTCGCGGTAGGCGGTGACGTCGCGCGAGAGCACGACCAGGCCGCGCGGCCCGCCGTCTTCCAGGAACAGCCGGGCCTTGGTCACGTCGAAGTGCCGTTCCTGGCCTCCGGGCGTGGTCAAAGACATGCCGAACACGCTGTCCTCGCCCGTGGCCCAGGTCCGGGCGTCGGTGCGGCCCTTCCAGTCGGCGCCGGCCAGGCCGAAGGCCTCGATCTGGGCCTGGTTGGCCACCACCCACCGTCCCGCGGCGTCCTTGAAGCAGACCGGGTCCGGCATGGCGTCCAGGAGCGAGCGCAGGCGCTGCTCGCTCTCGGCCAGCTCCCGGCCGGCCCGTCGCCGCTCCGACGTCTCCAGGGCCAGGGAGAGCAGGTCGGCCATGGACCCGGCAAAGGCCTGCTCGTCGTCGGTGAAGCGGCGCGGCCGGCCCGTGTGCTCCAGGACCAGCACCCCGGCCAGGCGGCCGGAAAAACGAAACGGCGCGTGGAGCGCCGAGGCGATGCCGCGCTCCCGGAAATACGGTGCGGCAAAGCCGCCGGTCAGGGGCGAGGCCGGGGCGTCGGCCGCCGCGACGACCCGTTCGTGTTCCAGGGCCTGGACGTAGACCGGGAAGCCGGCCAGGGACAGCTCCAGACCCTCGTCGCCGGTCCCGGTGCCCCCGCCGAGGAGGCACCGCAGCCGGTCGCGGCCGGGGGACAGGAGCCAGACGCCGGACCTGTCCAGGCCCAATACGGCCATGGCCCGGCCGAGCAGGGCGGCGGCGAAGTCCCGGAACTCGCCGGTGTCCAGGGCCGCGAGGCCGCGCACGTCGAAGATGGCCCGGGCCTGGGCCGTCAGCCGCACCATGCGGTCGGTCAGGTCCTGCTCGCGCAGGGCCACTTCCCGCAAAAGCAGGTCGTAGGGCCGGCCGATGCTTGTCAGCGCCACGGCCTGGAAGGCCAGGCAGTAGCCGAGGACCTTGGCCAGATGGCCGGCCACCGACGTCCAGGGGCCGGCCGGTCCGGAGGCCAGGAGGGGGCCGGAGGCGGCCAGGAGGGCCAGGGAGCCGAGCAACAGGCCCAGGGTGCGCGGAGACAGGGCCGATCGGCGACGCCACAGCCCGTAGCCGGCTCCGGCCAGGAGCAGGGGCGTGGCCAGGCCCAAGACCGTCCGGGCCGTGGCGGGAGGAGTCGCCAGGCGGAGGGCGGCCAGACCGAGGACCAGGGTCAGGGCCACGCCTCCGGCCAGCAGGCCGGCCCTGGCGGCGGAAACGGGGCGGCCCGACGGCAGCCAGGCTCCGGCGCACAGCACGCCGGCCAGGACCGGACCCGCGGACGGGAGCAGGTCCGGCGCCTGGAAAACGCTCTGCAACGGATCGAGGCCGGCGGCGACCAGCAGGCCCAGGGCGTCGCAGCCGGCGGCGTAGAGGAAGGCCGGTCCCAGGACCTGGAAAAATCCCTGCTCCACATGGTCCCGGGCGTTCCAGACCACCAGGAACAGGGCCGCGCCGGCCACCACGCACACGAAGGCCGCCAGGATGTGGAACAGGCGGACATCGTGGACGCCGATCAGGGCGAGCAGGCCGAGGGCCACGGCCGTGGCCCAGACGCCGGCCGAAGAGCCCCTGCCTCTTGCGCCGAGGGACGACGGCAGGAGGGTCTGCGGCAGCGGGTCAATCGCCATGCGGAAGGGCAAGGACGGAGGGGACCGGGCCGGGACGGCGGTTGCGGACCGGAGGCGCAGGCTTGGCGGCGTTCACGACGACTCCCTGGGCGAAACGCCGGGAACGACCTGTTCCAGCGTCGCATTTTTTCTACGATGGCCGGGAGCTCCCGTCAAGATCGCGTGGCGGACGGCCCCGCCGGCCGAAGAATTGACACCGGCGGGGGCCGGCGCTAATGCGTCTTGCCTGACGCTCCCCCGGGGGCCGCATGGATGCGGGGCTCGCGCGGGCCCGCCCTTTCCGACGGCAGGAGGCCGCTTTCCCATGTTCCGATTTTTCGCCGCCGCGCGGGCCGGCGCGGCCCTGATCCTGGTTCTGATCCTGGTCCTGGCCCTGGCCGGTTGCCAAAAGCGGCCGCCGTCCCCGTCCGTGGCGGAAGACGCGGCCGTCCCGGCCGCTTCCGCGCCCGCCGACCGGTTGGCGTCCGCCAAAAAGGCCTTTGCCGCCGGAAATTGCGCCCAGGCCCTGCCCGACCTGGCCGAGGCGGCCAAGGCCGCGCCCCAGGCGGCCGAGGCACGGCTGTACCTTGGGCTGTGCGCGGCCCGGCAACACGATCCGGCCCGGGCAGAGGCCGAGCTGCGCCAGGCGGCGGCCGCCGATCCCAGGGACCCGCGCCCCCTGGAGGCCCTGGGCCTGCTCCAGTACGAGGGCGGCGACCGGGATGCGGCCCGCCGGACCCTGGCCGGGGCCGCGGACAGGGGATCGGCCAGCGCCCAGGTCTTCTACTACCGGGGCAACCTGGCCATGTTCGCCCGGGACTGCCGGGAGGGACTGGCCCACTACCGCCGGGCCATGGTCCTGGACCCGTCTTTCGCGCCGGCGGCGGCCGAATACCGCGCCGCCCGCCTGGCCTGCGCCCGGGCCGAGGCGGCTGCCGCGCCTCCGCCGCCCCCGGCCCCGAAACCCGCGCCAAAGCCGAAACCCAAGCCTGCCCCGGCTCCGGCCGCTGCCTCCGATTCCGGGCCCGCGCCGGCCTCTGGACCGGCCACACCGTAGGCCCGACCGTTTTCGCCGTTCCGGCCGCGCCGGCCTGTCCGCACCCGCGACAGGTCGGCGTTGGCTACAGTTCTTCCAGCTTGACCCGGCCCATGGGCCGGCCGAGGAACCGTTCGCCGATCTCCCGGAACCGCAGCGGCATGTCCGTGACGTGGAAGGCGTGCTCCGGCGCGTCCCCGGTCCGGCCGAGGCCGAGGTCGGCCAGTATGGCGGCGGCCCGCTCGGCCACGGCCGTGGCCGAATCCTGGAGCCGGACGCCCGGGCCGGCCACGGAGGCCAAAAGCGGGGCCAGGAGCGGATAGTGGGTGCAGCCGAGGATCAATGTGTCGAGGTCCGCGGCCAAAAGCGGCCCCAGGTATTCCTCGGCCACCAGCCGGGTGGCCGGGTGGTCGAGCCAGCCTTCCTCCACCAGGGGCACGAAGAGCGGACAGGCCTTGGCCACGGTGCGGACGTCCGGGCCGCCGAGGGCGGCCAGGGCCTTTTCGTAGGCCCGGCTGGCCACGGTCGAGGGCGTGGCGATGATGCCGATGCGCCGGGTCCGGGATACGGCCAGGGCGCTCCTGGCCCCGGCGTCGATGACCTCGATGACCGGCACGGGCGACAGTCCGGTGATGGCCGGCAGGGCCACGGCGGCCATGGTGTTGCAGGCAACGATCAGAAGCTTGACGTTTTGGGCCAGCAGGAACCGGGTGATCTGGGCGGCGTAGCGGGCCACGGTGTCCGGGGACTTGACCCCGTAGGGCACGCGGGCGGTGTCGCCGAAATAGACGATCCGCTCGCTGGGGAGCCGGTCCATGACGGCCCGGGCCACGGTCAGGCCGCCGACGCCGGAGTCGAAGATGCCGATGGGGCAGGATGCGTCGCAGTGCACGGAAAAGGCCTTGGCGCATGGATTTGGCGTCGCGGAAGGCGCCTGGCGCACGTCGCTTGAACCGCCGGCGGGCCGCCGCGTCAAGCCTTTTTTGCATCCGGCCCGGAAGCGGCGGCCGCGCTCTTGGCCCGGGTGCGGGAAGGTCGGTCCGGCGTGGCGGCCGGGACCCGGGACCTGCCTTGACGTTGGCGCGGGGCCGGCGCATCATGAACCATCCGGTGAAACCCGGGGGGAGAGAGCTGCCATGCGCGCCACACGCTATCTGCTGTCGAGCCTCGTTGCCGAGGGCGTGGACCACGTCTTTCTGGTGCCGGGCGGCCTGGTCGACCCGTTCCTGCCCGATCTGGCCGACACCACGGGCCTGACCCCCATCGTGGCCGCCCACGAGTCCGGCGCGGCCTACATGGCCGACGGATACGCCCGGGCTTCGGGCCGGTTCGGGGCCTGCCTGGCCATCGGCGGTCCGGGCGTGACCAACGTGGTCACGGCCGCGGCCGCGGCCCGGGCCGACGCCTCGCCGGTCCTTTTCGTCACCGGCCAGGTGCCCACGGACTGGGAGGGGCGCGGCGGCTTCCAGGACTCCTCGCCGGCATCGTTTAACGACGTGGCCCTGCTGTCCGGCGTCACGGCCGCCTCCCTGGCCGTGGAAAATCCCCACCTGACGCACCACCACCTGCGGGCCTGCCTGACCAAGATGCTGGCCGGCCCCAAGGCTCCGGTCCATATGAGCCTGCCGTTGGACGTGCAACGGGCCGAGGTCCAGGCGCCCTGGGAGCCCCTCGACGAGACCGTGTACCGGCCCCGGTTCGTGGACGGCGGGGCCGTGGAGCGCCTGTGGCGGGTGCTCGTGCCCGAGGGCGGCGGCGCGGCCCCCACGCGGGTGGCCATCCTGGCCGGGGCCGGGGTGGAAAAGTCCGGGGCCACGGACTGCCTGACCGCCTTTGCCGAACAGTTCGAGATCCCGGTGGCCACCACGCTTCGGGCCAAGGGGGTCTTTCCGGAGGACCACCGCCTTTCGCTTGGCATCTTCGGCTACGCCGGCCACCGGCCGGCCATCGAGACCCTGCTGTCCGGCCAGGTGGAGGTGCTGATCGTCCTCGGCAGCGGCCTGTCCCAGCGCGACACCCTCTACTGGGACGCCAAAATGCTGCCGGCCACCGCCCTGGTCCAGGTGGACGTGGACCCGACCGTGATCGGCCGGACCTTCCACACCCAGGTCCCCATCGTCGGCGACTGCCGCACGGCCCTGGCCCATATGATGGAAGGGGGCTCGGCCCGGATCATGCGGTTCCGGGCCGGCAACCAGGCCCGGGCCGCCTGGCTGCGGTCCATCCGCCGGGCCGGCCGGACCTGCTACGAGCCCGAAGCCATGCAGAGCGCCGCCGTGCCGCTCCATCCGGCCCGGGTGGCGGCGGAGCTGCGCCGGGCCCTGCCTCGCGAGGCGGCCGTGGTGGCCGATTCCGGGGCGCACCGGGCGTTTTTCGCCCACTATTTCAAGGCCTTTGGCCCGCGCACCTATTTCACGGCCGCCAACCTCGGGCCCATGGGCTGGGCCGTGGCCGCGGCCGTGGGCGTCAAGACGGCCGATCCGGACCGGCCCGTGGCCTGCGTCACGGGCGACGGGTGCATGCTCATGCACGGCATGGAGGTGGCCACGGCCGCGCGCTACGGGCTGAACATCCTCTACGTGGTGGTCAACAACATGGCCCTTGGCAACGTCTGGCTGCGGGCCGTGCAGGACGGCCCGGCCACCGGGGCCCTGGCCGAGCTGCCGTCCCACGACTTCGCGGCCTTCGGCCGGGCCATGGGGGCGCGGGGACTTACCGTCACCCGGCCCGAGGAACTGGGCCCGGCCTTTGCCGAAGGCCTGCACGGGGACGGCCCCTGCGTGGTGGACGTGCGCTGCGACCGGACCGTGAAAACGCCGGTGTCGCCTTTTGCGGCGGCGAAAAAGGAGTGGGTGGACGAGGAGTGAGGCGGGGCCGGGGGATGGTTGACTTTTTGCACTCTTTGCATAGTCTTCGTGGTGACAGGGCCGCCTAGTGCCGACTCTTGCCCGGTTCGGCAGTTTCCGTGTGGTCCTTTGGCCCAATGACCATATCCCGCCGCATGTGCATATTTTCGGTCCGGGCTATGCCGCCCGGATCGGCCTCGACGACCTGGCGGTCATGGAGGAATCGGGCAAGCCTTCCGCCACCGTGGCCAGGGCCATGGACTGGATCGCGAGAAATCGACGGGAAATCGAGGCCGCCTGGGACAGATTGCGGGAAGGAAGGTAACATGCCGAAAAAAAAGGCGGTCGAATTGCTTGTTCCGATCGCGGCCGCCACGGTCGGGGACAGGCCCCGGGTTGTCCACGTCCGCTGGGACGACGGTTTCGAGGCCGAGGTGGATCTGACCGAGCCCATCGCCGCGGTCTCCCTGTACGCCCCGTTGCGGGATCCGGCCCGGTTTGCCCGGCTGGCGGTCGGCGAATACGGCTGGACCCTGGATTTCGGCGACGACCTGGAGATGCCGACCGACCATGTGCGGCTTCTGGCCCTGGCCCAGGCCGGAGAAATCATGCCGGTGGATCATTTCAAGAAATGGCGGGAGCGCCACCACTTGACCTTGGCCCAGGCGGCCAAAGCTCTCGGCTTGGCCCCACGCACAGTGGCCTACTACGACAAGGGAGAACGTCTTATCCCCAAGACGATCGGCCTGGCCTGCCTGGGCTACGACGTGGCCAGCCAGACCCAGGGGAGCCGTTGCCCATAGGGGGGAACCCTTATTCTTCCTCCCCCGTCCCTTCCTCGACCGCTTCTCCCAATTCCTCGGCCCGGAGCCTTCTTCGGAGAATCTTGCCGCTTCTCGTGCGCGGCAGGGTCTCGCGCAGTTCCACGGCCTTGACCACGGCGATGGGGCCGAGTTCGCGGCGCACGTGGTTGCGCAGTTCCGCGGCAAAGGCGTCGGCGTCGGCAAAGGCCTCCCGCCACTGCGGCGCGGCCACCACAAAGGCCTTGGCCACCTCGCCCTTGATCTTGTCCGGCAGGCCGACCACGGCCGCCTCGGAAACCAGGCGGTGGGCGTTGAGCGCGGCTTCCAGTTCGGCCGTGCCGATGCGGTGGCC
Organism: uncultured Desulfovibrio sp.; assembly: GCA_964539435.1. Taxonomy (GTDB): domain Bacteria; phylum Desulfobacterota; class Desulfovibrionia; order Desulfovibrionales; family Desulfovibrionaceae; genus Solidesulfovibrio. Next base: position 54,355 of record CAZIJE010000003.1, read on the forward strand.
GGCGATGTTGAGCACGTCGTCGGCCCGGCCCTGGATCCAGAAATAGCCGTCCTCGTCGCGCCGGGCCACGTCGCCGGCGAAATACATCCCCGGAATCTTCTCCCAGTAGGTCCGGGCGTAGCCGGCCGCGTCGCCTTCGAGCCCGGCCAGCATGGCCGGCCACGGCTTCTTGACGACCAGGAAGCCGCCCTGGCCGGCCGGCGCGGGCTGGCCCTTGTCGTCCACCACGTCGGCCGCGATGCCGGGCAGGGACTTGCCCACCGAGCCGGGCTTGAGCACCGAGATCGGCATGGGGGAGATCATGGCCATGCCGGTTTCGGTCTGCCACCAGGTGTCCAGGACCGGACAGTTGGACCGGCCGATGTGCTTGTAAAACCACATCCAGGCCTCGGGACCGAGGGGCTCGCCCACGCTGCCGAGGAGCCGCAGGGTCGAGAGGTCGCGCATCTTCGGATACTGCGGCCCGTAGCGCATGAGCATGCGCACCAGCGTCGGCGTGGCGTAGAAGATGGTGGCCCCGTACCGTTCGATGATGGCCGGCAGGCGGTCGGCCTGGGGGTAGAGCGGATGCCCCTCGTAGAGGATGACCGTGGCCCCGGTCAGAAGCGGCCCGTACAGGCCGTAGGTGTGGCCCGTGATCCAGCCCGGGTCGGCGGTGCAGAAGTGGATGTCCGTGGGCTTGATGTCGAAGACCGTGCGGAAGGTGTGGGACGCCCCGACCATGTAGCCGCCGTGGCTGTGGACCACGGCCTTGGGCCGGCCCGTGGTCCCGGAGGTGTGGAGCCAGAAAAGGGGGTCCCCGGCCTCCATGATCTCGGTCGCCGCCTCGGGCGACTCCTGGCGCAGGAGGTCGTGGTAGTAGAGGTCCCGGGGCTCCTGCATGTCGATGTCGTCGCCGGTGCGGCGCACCACCACCACCGTCTCGGCCGCCTCGCCGCGCACCCCGGGCAGGGCCTCGTCCACCACGGCCTTGAGGTTGATGCACCGGCCGCCCCGGTAGAACCCGTCGGCCGTGATGAGGACCCGGGCCCTGGCGTCGTTTAAGCGTTCGCGCAGGAACTTGGCCGAGTAGCCGGCAAAGACGAAGACGTGGACGGCCCCGATCTTGGCCGCGGCCAGCATGGCCACCACGGTCTCGGGAATGGGCGGCATGTACAGGCAGACCCGGTCGCCGCGCGACACGCCGAGGCCGCGCAGGGCGCAGGCCAGGCGGTTCACTTCCCGGTAGAGCTCGAAATAGGTGAACTTGCGGCAGTCGCCGGCCTCCCCCTCCCAGATCAGGGCCAGCTTGTTCTTGGTCCAGATGTGGACATGCCGGTCCAGGGCGTTGTGCACGATGTTGGTGCGCGCGCCGGGAAACCAGCGGTAGTGCGGGGCGCGGGAAGCGTCGAGCACGGCGTCCCACTTGCGGTGCCATTCGAGTTCCAGGGCCGCCTTCTCCCAGTAGGCCAGGTGATCGGCCTCGGCCAGGCGATAGGCCTCGGCCAGGTCGGCCGGCTTGACGTTGGCGTCGATGACCGTGGCCGGAGCCGGCCGAAACACCCGTTCCTCGACCAGCAGGGCGTCCAGGGTTCCGGTCGGTGTCATGGTCTCCTCCTCCCGAAGGCGTTGCTGGGATGGGCAGGGTGGGCAGGGGGGATGCCTCCGGCGGGGCAAAGGCGGGGGCCCAGCTGGAAACCCAGAAAATCGTGTGGGAGCCGGCCTGGGGTCAGCGGCGTTGTGAGGGTTAAGTC
>CAZIJE010000003.1:56097-67177 GCA_964539435.1 uncultured Desulfovibrio sp.
TGGCGCCCTTTGGAATCCCATAAAAATGGAGAGGACAGCGTATTGGGATCAGCAGGTTGTTCATAGTGAATCCGCAGGAAGCATTGTAATACTCAAGCGCCATGTGAAGCGACGATGTTCGTTCCACTGTACAGCCATATCCCCTTGCGGGATTCCAAAGGGCGAAGCCCTTTGCCCGCCGGAGGCATCCTTCCGTCCATACCTCGCAACACACGCACGCTCACAGTCCCAGAATCTGCTTGAGTTCGCCGATGCGGCGGCGGCCGATGGGCAGCTCGATGCGGGTCTTGCCGGCCGTGCGCAGCATGAAGTTGCCGCCCGGGAGCGTCGCGATTTCCGTCACCTGGTCCAGGTTGACCAGGTATTTGCGGTGGACCCGGAAGAAGCGGTGGGGCCGCAGGCGTTCTTCCAGGTTTTTCAGGCGGTACGAGGTGAGGAGCTTCTGGGCGGCCGTGTGCACGAACGAGTAGTCCTCGTAGGCCTCGATGAAAAGGATCTGGGTGTAGGGCAGAAGGATGGTGCGGCCGTCCAGGGTGATGGGCAGCTTTTCGATGTCCACGGGCCGCTCGTGGCGGATGTCCCAGGCCTGGCGCAGGGCCGAGAGGAACCGGTCCTCCTCGTCCTCCTCCAGGGGCAGCTGGACCGTCTCCTCGGTTTCGGCCGCGGTGTCGCCGTCGGTGTAGGAGGAGGCGGGCGGCTGGCCGGCGGCGCGCCATTCCGGGGCCGGGGCCTCGCGGAAGGCCGGCCGGTAGCGCGACAGCCGCTCCAGGGTCTGGCCGAACCGCTGGGGGGAAAACGGCCACAGCAGGTAGTCGGCCGCGCCGAGTTCGAAGGCCCGGAAGGCCTTGGCTTCGTCGGCCGCGATGAAGACCAGGCCCGGCTGGCGCTTGGCCGCGAGCAGGGCCTCGGCCAGCTCGAAGCCGCTGACCTCGCCCGGCAGGTCCACGCCGCAAAACAGCAGGCCGTAGGGAATGGCGCGCAGGAGCTCGGACGCCTCGTAGGCGTCGGCCGCCTCGCCCAGGACCCGGATGAAATCCACGCCGGCCAGCCGCTCCCGCAGGGCGGCCCGGACCGTGTGGTCGGGGTGGACGAGCAGGGCCGTGATCCGGTCCACGGTTCACTCCGCCTCGAAAAGCGACGGCCAGCCGCCCCGGGTGTCAAGGGCCGCCCGGAGCCGGTCCGGGAGGTCCCGGATGTTGTCCTTGTCCAGCACGGCGTCGGCGCTGGCCGCGAAGGCGGCCATGGCGTCGCCCTCGGGGCCGTCGCCGACCACGACCAGGGTCAGCTTCTCCCTGGCCCGGCCGGACAGGGCCGCCACGGCGGCCAGGAGGGTCTGGCGCTCCGGCCCTGCCGCCGCCACGACCACGGCCGGGGCGTGGGCGCGCAGGTCGGCCGCGCCCTGGTCCGGATCGTCGGCGGGAAGGACCTGCCAGGCGGGGGCGGGGAAGACGTATGCCACGGCTTCGGCCCAGGCGGACGGCAGCCCGGCCAGGGCGGCCAGGACCACGGCCGCGCCGGCCCGGACCGGGCTCGGGGCCGGGCCGGGCCTGGACGCGGCAACCGGATCGGCCGGTGCGGACCCGGATTCGGCAGACGGCGCGGCGTCGAAGGCCGCGCCGTCTGCGGTGCGGACAAAGGTCCGGCGCTGGCCACAGACCGGGCAGGTAAAGGCGGCCCGGCCGCCGACCGGCGGCTTGTCCGGGGAAAGGGTGACGGTGTGCCCGCCGCAGGGGCAGGCGATGGAAATGTCGCCGCTCATGGCCAGTCCCCGTCGTCCCCGCCCGGCGGCAGATCCAGGCTCAGGCCGGTGATGGTGGAAATGGGCTGGCCCCGCTCGGCCTTGACGGCGTCGAGCGCCCGGGCCAGGGCGGCCCGGTCCGAGGCGCGGGTAAGCGCCGTCTCCTCGGTGATGACGCCGTCGGCGTAGAGCGCGGCCGTGGAGGCGTCGAAGGTGACCATGCCGTGGGGCCGGCCCTGCTCCAGGATGTCGGCGAAGCCCTCGGCCGCGTCCGTGGCCGCGAGGATCCGCTCCCGGGTGCGGAGCGTGGCGGCCAGGACCTCCACCGAAACGGCCCGGCCGCCGCCGATCCGGGGCAGGAGCCGCTGGGCCGCGACATAGCGGAGGCTTCCGGCCAGGCGCTGCCGGGCCAGCCGCTCCTCGGCCGGTCCGAAAAAGGCCAGCAGCCGTTCCACGGCCCCGGCGCAGTCGGCCGTGTGGAGCGTGGCCAGGACCAGGTGTCCGGTCTCGGCCGCGCCAAGGGCCGCGTCCACGGTCTCCCGGTCCCTGGCCTCGCCGACCAGGATGACCTGGGGGGCCTGGCGCAGGGCGGCCCGGATGCCTTCGGCAAAGGACGGAAAATCCGTGCCCAGCTCCCGTTGGCTGGCCACGCCCCGCCCGCGCGGCAGCAGACGCTCCACCGGGTCCTCCAGGGTGACCACGTGGACCGGCCGGGTTGCCAGGATGGCGGCGGCCAGGGCGGCAAGCGTCGTGGACTTGCCCGATCCCGTGGCCCCGACCACCAGGACCAGCCCCTCGGCCAAGTCCGCCATGCGGGAAAAGACCGGCGGCAGGCCGAGGGTCTCCAGGCGCGGGGGCGCGTCCGGCAGGCGGCGCAGCACCAGGTGCAGGCTGTCCCCGGCCCGGAAGGCGTTGGCCCGAAACCGCGCGCCCGACGGGTGGCGGTAGCCGGCGTCGCAGCCGCCCCGGGTCCGCAGGTCGGCCAGGAGTCTGGCGTCGCGGCCGAGCAGCCCCCGGGCCAGGACGGCGGTCTGGCAGGGCGTGAGCCGGCCGGCCGCGCCAGGCAGGGACAGGGGGACAAAGGCCCCGTCCACCAGGGCTCCGGCCGGCCCGCCGGCCGGAAACAGGTAGTCCGAGGCGGCCGGGGCAGCGGCCAGGGCCGCGCCGGCCAGGGCGTCGAGGATGCGGCGGGACACGGGCTCAGGCCTCCCGGCCGGCCGGGTTGGGGGCGAAGTCCGCGAACCGCGACTTGTTGCCGGCGTTGCGCCAGGCGTCCACCCCGTCCACCAGGCCCGCGGCCACAAGCTCCAGCAGGGACTCGTCCAGGGTCCGCATGCCGTGGGCCTTGCCCGTCTCCATGACCGAGGGGATCTGGAAGGTCTTGTTCTCGCGGATCAGGTTGCGGACGGCCGTGTTGGCCAGGAGGAGCTCCTGGGCCAGGACCCGGCCGGGCCGGTCGATGCGGGGCAGCAGGGTCTGGGAAATGACGGCCGAGAGCGACTCGGACAGGGCCGAGCGGATCTGGGCCTGGCGGTCGCCGGGAAAGACGTCGATGATCCGGTCGATGGTCTTGGCCGCCGAGACCGTGTGCAGGGTCGACAGAACCAGGTGGCCGGTTTCGGCCGCCTCCAGGGCCAGTTCGATGGTCGGCAGGTCGCGCATCTCGCCGACCAGGATGATGTCCGGGTCCTCGCGCAGGGCCCCGCGCAGGGCGGCGGCAAAGGAGCGGGTGTCGCGGCCGACCTCGCGCTGGTTGACAAGGCTCGCGGCCGGGGCGTGGACGAACTCGATGGGGTCCTCGATGGTGATGATGTGGTCGCGCCGGTTTTCGGAGGCGTGGCGGACCATGGCGGCCAGCGTCGTGGACTTGCCCGATCCCGTGGGGCCGGTGACCAGGACCAGGCCCTTGGGCCGCAGGGCCAGTTCGGCCAGCACGGCCGGCAGCCCCAGTGCGGCCAGGGTCGGCACGGTTTCGGGGATGATCCGGAAGGCGGCGGCCACGCCGCGCTCCTGGCGGAAATAGTTGGCCCGCAGCCGGCCGACGCCGGGCGCGGCATAGGCGAAGTCGAGGTCCCCGGTCTCCTCGAAGGCCTTGACCAGCCGCTCGGGCGCGATTTCGTACAGGAGGACCTTGAGGTCCTCGGCTTCGAGGACCTTGTATTTGATCCGCTCCAGCCGGCCGTTTAGGCGCAGGAGCGGCTGGGAACCGCTGGAGAGGTGCAGGTCCGAGGCGCCTGTCTCCTTGAGCATCTGAAAAAACGCGTCGATCTGGGCCATGGGTCCGCCGGGGGTGTTGGACGTGCGGGAATGGCGCACCCTAGCACGGATGCCGGGGGAATTGGAACCGCATCGCCCGGGCCGGGGCGCTGGCGGCGTCGGCCGGGCACGGCTTTTGTATCTTCCCGGCTACGCCTGGACCCGTCGCGGACGACGCGGCGGCAAACCACGGATTTTCGGACCCAGGGCGGTGGGAAGGACCGTCCGGAGTTTGAGGAAATGAAACGGTCGGCAGCGCGGAATGAAAAAGTGGTACGCCGTGGCGCGGGCAAGGGCCTTTTTTTTGGGCCTCGACCGACCGTAAGTATCGCTCGATAGCGATAAGGAGTGGCATGCGATGGCGGAGAACAAAGGAGAGGTCAAGGAGACCTATACGGTGCAGGAAGTGGCCAGGCTGCTCAAGTGCAGCGACCAGACGGTGCGCAAGTTCATCCGGGGCAGCACGCTCCGGGGCGTCAAGGTCGGGCGCGGCTGGCGCATCAGCCATGACGAAGTGGTGCGGCTGACGCGCCTGCAGGGCTAGTGTCACGTCCGTGAAACACGCACAGGCGTGTTCCATGGACAACATGCTTTAGAAACTATGTTTTTTTGAAAAAATACTCTCGTATTTTTTCAGGGACGTCACACCAGGGACGTCCAGGACGCACGTGCCGACAACGGGAAACGGGAAACGAGACGTGGCCAAGGAAAGCACACCCACGCCGAACCAGCGGCTTTTGGACCTGATCCGCGGACCCGCCCGGGAAGCGGTCGGCCCGGCGACGCCGGGTCGGGCCGCGCCGGAGCGGAGGCCGTTTTGGGCCGGCCGCCGGGTCTCCCATGTGGGCGTGGACATTTCCCAGTCCCAGCTGACATGCGTCAAGATCCGGGGCCAGGACGCCGGATTCGAGGTCCTCGGGACCGCCGTGACGGCCATTCCCCAGGGCGTGGAGCCGGGGAGCGAGGCGTTTGTGGCGCTTTTGCGCCGCACCCTGGCCGACCTGTGCGGCCCGGGCCCCTTGCCGCGCATCTGGGCCGCGACCCAGAGCTCCCGGGCCAACCTCCAGTTCCTGACCGTTCCCAAGGTGGCCTCGCGCCAGGTGGACAACGCCGTTTTCTGGACGGCCAAGAAGGAAATGGGGTTTGACGAGAACGCCGTGGTTTTCGACTTCGAACGCCGGGGCGAGGTGGCGGAAAAGGGGGCGACGCGGATCGGGGCCATGGCCTACACCGCGCCCCGGGAGGCCGTGGCCGTGGTGCGCGGCGATTTCGCCAAGGCCGGGTTCCCCCTGGCCGGCCTGACCCTGGAGCCGTTCGCCCACCAGAATTTTTTCCGCCGCCGCATCGCGCCCGCCGCCGGCGGGGCCACGGCCAACCTGCACGTGGGCCAGAACTGGTCGCGCCTGGAAATTTTCAGCAACGGCAACCTGATGTTCATGCGGGTCATCAAGACGTCCATGTCCGGCATGCAGCAGGCCGTGCACGAGGCCCTGGAGTCGGCCCTGGCCGCGTCCCCGCCCCAGGCCGCCGAAGGGGGCATGACGCTCGCGCCGCCGGCCGACGGCCCGCCGGTCCTGGACCTGGACGCGGCCGGCCCGACCGACACGGGACTGGTGCTGGAGCTCGACCCCGAGCCCACGGCCGCCCCTTCTCCGCCGGCCGCGCCGCCGCAGCCCGAGCGGCCGGTGGTGACCGAGGCCCAGTCCCGGGAGGTGGTCGAGAACATCCTTTTCGGGTGCGAGCGCCTCGAAGACTGCCATCCGGGCAGCGGACTGGGGCCGCGGGAAGTCATGGCCATGCTCGAGCCCGTGGCCTCGCGGCTGGTGCGCCAGGTGGAGATGACCCTCAAGCACTACCGGGAGTCCCTGGGCTACGAAGCGGTGTCGCGCCTGACCGTGTCCGGGCTTCTCGGCGCGAGCCCGGTCTTTGTCCACTATATCGGCGAGCAGGCCGGCCTGCCCTGCGCCCCCCTCGATCCCCTGGCCGGCCGCTCCCCAGGGCAGGTCCCGGGCGGCCCGGCCATGCCCGGCGCGGCCTGGACCCAGGCCCTGGGCCTGGCCTTTTCCGACCCGGCCGTGACCCCGAACATGCTTTTCACCTACCGGGAGAAGGCCGTGGTCCGGGCCACCCGGCTCCTGGAGCAGTGGAGCCTGGTGGGCCTGGCCGTGGTGCTTCTGGCCATGGCCTTTTTCTCCTTTGACGCGGCCTCCAGGCGACAGGCCCTGGCCCGGGAGCGGGACGCCCTGGCCCAGGAACTGGCCTCCATGGGCGGGGCCACGGACATGGCCGCCCTGGCCAGGATGACCGGCGAGCTCCAGGCCAGGCGGCAGGCCCTTCGGGCCTACGCCTCCCGCAACCGGGGCGTGGGCGTCTGGAGCGAGGCCCTGGCCCTGGCGCCGGACGGTGTGGGCGTCGGCAACCTGACCACCGAGCTCGGCCCCCCGGGCGACCGGGGGAAAGCCGCGCCGCCGCCCGGCGGCGGCCAGGCCGCCAAGGAGGCCGGGCCGGCCGGGCAGGCCGGGCGGCTGGTCATCGAGGGCATGGTCACGGGCGACGCCCGGCTCTTCGACTCCCTGCTGGCCAGCTACGTGGTGGCGCTGGAGAATTCGCCCCTGTTCGAGGACGTGTCGGTGAAAAAAAGCGAACTCGAAGCCCTGGAAGGCGGCGCGACCGGCCTGCGGTTCGTCATCGGCCTGGTGCTGTCGGAGGGGCAGCCATGACGCCAACCGAAATCCGACGTCTCCTGCCGGCCAGGACCCTTGTCCTGCTCCTTGCGGGCGCGGTCATCGCCGTGGGGTTCGTGGCCCTTTTCATCGTGCCCGACTCCCGCGAGGCCGAGTCCCTGCGGAGCCAGATCGGCCAGCTGCGCGACAACCTGGACCTGCGCCGCCAGCTGCTGCCCGTGGCCCAGTCCCTGAAGGAGGCCCAGGCCGGCCTGCCGCCGGCCGGACCGGTCGGCGGCAACGACAGTCTGCCCCTGGCCGACATGGGCCGTCTGGCCGGGATCATGGACGGCTTGGCCGCGCCGCTCGGGCTGCGGGTGACCCGGGTCTCGCCGGACCCGGCCTCGGTGACCCGGGGCGGGCTGCTGGCGGTCAGGCTCGGCCTGGCCGGCCGGCCCGAGGCCTTTCGCGAATTTCTGCTGTCGCTTGGCCGGTTCGGCCCCATGGTCAAGGTCGAGTCCCTGTCCACCACCGTGGACCGGGAGGGGCGCGAGTACGCCCTCAAATGCTGGCTGGCCGTGCGGTAGGGGGCGATTTCCATGACCCGGCGTGAAAAGATCATCCTGGCCATCACGGGCTTGGTGGCGGCGGGGGGGCTCATGGTGCTCCTCGGCGGCAAGACGCCTCCGCCCGGGGCTCCCCAGCCCGCGCCCGGGGCGTCGGGCGAGGCCGCCCGGGCCGCCGGCATGCTCAAGTCCATCCAGGAAGCGGCCATGGGCAAGGGCGAGGTGGCGGTGCTGGCGGCCATCGACCGGCCGTGGCGGGTGGCGGCCTTTTACGACAGGCCCCTGGCCGGACACGAGGCGGCCGTGAAGCCGGCCACCCTGCCCCGGTACACGGGCTTCGTGGAGCTCGGCTCGGGCAAGCTGGCCGTGATCGACGGCATGGAATACCAGGCCGGCGACAGCCTGGAAGGCGGCGGATACAAGGTTCTTTCGGTCACCCCGGACCAGGTGGTCCTGGAGAGCCTGGCCGGCGGCACGCGGGTCACGGTTCCCTACGAGGGGCAGGACGCCCGGTAACGGCGGCATGGCGTGTCGCGGGGCACGAGGAGAGTGGTATGCGAGGTCGCGTCATGCGCAAGAGTCGATGGGGAGCCGTGGCCGGTTTGGCCGTGGTGGCCGTCTGCCTGACGGTTTCGGGGTGCGTGAAAAAGCCCAAAAAGGACGCCTTCATCGAGCACTGGGACGTCCAGGCCCAGAAATCCGAAGGCTATTCCCCGAATCCGCACCCGCGCAAGGTGGAGATATCCAAGGCGGTCATTGCCGCGAAAAAGGAGGAGAAGTCCGAGGCCCGACCGGCCCGGCCACTTCCCAAGCAGAAGGTGACGCTGCGGATGTACGACACGGACCTGGTGGCCGTGGTCCGGGCCATGGCCCGGGCGGCCAACCAGAACGTGGTCCTGTCCTCCTCCATTCCGGGCGCCGGCGGCGGCCAGGACAAGGGGCTTCGCATCAACGTCAACGTGGTGGACGCGCCCTGGGACGAGACCTTTCAGAGCATCCTGTCCTCCAACGGCCTGACCTGGTCCGTGGAGGGAGACATCATTCGGGTCCTGACCCTGGCCGACATGGAGCAGCAAAACAGACTCAAGGAAGCGAAGAACAAGATGGCCGCCGAGGCGGTCAAGGCCCAGGAGCTCGAACCCTCGGTCACGGCCCGGGTCGAGATCAACTACGCCGAACTATCCAAGATGTACGCCACCCTGTCCACCATGTGCGGATCCGCGTCCACGGCCATGCCCGGCCACGAGGCCAAGCCGGGCGCGCTGCCGGGCCAGACGCCCCGCGACATCACCCCGACCAGCGCCTCGGACGATGCCCTCAAGATGCAGCCCCTGTCCGGCGCGCGCCGGCCGGGACAGCTCAACTGCGCCGTGGTGCCGGACCAGCACAGCAACTCCATCATCATCCAGGGGCCCCAGGCGGACGCCGAAAAGCTGGTGGCCCTGATCGAGGAGCTCGACAAGCCGCGTCCCCAGGTCAAACTCAAGGCCTTCATCGTCCAGACCGACCGGGAAACGGCCCAGCAACTCGGCGTGCAGTGGGGCGGCCTGCTCAAGAACTCCAATTTCCAGCTGTCCCCGGCCCAGGCCGGCACCATCACCTCGACCACCACCACCGGCAGCACCGGTGGCAACAACGGTAGCACGACCACCACCGGCGGCACGGCCGGCACCACCATGGCCTCCACCACCACGGCCGCCAACGCCGGCAACGCCAGCACCACCTCGACCAACAACATGACCCCCATCTTCGGCGGCGGCACCTCGGGTCAGGGGTTCGGCATCAACAATCCGGCCAACCTGACGTCGAGCGCCACGGGACTGGGCGCGGCCGGAACCGGGCTCAACTTCCTGTTCGGCAAGATCGGCGAGAACGTGCTCGAGGCCCAGCTGACGGCCCTGGCCGAGGACAGCAAGATCAAGATCCTCTCCAGCCCGACCATCACCACCATGGAGAACCTGTCCGCCTTTGTGGAGAACGGCAAGGACATCCCCTACGTCTCCACCTCGCAAAACGGGACCAACGTCCAGTTCGCCCACGCCACCCTCAAGCTCGAAATGCTGCCCCACGTGGTGGACGGGTCCAACCTGCGGATGAAGATCGTGGTGAAGGACGACCAGGTCGACCCCAACCAGAACAACTGGGTCCAGGGCAATCCGCCCATCTACAAGCGCGAGACCCAGTCCAACCTGGTGGTGGAGGACGGGGACACCATCGTCATCTCGGGCCTGACCCGCGACACCGTGACCGACGGCGAATCCGGGGTCCCGTACCTGCGGGACATTCCGGGCCTGGGCTGGGCCTTCAAGTCCAAGAGTTCGGACGTCCATCGCGAGGAGATGCTCATTTTCATCACGCCGACCATCTTGCAGGAACGGCCCATCGCGGCCGTGCCGCCGGTGGCCCACGCCGAGGGCGCGCCCGTGGCCGTGGCCGGGACCGGACGGCCGTAGCCGGGAGCAAAGGAGTTCGCCATGAGCTATTACCAGGCCCTTGGTCTTTCGCGGGAGCCGTTTTCCAACACGCCGGACCCGGATCTCCTCTACCGGGCCAGGACCCACCTGGAGTGCCTGCAGCACATGGAGATCGCGGTGCGGCTGCGCCGGGGCCTGAACGTGGTCCTCGGCGACGTGGGCACGGGCAAGACCACCCTGGCCCGCGAGCTGTGCCGGCTGCTGGCCGAGGGCGACGACATCGAGGTCCGGTTCCTGGACGACCCGTACCAGCCCACGGGCCTCGACTTCCTGCGGGCCCTGGCCCGGCTCTTCGGTGTCGACGCCCCGGGCGACGATCCCGGGCTCCTGCGCGAGGCCCTCAAGGCGGCCTTGCGCGCGGGCGGCGAAAACGGCCGCATCGTGGCCCTGATCGTGGACGAGGGGCAAAAGATCACGGCCGAGAGCCTGGAGCTGTTGCGCGAGCTGCTCAATGTCGAGACCAGCGCCCACAAGCTCCTGCAGATCGTGGTCTTCGCCCAGACCGAGTTCGAGGATATGCTGGCGGCGCGGCCGAACCTCGACGACCGGGTCAATTTCCGCTACCGCCTCGCGCCGCTGGACCGGCGGCAGACCCGGCGGATGATCGAAACCCGGCTGGCCCTGTGCACGCCGGACGGCGGCACGCCCCCCCTGTTTACGCCCCTGGCCCTGCGCCGTATCCACCGGCTGACAGGCGGCTATCCGCGCAAGATCGTGCGCCTGTGCCACCTTTCCATGCTTCTGGCCGTCGGCTTTGGCAGAAGCCGCATCGGCTGGGGCCTGGTCGGCCGCGCGGCCCGGCAGTCGCGCGGCCTGGCCGGAGCCTGGCTCCGGCCGGCGGCCGTGGCCGGGACCCTCGGCGCGGCGGCCCTGGCCGGGCTGCTCGTGTCCGGACCGGGCCTGCCTGGCGCGCGGCAGGCGGTTCTGGCCGCGCTGCACCGGGCCACGGATGTTCTGGAAAAAAGCGCGGCCGCGCCCCCGGCGGCCGAGGCTCCGGCCGCGCCCGTTTCCCGGGAACCGGCCGGGACGGCGCAGGCCTGGCCGACCGCCACGGCGGCCGGCTTGTCTCCGGCCGACGCGCCGGAACCGGCCCGGACGACGGATGGTTCCGAATCGCCCGCGTCGGTGGCGGCGGAAATCCCTGAAACGAGCGCGTCGGCGGCGGTGGCCACGGCCCCGGAAGGCCAGCCGGCCGACCCGGCCGGACAGGCCGTGGCCGCCTGGACCCTGCGGGCGGAAACCGCTCCCCGGCCGGCGGCCGCGCCACCGGCCGGGGCCGCTTCCGCGTCACCGAACGAGGCCGACGCGCCGGAACAGGTCATCGTGGTCGGAGCCGAAGAGACCGGGCCGGTCCCGTCCCCAGGCGACACCCTGGGCGCGGGC
>CAZIJE010000003.1:67253-93914 GCA_964539435.1 uncultured Desulfovibrio sp.
TCCGGCCGGGCTGGACCGTCAGCCGCTTGGCGGCCAGGGTCTACGGCAACGGCGGACGGCAGGTCCTGGACCGGCTGGCCGAGGCCAACCCGGGCGTGGCCTTCGACCGGGTGCGGGCGGGCGAGACCCTGGTCTATCCGGCCATCGCGGCCAGGCCCCTGCCGGCCGGGGCGCACCTGGTCAAGGTGGCGGAGGCCGCGACCCTGGAGCAGGGCCTGGCCGTGGTCGGCCGGCTGAAGGAGCGGCAGGGCCTGACGCTGTCGCTCTACTGCACCGGCCATCCCGACCGGGGGCTGCGGTTCGACGTGGTCCTGCCGGACCTGTTTCCGGATCGGACCGCCGCCGGCGCGGCCCTGGCCGCCCTGCCGGCCGAGGTGGCGGGCCGGGCCTCGCTTGTATCCGGGTATCCCGACGGCACGACCTATTACACCGATCTCGGCGACCGCGCGGCCAAACGGCCGGCCGGCCGGCCGGCCCCGGTCCGGCAGGTGGCGGAACGGCAGGCCCTGCCGGTCCCGGCCACGGACCCGGCCGTCCATCCCTGATCCGGTCCGGCCGGCATTGACAGGGCCGGTCCATCCGGCCAAGGACAGCGGACACGGGGCCGGGGGATGGCCGCGCCGTTGCCGCCCCGGAACATGGAAGGTCACGAGGAACATTCATGCAGCCCAGAAAACGCCTGCGTCTCGGCGAAATGCTCGTCGCTGCCGGACTTGTGACCGAGGACAAGCTGCGCCAGGCCCTGGCCGCGGGCAAGCGCGGGGGGCTTCGCCTCGGCCAGCAGCTCGTGCGCGACGGCACGGTCAAGGAATCGGACATCGTCGATCTGATCAGCCGGCAGATGGGGCTGGCCAAGTACACGCCCGAGCGTTTTCCCGTGGACGGCAGCCTGGCCGCCCTCATTCCGGCCGAGATGGCCCTGCGCTCCAAGCTCGTGCCCCTGTCGAAAAGCGGCAACCTGATCCGGGTGGCCATGTCCGATCCCCTGGACATCAGCGCCATCGAAGACATCGAGATTTACAAGAACTGCGAGGTGGAGCCGGTCATCTGCACCGAGCGGGAGCTCGGACACCTGACCAGCGCCATCTACGGCATGGGGCTCGGCCTGGAGGGCGTGCTCGACAGCATCGAGTCCATGCGCGACGGCGAGGAGCAGCCCGCCGCCCGGACCACCGAGGATATGCAGGTCAGTTCCCTGGAGGACATGGCCGGCGAGGCCCCGGTGGTCCGGTTCGTCAATTCGCTCCTGTCCCAGGCCGTGCGCGAGGGGGCCAGCGACGTGCACATCAGCCCCGAGCGCGACCAGGTCCAGATCCGCATGCGCATCGACGGCAAGCTCAAAGCCGTGCCTTCGCCGCCAAAACCCATGATCCTGCCCATTGTCTCGCGCATCAAGATCCTGGGCAATCTCGACATCTCCATCAGCCGCGTGCCCCAGGACGGCCGCTTTTCCGTGGCCATCGACAAGCGCGAGATCAACATCCGCGTCTCGACCCTGCCGACCATCCACGGCGAGAACCTGGTCCTGCGGCTGCTCGACATGAGCGCCGGGGGCCTGCTCCTGACAGACCTCGGCCTCTCGCCCGAGGACCTGGCCAAGCTGCGGCTCGTGGTGGAGAAGCCCTACGGCATGTTTCTGGCCACCGGTCCCACGGGATCGGGCAAGTCGACCACGCTTTTCGCGCTCCTGCGCGAGATCAACCGGCCGGACATCAACGTGGTCACCCTCGAGGACCCGGTGGAATACCGCATGGAGGGGGTGCGCCAGGTCCAGCTCAACCGCAAGGCCGGCATGACCTTTGCCAGCGCCCTGCGCTCGACCCTGCGCCAGGACCCGGACGTGGTGCTGGTGGGCGAGATCCGCGACGCCGAGACCGCGGCCATCGCCACCCAGGCGGCGCTGACCGGCCACAAGGTCTTGTCCACGGTCCACACCAACGACGCGGCCGGGGCCATCATGCGGCTGATGGACATGGGCATCGAGCCCTTTCTCGTCTCCTCGGTCCTGGTCGCCTCCATCGCCCAGCGCCTGGTGCGCCGCATCTGCCCCAACTGCGCCGAACCCTACGCGCCGCGCCCGGAGGTCCTGCGGTTCTGGAACCTGGAAGGCGTGGAGGGGGCGACGTTCCTGCGCGGCCGGGGCTGCTACCAGTGCGGCGACTCGGGCTTCAAGGGGCGGGTCGGGCTCTACGAAATCCTGGTCATCGACGAGGACATCCAGGACATGGTGGCCAGACGGGCCACCTCTCGCGAGATCAGCCGGTTCGCGGCCGACACCGGACGCCTGAAGCTCCTCCAGGACGACGCCCGGCTGAAGATCCTCGAAGGCAAGACCACCTTCGAGGAGGCCTCCTCGGCGGTCATGGTCTAGTGGCGACCCCTGACAAATACGCGAGTATTCATTAGGGAAAAATAAACCATCCAGGTCTGTTGTCCTCGAAAGTCCATGTCCGGGCTTCGAGGACGCGACGCTTGCCCGCCGCGCGCGGGGAAAGGATCGCCATCCGTGCCCCAGTACGCCTACGAGGCCATCAACGAGGCCGGCAACACGGTCAAGGGGACCCTGGAGGCCGACAGCCCGGACGGGGCGAAAAACCGCCTGAGCGCCATGGGCTACATCCCGGTGTCGGTCCAGCGCGGGGTCGGGGCCGCGGACGGCGGCTTCCTCGAAGGGCTCGAGGCCGCGCTGTCCCGGGTCAAGGCCCAGGAACTGATCCTTTTCACCAAGCAGTTCAAGACCATGCTCGGGGCCGGCCTGTCCATGCTGGAGATCCTCAAGGTCCTGGAGCAGCAGTCGGAAAATCCCCGGCTGCGCAAGGTCTGCGCCCGGATGTCCGACGACGTCAAAAAGGGCGCCTCCATCTCCGACGCCCTGGCGGTCCACAAGGGAATTTTTTCCGACCTGTACGTCAGCATGGTCCGGGCCGGCGAGGCGGCCGGCGCCCTGCCCCAGGTCCTTGAGCGCCTGATCTACATCATCACCCACGAACACCAGGTCCGCTCGGACATCAAGTCGGCCCTGCAGTACCCCATCACCGTGGTCGTCGCCCTGGCCGGTGCCTTCGTGTTCCTGCTCAAGTTCGTGGTGCCGGTCTTCGCCAAGATCTTCGCCGAGGCCAAGGTGGAGCTGCCCTGGCCCACGCGGCTGGCCCTGACGCTCAACATGTTCGTGGACCAGTACTGGTACGTCACCCTGGGTTTGATCGCGGCCGTGGTTGCGGGCCTCTTCTTCTGGTTCCGGACCGAGCGGGGCAGGGTGGTCCGGGACGCCTTCTTCCTGCACCTGCCCATTGTCGGCCTGCTTTTCCGCAAGGCGGCCATGTCCCGGTTCGCCTCCATCTTCTCCATCCTGCAGGCCAGCGGCGTGCCTGTTTTAACCACCATCGACATCCTGGTCGGCACCATCGGCAACGCGGCCATCGCCCGGGAGTTCCGGCGCATCCAGGACCTGATCCGCACCGGCCAGGGCCTGGCCGGCCCCCTTGCCCGGGCCCGATATTTCACGCCCATGGTGGTGACCATGGTGGCCGTGGGCGAGGAGTCGGGCAACCTCGACGAGATGCTGGCCGCCATCAGCGAGCACTACGACGCAGAAGTGGCCTACGCGGTCAAGCGCCTGTCCGACGCTCTGGGGCCGGTGCTCATCGTCGGCCTGGCCGGGGTGGTGGGCTTTTTCGCCCTGGCCATCTTCCTGCCCATGTGGGACTTGTCCCAGGTGGCGTTCAAACGGTGAAGGCAAGGGGCCTTTTTCCATGCGGCGACGGTTCGACGTAAGCCTGGCGGTGCTCGTGCCGGGCATCCTCGGCGGCGTGGCCTTCCTGGCCGTGCTGTGTTCCGGCTGGCTGCCGCGTTTTTTCCCGGAACTGTTCCGGGCCGGCGACGCCCTGGTCCCGGCCCTGGCGGCCGGGCTTTCGGTCGCGGCCGTGGCCGCCGCCTTCGTGCTCCTGGCCCTGCGGCCCATCCGGCGGCTCCTGTCCGCCGCAAGCCCGGCCCTGCCCCGGACCGCGCCTGCGGAGCCGCTGCCGCTTGGCGAATTCGACCGGCTGGGCCTGGTGGCCGAGCAGATGGCCGAGGTCCTCGGCAAGCTCGACGCCAGGGCCCAGTTCCCGGACATGGTCGGGGAGAGCCGCATCATGCGCGGGCTTTTTTCCCAGATCCTCAAGGTGGCCGCCACCGAGACCACGGTCCTGCTCCTGGGTGAATCCGGCACGGGCAAGGACCTGGCCGCCCGGAGCATCCACGCCAAGAGCGGCCGGGCCGGCGGGCCGTTCGTGGCCGTCAACTGCGCCGCCATCCCGGAGGGGCTGCTGGAAAGCGAACTCTTCGGCCACGAGAAGGGGGCGTTCACCGGCGCGGTCGGCCGCAAGATCGGCCGGTTCGAGCAGGCGGCCGGGGGCACGCTTTTCTTGGACGAGATCGGCGACATGCCGCCGGCCATCCAGGCCAAGATCCTGCGGGTCCTGGAAACGCGCCAGTGCGAGCGGGTGGGCGGAACCAAGCCCGTGACCTTGGATGTCCGGATTGTGGCCGCCACCCACCGCGACCTGCCGTCCATGCTCCGCGACGGCCGGTTCCGCGAGGACCTCTACCACCGCCTGAACGTCTTTCCCCTGCGCCTGCCGTCGCTTCGCGAGCGGCGCGAGGACATTCCGCTGTTGGCCGCCCGGTTCCTGGAGGATGTCCGGCCCGGGGCCGCGCTGTCCGTGGAGGCCCTGCAGCGCCTGGTGGCCTCGCCCTGGCCGGGCAATGTCCGGGAGCTCAAAAACGCCATCGAGCGGGCGGCCGTGCTGGCGGGGAACGGCGAAGACGTGTCGCGCCACCTGATAGGGCCGGCCGGTGCATCCGGCCAAGGGGCGGACGCGGCCTGCGCCGCCGGCGAGGCTTCCAACCTCGACGCCCGGCTGGCGTTTTACGAGAAGTCCCTCATTGAGGCGGCCCTGGCCCGGACCGGCGGAGTCCAGGCCAGGGCGGCGGTGCTTCTGGGCATCAAGGAGCGCAGCCTGTGGCACCGGGTGAAGAAGCTGGCCATCGACCCGGTTGCGTTTAAGGACAGCGCCGGGTAAGGGACGGTCTTCATTTTTTGTTGCAGCGCCCATCATTTTTTGGAGCATCGCGGCGCGCAAGGCGGGAAGCGGCCTGGAGGGGATCGGCCCCTGGCGGGCCTTCCCGTCGCTTTTGGTGATGCGGCTGGTGTTGGCATGGGCCATGCTTATGGAAAAAAGCCGCCTGGGGGTGGCATCAACTCTTATCGGAGGACGTTGGAAATGGTTAAGACCCGTGACCGTCGCAAAGGGGAGCAGGGCTTCACCCTGATCGAAATCATCGCCGTGCTGGTCATCCTTGGCATCCTGGCCGTCACGGCCGTGCCCAAGTATCTGGATCTGCAAACCGATGCGCGCAACAGCGCCGCCAAAGGTCTGATCGCGGCCGCTCAGTCCCAATTGTCCATGGGCTATGCGGCAAATAAGTTGAATTCAAGCTATGCCAGCACGCCTGCGACCGAATGCGCCAAGGTGGCGGTCAGCAGCGGCACTGCCGGGGGTAACGTAAGTTGCGAAGGAACAGTCTGGACTGCTAATGTGACGATTACTGCAAATGTTAATGGCGGGTCAGATGTTACCGGCTATTGGAATAGTCCTGAGGTAACAACAACTACTGGCACAGGTACTGGTACTGATACGGGTGCTGGAAGCTAATTGGACAGCGGGATCAAGAATGTGTTCTGTGCGTTCGCTAAGGATCGAATGTGCTTTGGCGAACGCACAAAAATATTGATATGGTTGTTGAAGTCTGTTGAGCTAATTTAGTTGGTTATCAGAGAATTTAAAAGATGGGTAGGGGCTGCGAATCTGGATTTACATTAATTGAGATCGCAGCCGCACTTGTTGTGGTCGCTATTTTAGCGGTTATAGGTATTCCTTATTATTTTTCCTTGTTGAATGATTCCAAAGCTCACGGTGCCCAAGTCCTCGTGGCTTCCGCCCAGACGCAGCTAGGTCTAGAGTTTGCTCGACGCGCGACCGCCGGTCTCGCGCTCGACATTGCGTCGCAACCGATATGCGATATGGTGATTATTAACTCTCCCGAGGTGTCGGCCAATTTACGTTGCACCGGCAATATCAACGGAGATGTCGCTATCACCGCGACCATTGACGGCAAGGACGCAGCCGGAGCATGGACCAGTCCACTCTCGAGCGGCTTATAACCCTCGCTCCTGCATCATGCATTGACTCCTTCAGGACCAATCTTTCTCGTATCTTGTTAAGCTCAAGAATTTCCTATCCAAAATTCTTTTTGCTGATTTGTAACAATGAAGTTCCACGCAGTCCTCCACTCCTGGCGGCCCTGGCCCATTCTCCTCCTTTTCCTCGTCCTGGCCGTCCTCTGGGGCCGCTGGCCGGTCGTGGCCCTGGATTTCGACCTCTGGTACCATCTGGCCGGCGGGGCCTGGATCGTGGAGCACCTGCGCCTGCCGGACGGGCCGTTTTTCTCGTTTCTCTCCAGCGACGCCTGGGTGGACTACTACTGGCTCTATCAGGTCCTGGTCCACGGCCTGCACCAGGCCGGCGGCTACGCCGCCCTGTCGGTCCTGCGGGCCCTCGTCTATCTGGCCACGGTCTGGATGGTCTATTGCTATCTCCGAGCGAGCGAGCAGACCGAAGGCAACGGCGCGGCCCTGCTCGCCATCCTCGTCACCTGCGCCTACGCCCTGGCCCTGCAGCCCCGGGACCTGCTCCTGCGGCCCCACGGCTTCACCTACCTCTACATCGTCTTTCTCCACTATGTGCTGAACCACCGCCAGCAATGGGCCTGGTGGCTGCCGCCCCTGACTGTCGTCTGGGCCAACCTGCACGGGGTGGAGTACCCGGTCGTCCTGCTCCTTTTGGGGGCCTATCTGGGCGAATACTTCCTGGCCCGGCTGCTGCGACGGCCCGGGGCCGGGCGGCTGGCGGCCGTGCGCTGGCCGGCCATCCTGTCGCTCTACGCCGTCCTGGCCACCCCGGCCGGCCTGTCCCTGTTGGCCAAGGCCTTCGAGGGGCCGCCGTTTCACGAGCTGACGGTCATCGAACTGGCGGCCCAGCCGCTCCAGAAGTTCCTGGGCTTTTTCCTCTATCCCGACGGCCGGCTGGTGGAGAGCGCCACCAACATTCTGGTGCTGGCCGCCGCCGTCGGGGCCGTCTGGCTGGCCGTGGCCCGGCGGCTGCGGCCAAGCCGCGTCGTGCTCCTGGCCGGAGCCTTGGTCCTTTTGCCCATGATGCGGCGGTTCACCTTCGAATTCATGCTCCTGACCCTGCCCGTGCTCGGCGACGCGGCCGCCCTGGCCGTGGAGAAGCTCCGACGGCCGGTCTCGTCCCGGGTGGCGGCCGTGGCGGCCTTTGCCGCGGTGGCGGTGACCCTTTGGACCACCCAGGCCTATTTCGGCAACCGGCCGGCCTATCCCGTGGACTGGTCCCGGCTGCCGGTCGGGGTCTGCGACTTCCTGCTGCGCGAGGGGCCGGGCGGGCGCATCCTCAACGTGCCCAATACCGGCGGCTACCTGCAGTGGCGGCTTTATCCCAGGTATCGGATCGGCATGGACATGGAGACCATGCTGTTTTCCACGGCCGACCTCTACGCCAGCACGGCCGGGTTTGCGGACGCAAACGTGCTCGGCAAGATGCTGGCCCGGTACGAGCCCGGTTTTCTGCTGGTGGGCGCGGACGACCAGAACTTCAAAAAGGTCGTGGAATCCTTTCCACGGTTCGCGCCGGTCTTTTTCGACGACGCGCTCGTGCTCTATGCCGATGCGGACAAACACCCGGACCTTGTCCGGCGTTTCAAGCTGGAGGTCCTGGACCCGACCGGGTGGCAGGCCGAGGACTTCGAAACCATGGACCCGCAACGGCGAAACACGATCGAGGCCGAGTGCCGCCGGCTCCTGGACGTCTACCCCGAGGGCCTGACGGCCAACACCGTCCTGGCCAAGGTCCTGCTCGCCACGGACCGGCCGCAGCAGGCCTCGGTCCTGGCCGATCTGCTCATGGGCCGTTATCCCGACCGCTACCTGGGCTTTGCCGTCAAGGGCCTGGCCGCTTTCAAGCAAGGCCGGTACGAGGAGGCCTTGAGCCTGTACCGGCAGGCCCTGACCCGAGCCATGCCGGGCGAGACGACGGTCGTGCTGCGCAACATCTACGCCGCCCAGGTGCGGCTCAAGGATTTCGCCAAGGCCTACGAAACCCTGCTGGCGGTCTGCAATCCCATGCGGCCGGCCACGTCGGCCAACGACCTCTACGATCTGGCCCTGGCGGCCGTGGCCTCGGGCCGCAAGCGGGAGGGCGGGGCGCTCCTGGAACTGGCCCGACTCAAGACGCCGGATGCGGACGAGAAGCGGCAGCGGGAGATCGCGGAGATGCAGGCGCTGGTGGCGGGCGACGCACCATAGGCCGCCTTCCACCCGCCCGTGTGCATGGCGCTTCCCCGGAACCGGGACATGGGGTAGGGATGGAGCCAAAGGAAGGACGCGGTATGCTGGCCGGTCAAGCGGGACAGCGGAGCGGGTGGCGGGTTTGTCCCGTCCGGGCTCCGGGATTCACCGTGATCGAGGTGGTCGCGGTGCTGGTGCTGCTCGCCGTCCTGGGCGTGGCCGCCTTCAACAGCCTGAGTTCGAGCGGCACCAGGGCCGTGGCCGTGGCCGACGGACTGGGCGCGGCCATCCGCTACGCCCAGTCCCGGGCCATGGCCGACGTCTACACCTGGGGCATCACCATTTCGAGCAACGGATACGCGCTGTATTCCAACAATCCGGCCGCCGCCGGCCAGGCGCTCCCCGGCCAGGGATCGAACGTCTACGCCATGCCAAACGGCGTGACTCTCGGCGGCGACGCCGTCGTCGCCTTCGACTGGCGCGGCCAGCCCGTCACCGGCAATGTCACGAGCCCTGGCGGCGCGGCCACGGCCCGGACCACGCCGGTCGGCATCACGGTCACGGAATCCTCCAAAACAGTCACGGTCACGGTCACGCCGTACACGGGGTTTGTGCCATGACACGGAAGCTTGCCCGCCACGGCTTCACGCTCCTGGAGATCATCCTCACCTTCGTGCTGTTCGGCATCGTGGCGGTCATGGGCGTGTCCTATTTCGGCGTCGGCATGACGCGTACGGACATCGCCAAAAATCAGCTCCAGACCGACGCCAGCCTGCAACTGGTCATGGAGAACATGATCGCCGACCAGGCCAACCGGTTCGGCAACGACCTCACCGGCTTCAACGAAGCACTCGGAACTGCGGACTATGGGAGCGGGACGAGCTATGTGATCACGGACAAGCGGTTCGTCTGCCCCAGCGGGTCGACTTTTGTGAATAACAGCAGCACGAACCAGTTCCTCCTGGTGACCATCCGGCCGAGCGTCGCGTCCGGCGTCAGCCTGACCTACCTGTTCGGCGCGCTGCCAAGTTCCACAAACAACACCTGCAACGTCAACGGGGCAGGGAGCTGACATGGCCGACGCGGGGCAACCGACGCGGTCGGCCGCCGGCATGACGCTCCTGGAGATCGTCTGCGCCCTGGCCATCCTGGGGCTTGTGGGGCTTTTTGGCACGCGGCTGTTGGACAACTTCGTGCGCGGCTACACCGTGGCCCGCAACGCCGACGCCACCGTGCAAAAGGCGCAAAACGCCCTGCAGCGACTGACGTTGGAATTCACGTATCTCGACATGGCCCAGGCGACGGGGACCGCCAACAGCATCACCTACAATTCCGTTCTGGACAATGTGACGGTTTCCGTCTTCCAGAGCGGCAACGCCATTGTCTATCAGCGGGCCGGCACCAACTATACCCTGACGGACGGCGTGGCCGCCGGTTCCTTGGCGTTCAATTATTACACAATGTATAACGGGGCTGCCATGAACGCCGCAATCAACAATGGAAACGTGCAATTGATCTGGTTCCGCTACAACATGATCGGCAGTGATTCCAGTCTCGGTTTCTCCCAAACCTACGCGACCCGCGTGAAAGTCAACAAGATCCAGTAAGGGGGCGGCATGGGACTGGAACGGAAAAGTCTTGCCGTGTTGCGGGTGCTGCGGGAAACGGCTGCGGCCTCGCACGGCGCGACCCTGCTGTGGCTCGTGGGCGCTATGCTTTTGCTCGGCGGCCTGGGCGCGGCCGTGTCGGTGATGACGCCGTCCACGACCCAGTCGAAATTGGAGCAGGAAGCGGCCATGCGGGCCTATTACAATGCCAATGCGGGGTTAAATTTTATTAAATCGATGGAAAAATCGAATGAGGTCGCTAAGGTAAATTATGCAACATTTATAAGTGAAATGGGTGGCGGGGATGTTGTCACATATGCAATGGCAGGAGGTGGTGAATTTTCATTCCAAATAAATTCAGTAAATTCAAATGGAGCTAATGGGAACTATGTAATTACTAATCTAGTCGGGTCTATTGGCGCGAACACGAATGGCAGTCGTTATTCCTATATTATCTATGGCGCTGGAAAGGGGATTAGTGAGAATTCTAGCTATCAAGTGGAAGGCCCCAAATCCGTAACTGGTCAAGAAAAGTATGTTTTTTCTGGAGGGGTAGTAAATATATCGGCTTCGGCAGAAAGTGTTGACGGCAGTATTTATGGAAGGACAAGTGTAACTCTTGTTGAGGATGCTACTGTTACGGGCGATGTGGTTTCCAATGGAAATGTTAAGATGGGGTCAAGGGTAAAAGTTAACGGCTCTGTCTGTAGTGACGGGTCAATTGTTATGGCCGAGGAGAATGTTGTTGGGGGATCAGTCAATGCAAAATCAAATGTGACAATGGAGTCAAGGACGTCTACGGGTCCGATTACAGCGGGAGGAAATCTTGTTCTTTCGGGGAGTGGTCAAGTTATAAATGGGGACATTAATGCTGCTGGGGATGTGACGATTTCGTCGAGCGGGAAAGTGAATGGAAGTATTTATGCCGCAGGCGCTGTGACAGTCAATTCTGCAGGCGGGGTCGTGACGGGCGATATTCATGCTGGGGGAGCCATTACAATAAATTCAAAAATAACAATAGGTGGCGGAGTTTTTGGTGGCTCGGTTGTGACAATGGCGAATGACAGTATTTCTGTCGGATTGGATGTTAACGCGGCAAGTTCCGTCAGTTTTACCGGATATGGGGGAAACTATCCCGGAAATGTCTATGCGAATGGGGCTATCAATATTCCACAAAAAACAACAATTTCCAAAAATATAGCCTCTGGAGGAAATATCACCATATCGGGCTGGAGCACATGTATAAAAGGCGTTGCCAGCGCAAAGGGGTCGATTGAGGCGTGCAGTGGTTCTTCATGTGGGAGCGGAGATTGTTATATAGGCAGCAGGTTGCCGAATCAGGCAGCGGTGAAAGCGCCTACCGCGCCGACATCCCCTTCGAAATATGTCGCTTGTACCGTTGAGCCCGTACCGAATCCGCCAAAAAATGAAAAAACTACAGATGGTGCCTTAGTTCTGAAAAGAAATAAAACTAAAACATTTACCGAAGGTATTTATTATTTTTCTTCAATATCGGGCGAAGGGAACGCAACCGTTGCATTCGATTTGTCTAAAGGTGATATTGCAATCTTTAGCACTGGAGCTGTTTCTTTGGGAAATCCAACGAATATTCTTGTTTCAACGGATGGATCTACATATAAGGAACTTACTGATGTTGACAAGAGTTTGGCAGCCAAAATTTACTTAGAATCAAATAGTAGTATTTTTTTGGATTGGAAAGCGGATTGGTTTGGCACACTTTTTTCGCGGGGAAATATTACATTTGCTGGCGGCAATACTTTTATCGGCTCTTATGCGTCTCAATCAGGAAGTTCCTCGGTCAATTCGGGAAGTGGCTACTCAATGACGTATGTTCCATCAAATTATGCAATTGCCAATTGGTATTAACTTATCTATATATTGCTTTTCTCGAATTCTGGAGAGAATTTTGTTGACTTCTAAGAAAAAGGATTTTTATAAATGGCGGTATATTTTTTAATCATCATTAAGTAATTATCAACTCCATGTGAGTACCGCCATGGATTGTCACCGCGCTGCTTTTTCAAGCAAACGCCCGGCTGTCGGCAATCCTGGTTCCTCCGGCTCCTCCCTCCTCTACACCATCTTTTCCATTGTCGTCCTTTCCTCGCTGGCGGCGGCCATGGCCTCGCTGACGCCGGGCGCGGTCATGACCTGGCTGGCCGGCGCGGACCAGCGGCGGGCCTATTACCTGGCCCTGTCGGGCATCAATTTCTGGACCGTCGGGACCACCGGCCGTTACCGGCTCGGGGACGACGCCTTCACCCTCACCCAGGCCGGTCCCGACGCGGACGGCGGCTACGTCGTCACCAGCACGGGCACGGTGGCGGCCGGGACCGGCCGCGAAACAAACTTCAGCCTGACGGCCAGGCGGCCCGGCTCCCCGATCATCACCTTCCGCGACGACCTGCCGGACTTCACCCCGCCCGTGGTCGGCCACAACACCAACGACGCCGGCGCGGCCGTGGTGTTCAGCCTCAAGAGCCCGGATCCGCCGCCCGGGTTCGACCCGGCCGCCTGGGCCACCCTCTGGTCGGAAAACGTCGGCCGCTACGAAGGCGGCTGGCTGCGCCTGGGCGGGGGCCTGCCCAAAACCACCGGGGCCATCTGGTACCAGGGGACCAAGGGCTCCTGCGACAACGGCCGGTGCGCCTTTGCCAAGGGCCTGCGCACCTATTTCCAGTTCGTCTTTTCGGGCTCCGACACCAGTACGAAGTCCGAGATGTACGGCGACGGCTTCACCTTTGCCGTCATGACGGCGGGAAACGACCCCCGGGAAGCGGCCGGCGGTCCGGCCAAGGGGACGCGCGGCGAATTCCTGGGCTATGCCGGGCCGGGTCCGAGCGGCCGGGGCATCGCCCCGCCCAAGATGGCCGTGGAGGTCGACGTCTTTCCCAACTGCACCGACGGCGACCCGACCGAGAACAATACGCGCCGGGACGCCAGCGTGGCCAACCATGTGGCCGCTGTCTGCTGGGGCGCGGCGGACACGCTCTACGACGACAACGTGCACGGCGCGGGGACCATGCCCGCCAACGCCCAGGGCGGCGGCGCCGGCTACTACGAGCGGCCGAAGCCGGCCGACGGGCCGGCCTGGCTGGAGGACGGCCAGGAGCACGCCCTTCGGGTGGAGATCAGCCGGGAGACCGAGGAGACCCACGGCCTCTACACCATCAAGGCCTGGATCGATCCGGTCCGCGACGGCCGCAGCGACGTGTCCAGGGACTACGGGGCCGAATCGCCCCAGGTCAGCCACACCGTGCGGCTGACGGCCGCGGACCACGGACGGCTCGACACGGTCTGTTTCGGCTGGACCGAGGCCACGGGCAGCCGGGGCCAGTCCGTCGCCATCCACGATTTCGCCGTGGCCTTCCGGCAATGACCCGGGTTGCAAATGCGCCCGGCCTCGCGCAGACTCCGGCCATGTCGCCGCGCCGTCTCGCCGCCTGCTGCCTCGTCGCCTGTTGCCTGCTCGCCGCGCCGGCGGCCGGGGAGACCATTTACCAGTTCCGCGACGCCAAGGGCGGCATCCACCTCAGCAACCGCAAGCTCGGGGAAAACTACCGGCCTTTCGACTACATGCGCCTGCCGGCCGGCACGGACCAGGCCAAGGTCGTGCCGTTTATCCGCTACTACTGCCGCCGCCACGGCGTGGACCCGAACCTGGTCCGGGCCATGGTGGAGGTGGAGTCGGGGTTCGTTGTCGCGGCCGTCTCGCCAAAGGGCGCGGCCGGGCTCATGCAGATCATGCCCGGCACGGGCCGCGACCTGGGCCTGGCCGACGCCTTTGACGGGGCGAACAACCTGGAAGCCGGCATCCGCTACATCCGGACGCTGCTGGACGCCTACGGCGATGCCCGGCTGGCCCTGGCCGCCTACAACGCCGGGCCGGGCCGGGTGCCCAAGGGCGGACCGATTCCGGACATCCCGGAAACCAGGGCCTATGTCGAAAAGGTGTTGGCCCGGTGCGCGCCGCGTTGACCCGTTTCCGGCCGGCCGTCTTGACCCTGCTCCGGATTTGCGCCAGCACGGACGTTCCGGGAGCGGTGGGGTCCGTGTTCCCGGCCACGGCCGCCACGGCGGCAAACACGAGGAGGACGGCATGACCACGGATTGGAAGGGACTGCTCGGCAACGCCATGCAGGATTTCGGCGCCCTGGCCAAGGGCAATCCCAAGATCATGGAAGGCATCCAGGTCTTTGACGCGGCCGGCGCGGTCCACGGGGCCCTGGACGCCAAGACCCGGGAACTGATCGCCCTGGCCGTGGCCTCGACCACCCGGTGCGACACCTGCATCGCGGTCCACGCCAAGGGGGCCATCGAGGCCGGGGCCAGCCGCGAGGAACTCCTGGAGGCCCTGGGCGTGGCCATCGGTCTCAACGCCGGCGCGGCCTTCGTCTATTCCTCGCACATCCTGAGCGCCTTCGACGCCCTGTCGAAATAGCCGCGAAAAAGGCGGCGGGACCGGTCCTGCCGGCCCCGCCGCCATGGACAAACGAGCGGGAAAATGATTTCTTCGCGCCCTGACCGGGCTCCGGCCCGGCAAGACGCATTTCGGGGGCGGTCATGACGGCAAAAGCGGCGATAGCGTGTCTCCTCATGGCGCTTGTTCTCGGCGGCTGCGCCTCCATGCCGCCGACCGCCGTCGGGACCGGAACCGACGGGGGCGCCATGCCCCTGACCCAGGAAAACGTGGCCATGGTCCGCGCCGCCGTGGCCAAGGCCAAGATCGCGGCCCAGAAACCGGAAACCGTGGAGGACTACCTGCGGTTCGCCCGCCAGGTCTATGTCGCCTCCTGGGCCGGCGCCCACGCGGCGGCCGCCACCACCGAGGCCGCCCTGGCCGCGGCCAAGACCGGCAACGACCCGGCCCGGCAGTACCTGACCGTCATGGTCTACGACATCCAGCTCCAGGCGGCCATGGTCGGAGCCGGCCTTTCCACCGAGGAATGGCGGACCGTGTACGTCGGTTCCGGGATCATGACCGACCGGGCCTTCACGGCCTACATGACCATGGCCAAAAGCGGCCGGCTGCTGCCGTAGGACCGGCCATCCCCCGACACGTTCCCATGCGACCGTCCCTTTCCGCCCTGCCGCGCGCGGCCGCGTCCGTGGCCGTCGACGCCGCCCGCATCTGCCTGGACCTGTTCAAGGTCATGGTGCCGATCCTGATCGGCGTCAAGATCCTCAAGGAGCTCGGCTGGGTCGCCTACCTGGCCAAGCCGCTCGCGCCGCTCATGGGCCTTCTCGGCCTGCCGCCGGAATGCGGCCTGACCTGGGCCACGGCCATTGCCAACAACCTCTACGCCGGCCTGGCCGTGCACGCCGCCCTGGTCCCGTCCATGCCGCCCATGACCGTGGCCCAGGCCACCATCCTCGGCACCTTGATGCTGATCGCCCACAACCTCTTCGTGGAAGGGGCCATCGCCAAGAAGTGCGGCGTGGGCTTCTGGGGCCAGGCGGCGCTGCGCCTGACCGGGGCCTTTGGCTGCGGTTATCTGCTGCACCTTGTCTTTTCCGGCCTCGGCGTCTTCACCGGACCGGCCCCGCTCCTGTTCGCCCCCACGCCCGGCGATTCGGAGTGGGGGGCCTGGGCCTTTGGGGAACTGAAAAACCTGGGCCTCATCTATTTGGTCATCGCCAGCCTGGTCGGCCTGATGCGATTCCTGACCCGGCTTGGCGTGACCAAGGTCTTCGAGACCGCGCTTCTGCCTTTTTTGCGGCTCATGGGCATCGGCGGCGCGGCCGCCACCATCACGGTCATCGGCCTGGTCATGGGCCTGGCCTACGGCTCGGGGCTGATCCTCCTCGACGTGCAGCAGGGCAGGGTGGAGCGGCGCGACGTGTTCTCGGCCATCAGCCTCATGAGCCTGTCCCACGCCCTGATCGAGGACACGCTCCTCATGTACTTGATCGGCGCGAGCCTGTGGGGCACATTCGTCGGGCGGCTGGCGTTCTCCCTGGCCGTGGTCGCGGTCCTGGCCAGGGTCGCGCCGCGTTTTGCCCGGGCGGAGGCGGCCTGAGGCCGGCGGTGGTCTGACGATGGGAAGCATGCGGGGTTTGCGGAGCGCGTGGCGCTGGATCGGCTGTCTCGCGGCGGCGGCGGGGCTGGCCACGGGCATCGGGGCGGCCGTGCTGGCCGCGTCCACCGTGGACCCGGCCTTCGAGCCGGTGGTGCGCCGTCTGGTGGCGGACGGATTTTCCGAAGCGAAGTTGCGCCGGCTCTACGCCCGGGCCGAGATGGCCTTTTCCCAGAAGGCCATGGCCGACAAGCTGACCGCTCTGTACATGCGCAAATACGGCCTGAAGCTCGTGGCCGACGTCCAGACGAAGCTGGCCGCCCTGGGCTGGTACCCCGGGCCGGTGGACGGCCGCCTGGACCGGATGACCAAGTGGTCCATCAAGACCTACCAGACGGCGGTCGGGCTTTCGCCCCGCCCCGAGGCCAGCCGGGCCCTGCTGGACGAATTGGACAACAACCCCAGGCGCGCGCCCGAAGACATCGTTTTTCCCGATTTCACGACCGAGGAAGTCCACGACGTGGTCCTGTCCCAGGAGCGGCTGGCCGAGGCCCGGCAGTTCTATGCCGCCAACCGCCAGGCCCTGGCCCGGACCCGGGAGCGCTACGGCGTGCCCGAGGAGTACCTGGTGGCCCTGCTGGCCGTGGAGACCCGGGTGGGCAAGTACCTCGGCGACGAGGTGTCCGTGGTCAACCTGTCGAGCCTGGTCGCGGCCGAGGATGTCAGCCGCGTGGCCCAGGCCTTCGACTACGAGAGCCCGGCCCCGGACCGGCAGGCCTGGCTCGAGCGCAAGGCCCTGGAAAAAGGGGAGTGGGCCTACGGGGAGCTCAAGTCCCTGTTGCGGTACGCCGACGCCCAGGGCATGGACCCGCTGTCCATCCCGGGCTCGGTCTACGGGGCCATCGGCATCTGCCAATTCATGCCCTCCAACGCGGTCAAGTACGCGGTGGACGGCAACGGCGACGGCAAGGCGGACCTCTTCGACGTCGACGACGCCCTGGCCAGCCTGGGCAACATCCTGCGGGCCATGGGCTGGAAGCCGGCCATGACCGAAGAGGCCATGCGCAAGGTTTTTTACGGCTACAACCACAGCCAGGTCTACGTAAACACGATCATGGGCGCGGCGGCCCGTTTGCGTGACGACGCCGCCTCTGGTACAATCAAATAATCCGACGCCGGGACGTTGTCCGGCGCACGACCGGCGGCGAGCTCCCTGGGCCCTCGTCGCTTGGGAGGGTGCCCATGCGCGCCGAAAGGCTTTTTTCCGCCGCAGTGGCGGTCCTGTGCCTCCTGTTCTCGGCCGCGGCAACCCCGGCTCGCGCCGCGACCATCCTCGTCTACCACTCCTTTGGCGTGCAGTCGTCCATGGCCATTTCCATGGCGGCCTTCGAGGCCCAGCTCGACTACCTGGAGCAGACCGGCCACAAGGTCATCTCCATGGAGGAGCTGACCAAGGCCGTGGACGCCCGCCAGAATCCGCCGGACGGGGCCGTGGTCATCGCCATCGACGACGGCTGGGCCACGGTCATGCGGGCCTACGAGGTCCTCAAGCGCCGCAACCTGCCCTTCACCCTGTTTCTGCCCATGGCCTACGTGGGCAACCCCGGCTGCCAGGCCACCCTGTCCCAGGCGGACATCGACACGCTCAAGACCTACCCCAAGGTCACCTTCGCCAGCCACTCCTTCAGCCATTCCCCGCGCCTGACCCGGGAGGAGGGGTTCGCCCGGGAGGACATCCGCAAGAGCGTGGAGCGGTTCAAGCAGGTGGTGGGGCAGGATACGCCGTATTTCGCCTACCCGTACGGCGCGCACAGCGAGGCCTATACCCGGATGCTGCGCGAGGCCGGCTTTACGCACCTGTTCGTGACCGGCTGCCTGCCGGTCTCCGGCGACACCAATCCGCTGGCCATCCCGAGGATTGCGGCCCACCGCCTGTCGCTGCCGGTGCTGGCCTCCATCCTGCGCGACCACGATTCCATCCTGGCCAAAGCCAAGACGCCGCCGCCGACCGGGCCGCTGCTCTCGGCCACGCCGTCGGCCGAAACTATTCCACGCAACGTGGAATAGTTTTCAAGGCATCTTCCAACCGCCCGAAGAAGCAACAATAAATAGTCGCGAAAAAAGCGCTCCACCGACCCCTGTTCCAGGTCCGGTGGAGCGCTTTCCGTTCGCATCTTTTGTTTTCCGATTGTATCGGACCGATCTCAGCTTCGCCTATCAGATACCCCTGCCTCCCATATTTCCCCGCCCAGGGGGGCCGGGGGGGATGATCCCCCCCGGCCGCCGGAGGCACTCTTCCCTCTCCTTCTCTTCCCTTCCCTAACCCGCAACCCGTCGGGCCAGGGCCTTGTAATCCTCTGCGCCGGGCGAGCGGGGGGCGTATTCGAAGATGGTCTTGCCCGCTGCCGGGGCTTCGGACAGCTTCACGTTGTAGCGCACGGCCGGACAGATCCGGTCGGGGTAGAGGGCGGCCAGCTCCTCGCCGAGGGCGGCCGGGCCGCGCACGCGCTTGTCCAGAAATGTCGGGACGATATACGATAGGGCCAGTTCAGGGCGGTACCTTGAAACGGCGGCGAAGCTGCGCAGGAATTCGGAAAATCCCTGGAGCGACATGGCTTCCAGGGCCACGGGGGTCAGGACCTCGCGGACGTAGAAGAGGATGTTGACGGTCAGGGCGTCCCAGCCCGGGGCGCAGTCCACCACGATGATGTCGAACCGGGCGTCCAGGGGCGACAGGGCGTCGTCCAGGGTCCGCTCGCCGCCGAAGTCCTTGCGGCTGATCAGGCGCTTGAGGCCGGCCAGGGCCTTGCCGCCGGCCAAAAGCCACAGGTTGTCCCGGGCCGGGGCGAGGGCCGTGTCGGCCGTGGCCGCGCCGTCCACCAGTTCGGCCAGTCCGGCGGCAGGAGAGACGCCCAGGGCGTAGGCGGCCTGGCCCTGGGTGTCGGCGTCGACCAGGAGAACCCGCTTGCCGGCTAGGGCCAGGGCGGCGGCCAGGTTGACGGCCGTGGTGGTCTTGCCGACCCCGCCCTTGCTGAGCATGACGCCGATGCGCCGGGCCGCGGCTCCGGCCGGGGCCTGGGCCGGGGCGGGCGCGGCCGCGATCTGGCGGCGGATGGCCGAAAGCGCGGCCTGAGCGGCCCGTTCCTCGGCCGCGTCGGGCTCGGCCAGGACCGGCGGGCCGTCGTCCTCTTCATGGCCAGGGACAGCGGCCGGCTCCGGCGACAGGGCTGCGGCGGCCACGGCCTGGGGCGCGCCTGCGGGCCGGACGACGGACCTGGGCGCGGTGGCGGGGCTATCCGGGCAGCGGGTCACGGCCGGCCGGTCGAACACGCCGTGGGGCCGTTCGATGCGCAGGACGCCCTGTCCGGCCTCGGCCAGGGCCGGCTCCGGACGCCTGGCCGCGAACCTTCGGTGGCAGCTCTGGCAGGTCACGCCCGTAGTCGGGGCGGGGTCGGCAATCTCCTGTCTGGCGCGGCAAAAGGGGCAGATGGCGAGCATGGGGCCCTCCGGGAGTCGGCTATTTGGAAGATGACGGGGCCGGAGCAAAACCCCGCGTCGTGCGCAGATGTCTGGCCAGGGGGCTGTCCGGGCCGCTGGCCTCGAATCCGTCCAGGGCCAGGGACAGGGCCGCCTCCACCAGGCCGGACTTGGTGATCCGGACCTTGGGTCGGCCGGCGTCGGGATCGGCCGGCCCGGCGGCCAGGGCGTCCCTGGCCCGGTCCAGGCGGTCGCGGGTCGCCTCTTCCACATAGTGGGTGACCTTGCGCTTGGGCGTCTTCCGGGGGGCGACGTCCCGGAGGGCGGTGGGAGCCTTGGACCTGGGCGCGGCCTGGACCGTCTTTTTCCGGTCCGGCGGGGCGGCGGCTTGGCGGATCAGCCTGTCCAGGGAAGGAAGGTTCAAAAAGGCGGCCTCAGGCCCGGCGGCTGCGGGGGGCGTCGGGTCGGCTGGCGAGAGCAGGGCGTCCAGGATGTCGACGGCGGCCGGTGTGTCGGATCGCATGGGGGCTCCTCGTGTCGCGGCCGGCCGGAGGCGCGGCGGCCGTCCTGTCGGCTTCTTCGCCTTGACTCCAAGCAAAAACTTTGCCAAAAGCCCCACCCTCCGGCAGGCCCCACTCTGGGGAGGGCCGGCGAAACCGGGTCCTGGACGGGACCGACGAGGTTGCCGTTATGCAACGCTGGCACGGCCCGGGCGGTTACGCCCACGTCTTGCGGGTGGGCCTGCCCCTTTTGGCCGGCATGGCTTCGATCACGGCCATGCACCTGACAGACCGGCTCTTTCTCGGCTGGCACTCCCAGGACGCCCTGGCCGCGGTCATGCCGGCCGGGGCCGCGTTTTTCCTTTTCACCTCCTTTTTTCTCGGCACGGTCGGCTATGCCGGCGTGCTGATCGCCCAGAACGTGGGCGCGGGCCGGCCCGAGGCCATCGGCGGGGTCCTGTGGCAGGGCGTCTGGTTCGCCCTGTCCTCCTTCCTGTTCCTCGGCCTCCTGGCCCTGGCCTCGGACGCCATCTTCGCCTTCATGGGCCATCCGCCGGAAATCCGGCGGCTGGAGGTCACCTATTTCCGGGTGCTGATGTTTGGGGCCGGGTTCATGGTGCTGGAGGCGTCCCTGGCCGCGTTTTTCAGCGGCCGGGGCCTGACCCGGGCCGTGATGCTGGTCAATTTCGGCGGCGCGCTCCTCAATATTCCGCTCAACTACGTGCTCATCTTTGGCCGCCTGGGCCTGCCCCCCATGGGCACGGCCGGCTCGGCCCTGGCCACGGTGGCGGCCTGGGCGGCCATGACCGCGACCTACGCCTGCCTCGTCTTCACCCGGGGCAACGACCGCCGCTTCGGGGTCCGCCGCGCCTTCCGGCCGGACGCGGCCGGCCTCTCCCGGCTGGTGCGCCTGGGCGCCCCGGGCGGGGCGCAGATCTTCCTCGACGTCTTCGCGGTCACGGTCTTCATCGCCCTGGCCGGACGGCTCGGCACCACGCAGCTTGCGGCCACGAGCCTGGTCCTTTCGGCCAACACCCCGGCGTTCATGCCGCTTCTGGGCCTGTCCTCGGGCCTGGCCGTGGTGGTCGGCCAGGCCATGGGCGCGGGCCGGCCGGACCAGGCCCGGCGGGCCGCCGGCAGCGCCATGCGGCTCATGGCCGTGTACATGGCCGTGATGGCCGTGATCTTCCTCACCCTGCCCGACCGGCTGGCCGAGCTCTTCCGGCCCCGTGAGGCCGACGCGGACTTCGCCGGAGTGGTGGCCCTGTGCCGGCCGCTTTTCGCCTGGGCGGTCTTCGTGGGGGCCTGCGATGTGGTGCTGCACACGGCCTTCGGCGTCCTGCGCGGGGCCGGGGACACCCGGTTTCTCATGGTTTCGGCCGCCGGGGTTTCGCTTTTCGGGCTCATCGTCCCGGCCGGTCTGGCCGTGTCGTTCCTGTCCGTCCCGGTCACGGGCCTGTGGGGCTTTTTCGCCCTCTACGCCCTGACCCTGGCCGTGGTCCTCGGGTTGCGCTACAGAGCCGGCGCGTGGCAGAAGTTGCGACTGGCCGAACCGGCCCGAAACGTCGACTGATCGCGGAGGAGCCCATGCGGGACACCAAGGTGCGGCGGATGTTCGAGGACATCGCCTTTTCCTACGACTTCCAGAACAGCGCCCTGTCGCTCGGGGTGGACATCTACTGGCGCAGGCGGTTCGTGGACATGCTCAGGCCCGGCTACGGCCTGGTCCTGGACGCGGCCACGGGCACGGGCGAGGTGGGGCTGGCCATCCGACGCCGCCGGCCCGGGCTCAAGGTCCTGGGCGTGGACTTCTCCCCGGCCATGCTGGACGTGGCCAAGGAAAAGATCCGCACGCGCAAGGTCTGCGGCTACCGGCTGGCCGTGGCCGACTGCCGGGACCTGCCGGTTTTGGACAATACCGTCTCGGCCGTGACCATGGCCTTTGGCATCCGCAACATCGCCGAGCGGGTGGCCGTGATGCGGGAGTTTTTCCGGGTCCTCAAGCCCGGCGGGGAGATGCACGTCATGGAATTCGGCATTCCCCGCAACCGCCTGGCCGCGGCCCTCTACCGGTTCTATTTCGACCGGATCCTGCCGCCGGTCGGCAACTTCCTGTCGCGCACCGACTACGCCTACAGCTACCTGGTCACGTCCGTGGACGCCTTCCCGACGGACGCCGCCTTCCTGGCCCAGATGGCCGAGGCCGGGTTCGCGGACTGCCGGGTCACGGACCTGACCTTCGGCCTGGCCCGGGTTTTTTCGGGCCGCAAGCCGTAGCCGCGAAAGAGATTTTCCTTGACACGGCCCCCGCCTGTCTGGTGCAACATGGCAGACTGACCACAAAAGCGCCGATGGGGGGTCCATGCAGGTCAACTGGCCGGAACGGTTTTATTGTCGCAGCACGGTGCGGAAAATCGCCCAGTGGCGCGAAGTCTGCTTCTTCCGGGCCGCCCGGCCCCTGCTTCCCGGGGCCAAGGTCCTGGAAATCGGCTGCGGCGACGGCGGCGGGGCCGGCATCTTCGCCAAGGCCTTCGCCCCGGGCCTCTACCACGGCCTGGACGTGGACCCGGCCATGGTCAAGGTCGCGGCCAGGCGGCGCAAGGGGCCGTTCGGCAAGCGTTTCACCTTTCTGCAAGGCGACGCCGAGCGCCTGCCGTACCGGGACGGGACCTTTGACGCGGTGGTCAATTTCGGCATCATCCATCACCTGCCCGACTGGCGGCGCGGCGTGGCCGAGGTGGCCCGGGTCCTGCGCCCGGGCGGCACGTTTTTCTTCGAGGAGATCTATCCGCCGCTCTACGCCAATCCCCTGTTTCGGGTCATGCTGGCCCACCCCCGGGAGGACCGGTTTCACGGCCCCGAGTTTAGGGCCGCCCTGCGCCGGGAAGGCCTGACCCTCCTGCCCGGATTTCACGAATCGCGCCTTTTCATCCTCGGCGTGGCCGTCAAAACCGCCTGCCCCTGACCGGGCCTGGGAGCCGCCATGATGGAATATCTCAACGACCCGGTGTTCCTGTCCCGGCTGCAGTTCGCCCTGACCACGGCCTTCCACATCACCTTTCCGACGCTCAGCATCGGCCTTGGCCTCTATCTGGTCGTGGTGGAGTGGCTGTGGCTCAAGACCAACGACCTGGTCTACTACCGGCAGTTCCGGTTCTGGTCCGGCCCCTTTGCCATCAACTTCGCCGTGGGCATTGTCACCGGCATTCCGCTGGAGTTCCAGTTCGGCACCAACTGGGGGCCGTTTTCCGCCACCATCGGCAACTTTTTCGGCCACGTGCTCGGCTTCGAAGGGTCCATGGCCTTCATGCTGGAAGCCGCGTTTTTCTACGTCATGCTCTTCGGCTGGAAGCGTGTCGGTCCGAAAACCCACTTCTTCTCCACCATCATGGTGGCCTTCGCCGCCTCGCTGTCCGCCTTCTGGATCCTGGCCGCCAACTCCTGGATGCAGACGCCCACGGGCGGACGCATCGAGAACGGCATCTTCGTGGTGGAAGACTATATGGCCGCCATTTTCTCGCCCGACCTGCCCTTCGCCTTCCTGCACATGCACCTGGCCTGTCTGGAGGTGAGCCTGTTTCTGGTCGGCGCGGTCTCGGGCTACTGGATCGCGCGCGGGGTCAACGTCCCCTTCTACCTCAAGTCGTTCAAGATCGCGGCAGCCGCGGCTATCCTGTTTGCGCCCCTGCAGGCCGTGATCGGCGACAAGAACGGCCAGGAGATCGGCTATCTGCAGCCGGCCAAGGTGGCGGCCATCGAGGCCCACTGGGACACCAACCCGCCCGGCACGGGCGCGTCCTGGAACATGATCGCCTGGCCGGATCCGGAAAACGAGCGCAACAGCTTCGCCATCCAGATCCCCTACATGCTGAGCCTGCTCCTGACCCACACCCCCACCGGCACCGTTCCCGGGCTCAAGGAGTTTCACAAGAACGACCGGGCCCCCATCGTCATTCCCTTCTACTCCTTCCGTTTCATGTTCCTCATCGGCTTCGCCATGGTCGGCGTGGCCCTGTGGACGGCCTGGGAATGGCGCAAGGGGCGGCTCACCGAGGCCGACGCGCCGGGACGGGTCTGGCTCTTCCGGGCCTGGATGGCCATGGCGCTGGGCGGTTACCTGGCGGTCATCCTCGGCTGGATCACCCGGGAGGTGGGGCGGCAGCCCTGGATGCTCTACGGCCTGATCCGCACCGCCGACGGCCACTCGAACCTGACCGCCGGACAGCTGTGGATCTCCATGGCCGGCTTCATCGTGGCCTACACGATCCTCGGGTTCGTGTTCGTCTATTTCATGGCCAAGCTGTTCAAGAAAGGCCCGAACCTGGAGGAGCTGCCGCCGCCGGGCCACGCCCATGGCGGGGGCGCGGCGGCATAGCGCCTCCGGGCCGGAAACGGGACTCGACGCGGCCCGGCTCCGTGGCCGGGACCGCGATCAGGTGGAAGGCTTCACACGGGCCAACGACTCCTTGAGGAAAAGGCGGCTGACATGGACGGACAGATAAGCCTCGCCGACGTCTGGTACGGAATTCTCGCCCTGCTCCTGTGGCTCTACATCTTCACCGACGGCTACGACCTCGGCACCGGCATCCTGTGCCTGCACGACGACGACCCCACGCACCAGGAGATCATGGCCGAGTCCATCGACGGCGTCTGGCATGCCAACCAGACCTGGCTGGTCCTCATGGGAGGCGTGCTCTTCGGAGCCTTTCCCCTGGTCTACGGCACGGTCCTGGCCGCCTTGTACCTGCCGGCCGGGTTCCTGCTCTTCGCCCTCATGGCCCGGGGCATCGGCCTGGAATACCGCATGAAGGCCGACGACAAACGCCCCTGGACCCGCCTTTTCGGCTGGGGCAGCGTGGCCGTGACCCTGGCCCACGGCTTCCTGCTCGGCGGCATCCTCCAGGGCATGACCTTCGACGGCCTGCACCACGCCGGCGGCATGTTCGACTGGTTCTCGCCCTTCACCATTCTGGTCTCGGCCACGCTCCTGGGGCTCTACACCCTGCACGGCGCGGCCTGGCTGGTCTGGAAGACCGAGGGCCCGCTCCAGGACCAGGCCCGGATCTGGACGCTGCGCTACGGCGGAGCCACGGTCGGCCTGCTGGTGCTGGTGGTCGGCTACATCGCCCTGGACGGCCGCCTGGGCTTCCTGGTCGGCCGGCCCGGCCAGGGCGGTCTCGGCCCCTGGTTCATTCTATGCCTGATCGCCGCCGTGCTGTGCGCCGCCCTCTGCTTCCGGTCCACCGGCAAGGGAGGGGAAGTCCTGCCCCTGGTCTACACCGCCCTCCTGCAGGTCTTTCTGTTCGCGGCCTTCGGCGGCAGCCTCTACCCGCTGATCGTGCCGCCGCACCTGACCATCGAGCAGGCGGCCGCGCCGCCGCTCATGCTGCGCATCATGCTCTACACCATCGGCAGCCTGCTGCCCGTGATCTTTCTCTACAACGCCTACCACTTCCGGCTCGTGCGCGGCAAAGTCCGGCCGGAAGACGAGACCCACTGAGTTGGCACACCCCGCTGCACCCGATGTTCGTTCCTCCCCCGGCCGGTTCGCCCTGACCGTCTACCTGGCCCTGTCGCGCACGCCCCACGGGCTGCTCGACCTGGCCGGTCCGTTCTGCGCCGCGCTCCTGTGTCGGGGCGGCCTGCCCCCGGCCGGCGTGGTGGCGCTCGGCTGCGTCACGGTCTTCGCGGCCTACACCGCCGTCTATGCCTTAAACGACATCGTGGACTACCGGTCGGACAAGAGACAGGTGGAAAGCTCGGGCGAGGACGCCCGGTGCAACTACCTGGACGCGGCCTTCATCCGGCACCCCCTGGCCCACGGCTGCCTGTCCCTGCCCGCCGCCATCCTCTGGTTCGCCGTCTGGGCCGTGGTCGCCTTTGTCGGCGCCTATACCCTCAATCCCGTCTGCGCCTGGCTCCTCATCGCCGGCTGCGTCCTCGAAACCGCCTACTGTCTGCTCCTGACCGTCACCCATCTGCGCGCGGCCATAAACGGCGTGGTCAAAACCCTCGGCCCCCTGGCCGCGAGCTTCGCCGTCAATCCCGATCCGCCAACCTGGTTCCTCGTCGGCCTTTTCGCCTGGGTCTTTGCCTGGGAAATCGGCGGCCAGAACATCCCGGCCGACTGGCACGACGCCTCCCGCGACGCCGCCTTTGGCGCGCGCACCATGCCCGTCGTCCTCGGCTACGCCAAGGCCAGCCGCCTGGCCGCCGCCTGCCTGGCCGCAAGCCTCCTCGTCTCCATGCCGCTTCTGGCCCTCTCGCCGCTTCGCGTCTCCGCCCCGCTGTGGCTCCTGGCCGCCGGAGCCGGCGCGCTCCTCGTCCTGCCCCCGGCCCTCAAGCTCGTCAAAAGCCAGAGCGACGCCGACGCAGCCGCGCTGTTCAACCGCGCCAGCTGCTACCCGGCGCTGGTGCTGGCCGTGTTGGTCGTGCATTTGATTGTACGGTGAGGGTGAGCAGGAGGAAGAGGAAGAGTGCCTCCGGCGGCCGGGGGGCGTCACGCCCCCCGGACCCCCCGAGCGGGGGGGCGGGAGATGGGGAAGCGGGTGGGGGAGTAGTCGGGAGCGGGAGTGCGTCGGTGGGGGCGGAATCGGCCGGCGATGCACGCCGCAAAGCCGGCGAGCTCGCCGGCC